>DATLUE010000348.1:0-4403 GCA_035533255.1 Allostellaceae bacterium | reverse complement strand
TGGGCACGGGATGTCTGGAGCGGATGCGCGGGATGTTCGCGTTCGCAATCTGGGACGAGCGCAAGCGCAGGCTTTTCATGGCGCGAGACCGGCTCGGCCAAAAACCGCTTTTCTACTCATGGAACGGCCAGCGGCTACTGTTCGCCTCCGAGCCGAAGGCGATTCTCGCTTATCCGGGTTTCATGGCCGAGCCCGAGCTCGAGGCGATCAACCATTACATCGCGCTCGGCTATGTGCCCAGCCCGCTCAGCGCCTTCAAGGGTATTCGCAAGCTGCCGCCCGCGCATTACCTGACGTTTCACGACGGTCGGATCGAAATTAGTCCCTATTGGCAACTCAGCTTCGGCCCCAAGCTTAAAATCAGTGCGGTCGAGGCCCGCGAGGAAGTGATTCGACGGCTAACCGAGTCCGTGAAACTGCGGATGGTGAGCGACGTTCCAATCGGCGCGATGCTGAGCGGCGGAATCGACTCGAGCGCGATTGTCGCGCTGATGAGCCGGCTGTCGTCGCGGCCGGTGCGGACGTTTTCCGTCGGCTTCAAGGAACGCGACTACGACGAGACCGCCTACGCGCGGATGGTCGCGCAACGCTTCGGCACCGAGCATCACGAATTACAGGTCGAGCCCGACGCGCTGGAGGTTATCGACAAGCTGGTTTGGCATTACAATGAGCCGTACGCCGATCCTTCCGCGCTGCCGACTTATTATCTATGCAAGGCGGCGCGCGATCACGTGACGGTCGCGCTTAACGGCGACGGCGGCGACGAAAACTTTGCCGGTTACGTTCGTCATTCCGTCAACCTGCTCGCGAGCTACGTCGGATGGATGCCTCAACCAATGCGTCACGGCCTCGGAATTGCCTTGGCTGCGCTCTATCGCCTGTTCGGTCCGGCGGGTCGTCTGAAGCGCCATCGCAACATTCTGCCCGAGACCTTCCGCCTCGACCGCGCGGATGCCTACGCCGCATTGCTGGTGCAATTCAACCGGTTCCATCGCGAAGCTCTTTTCAGTCCCGAACTCGCGCGCCAGGTCAAGATGTCGGCGAGCGAGGACCTGATCGCTCAACTCAGCCGGCGCAGCGGCATCGACAACACGGTCGATGCGATGCTCGCCGTCGACATCGGACTCTACCTGCCCGACGATCTCCTGGTGAAATTCGATATCGCCTCGATGGCGGTGTCGCTCGAGACACGGTCGCCGATGCTTGACCATCCCTTCATGGAATTCGTCGCGCGGCTGCCGGCAAGGTTCAAGATGACCTCGGTGACGCGCAAGGCGATCCTCAAGAGCGCCTTCCGGGGCATCCTGCCGGATGAGATTCTTTATCGGCGCAAAATGGGGTTTGGCGTCCCCATCGACCACTGGTTTCGCGGCGAGCTGAGCGGCTACCTGCGCGACAAGCTGCTGAGCCGGCGATCTCTGGAACGCGGCTACTTCAACCGCCACTTCATCGAACAGCTCATCGCCGAGCACGTCGCCGGCAGTCATCAGCGGCATTATCTCCTGTGGAATCTTCTGATGCTCGAGCTATGGCATCAAACTTTCATCGACGCCGTCGCCCAGCCGATGTCCAGTGCGGCGACCGGCGAGTGATCGAGCCCGTTGCAACCGCGCGCGCGTCGCACTGCCGAGTCTTTGCCGTTGGCCGCGCCCGGCCCGCCGGGGAACCTGCGGCGATCGGTGCGGCGCTCAAGGCGCGCGGCGACGCCGCTTTGGAAGACTATCGCGCTAGCCTGTGCCGCTTTACTCAGTACGAGTTGGGCATTCACGGATTCTCCGCCGTCGTGCGCGGGGCGGCCTCAGCTTTGTCAGGGCGCCATATATGGGAAGCCGTTGCCGCTTCCCGATGGGATGCGGATCCCTACCTACTCGCCGGCACCGATACCGTTTCATCGGGGCGAGCAGCTCATTTACCGCGCGTCGTGGATAGGAATTCCGGCAGCTACGGCCGAGTTGGTTCTGGACGCCGACCGGAACGATCCGGCGCTATTAACCGCCGAAGTATCGATTCGCACCAATCGATTTACCGACAGGCTCTATCCAATACGCGATTACCTGCGCGAGAGCCTCGGCGCGGAATCGCTCAGTCCGGTCACTCTTTACACGCGCCAGCGCGAGGGGCGGCGGCACGACGACTTCAACGTCACCTTCAATCGCTTCGACCATATCGTTACGATGGTCAGGCATTATCCGCGCGGCGTGCAGACCCGCGAGTTTCTCTCCCAGAACCCCGCGGGCCCGATTTCGGGTGCGCTGATGGCGCTGGCGCAGCCGCTCAAGGTAGGCGACTCGTTGAGGTTCGATACGTTTATCAGCCTCAACCGTTACGTCTTCGAGCTTGACGTGGTCGGACGTGAGCGTATCAGCACGCCGCTCGGCGAATTCGACGCCTTCAGAGTTGTGCCGTCAGTTGCCTACGCCAGCGAGGGCAAAATCAGGGACCAGGCGCATCGCACGACAATATGGGTGTCGGCCGACGCGCGCCATCTGCCGCTGCGCATACAGTCGGCGGTGTTTATCGGAAGCGTCCGAATCGAACTGATTAAGATAATTTATTCGGCTGGAGGATCGGAGTGAGCGTCATTGCTGGTCGCACTTCTCATCATCGGCGGATTCGGCGCCGGTCGGAAGCCCGGCTTGATAGCTCTTGAGCTGATTGTACAGCGTCTTGATCGTAATGCCGAGAATTTCCGCCGCTTTTACCTTGTTGCCGCCGGTGGACTTGAGGGTCTGGAGCAGAAGCTGTCGTTTGACCGCGCTCAAGGACATTCCCACGTGTATATCCAGAACCTCGCGCGAGTTTTTGCCGACTTTGATCTCCTCGGGCAGGTCCGCGGTCGAGATCATCGGCCCATGCGTAACCACCAGTGCGCGCTCGATTAGATTGCGCAATTGCCGCACATTGCCGGGCCAGCGCTGGGATTTAAGCAGCTCGAGACATTCGGCTTCCATGCCCACGACAGCTTTCCCTCCGGGCGGGGAAAGCTGTCGCAGAAAATCCTCGACCAGGGCCGGCAAATCCTCCAGGTGCTCGCGCAAACTCGGCAACTGAATCGAAAACACGTTGAGTCTATAGTAAAGATCTTCGCGGAATTTCCCTTCGCGAAGGCGTGCCTCCAGGTTGCGATTGGTCGCGGCCAACACGCGTACGTCGACGGCCACCTCGGAACTGCCACCCAGGCGGCGGATCTTGCGTTCTTCGATGACCCGCAGAAGCTTGGCCTGCAGCTCGGTCTTCATTTCGGCGATCTCGTCGAGCAGCAGCGTTCCACCGTTTGCGAGTTCGAAGCAGCCTTCGCGGCGGCGGTCGGCGCCTGTGAACGCACCGCGCTCATGGCCAAACAACTCGCTCTCCATCAGAGTTTCCGGCAACGCCGCGCAATTGATCGCGACGTAGGGACCGTTGGATCGAGAGGAAAGCTCATGAATGGTCCGAGCGACCAATTCCTTCCCGGTGCCGCTCTCACCAACGATTATGACCGACGCGCTGGTCGGCGCGACTTGCTCGATCGAGGCCATCACGCGCCGCATGGGCAGGGATTGTCCGATGAGAGGCCCGAACTCGCCCGCCTCTATCAGGCGCCGGCGTAAAAGCTGGTTTTCCCTGCTGACGCTCAGATGCGCGCGCAGATTGCCGAGCATCACTTCCAGATGATGCGGATCGACTGGCTTGCGCAGATAGTCGTAAGCTCCAAGCTTTATCGATTTAACCGCGTCTTCGATCTCGCCTTCGCCGGAAATCACGATGGTGTGAAGCTGGCCGCCCTTGGCGCGAAGTTCGCCGAGCACCGTCAAGCCGTCTTTCTTCGGCAGTCTCAGGTCGAGCAGCAGGATTTGCGGCTCAAAGCTCTCAACCAACTGCAAAGCCCGCTCGCCGTCTTCGGCTTCCTCGACCCGGTAGCCCCAAGAGGAGATCAGCCTGGACCATGCCTCACGCGCTTCGGAGTCGTCTTCGACGACAAGTACTCGAATACCGGCTTTCATGGTGTTTGCTGTTTGGATTTGTGGCTTGGCCATCCAGAAGTCTCTTGTGTGCGCAGGCGCCGCTTGCCTTTTCCCCCGGACTAATTCTCGCCCACATTGTCAGGGCGACGGTTTTATAACCGCCCATTCATCTGTCTCGTAAATGACTTCGATAAAGTTCCACAAGTTACGACTTCGAGGCGCGGCCGCCAACGACGCACGCGCCAAGGTGCATTTCACTCGCCACCGGGCCGGTAATTTCGTTCATCCGGCCTTTTTTTCAATCTTCTTTGGTAAATTTCTTCCGGCAAGTAATTAAGCACTAACAATGCCATCACGGCAGCGTTAAGCATACCGCTTCATAACGTGTCGCATGGCACGAAACCGCGCGGATTCAAGTCTGTCTCCGATTAAGGGGCGCTACATGAATTGTAAATTTTT
>DATLUE010000347.1:0-13292 GCA_035533255.1 Allostellaceae bacterium | reverse complement strand
GGCGATTGCAGAGACCAGACAGAGCGATGATTTGCTGTTGTGCAATAGATATTTAGAGGTCGTAGTAATGTGGGGTAGAGGCGGCGGAAAATAGGATAGTTCTACAGTCCGATACCCCGGCCTCTGCCGAGGTCGATGCCGTGGCTGAACGCGAGTTCCCGACCGAGGCTGCGGCCCGAGTCGATCCCGATGCCGAGGTCTCGCTTGCGGCCTTCGAGGATGGATTCAAGTTGGGGATCGCGTTCGAGACTTTTCGCCATGTCGCCCATCGCCGACCGCGTGGACTTGTAACCGGACATGTCGCCCGCCTGATACTGGCGCTGGCTGGCTTGGCCGAGTTCCCGCCAGCGTTCCACGAAGCGGTCTGCGCGGCGATGCGGATCGGTGCGCAGCTCGGTCTCCAACTGGAGGGCGCGCACGGTGCGATTGACCTGGCCCGTGGCCGCTTCCGAGGCAAGCTCCGGGTCCTTCTTGTAGGTGGCTTCGGCGTCGTGCGGGCCGTAGGGTCGCACCTCCTCGAAGGCTTTGCGGGCGTCCTGCAATTCCGTCACCTGCTCCGGGCTGGCCCTGCCGCCTCGCTCCTGCGCCTCGAAGATCGCATCCACGGCGCGGGCATGGCGGACGAGCGCCTTGGTCCGGGCGCGGCGCAAAGCCTCCTCCGGGACTGCCGCCTTTTCCCTTTCCGGCGTCGCCCGTTCCAGCTCCTGCCCTCCATCGGCTGGCAGGCGTAGGCCATCGAACATACCGCGCACTTTCTCGGGAACCTGTTTGACGATCTCGACCACCCGCTCCACCCGTTCGCGGAAGGTGATGCCGCGCCGCTCGGCGTAGCTTTGTGCCGGCTCGTAATCCGAGGCCATGTCCTTGGCGCGGTCGCGCGACAGGGTGCGGGCAAGCCTGTTCTCGTCAGCGAAGTCATCGCGGCCATAGTGCAGGTCCATGCCGTCGCGGTGGCGCGACAGGGCAACATAGCTGCCGTGGGCGTCCAGGCCCGGCGTCGCCAGGACATGAGTGCGGTCCACAGTCATGCCCTGCGCCTTATGGATGGTCGCCGCATAGCCGTGGTCGATGCGGTTGTAGTCTTTCAGGTCGAACGAGATGCTGCGCCCGTCGTCGGTGCGCGCGGACATGGATCGTGCGCTGACTTGCTCGATGGTCCCGAGCGTGCCGTTCTTCACGCCAAGCCCGCGCTCGTTTTGCAGGAACATGACGCGATCCCCGCTGGCGAAGCTGCGCTCGCCGCGTTCGACCGTGATACGCACGTTGTCGCCCAGATCACCGGCTTCCCGCAGCCGCTCGCGCGCCACCTCGTTGAGTTCCCGCACCTGGTCATTGGTATGGGTGAGGATGATGCGGCTCTTGTCGGGCGACGCCTGCCGCTCACGGTCCCAGCGGCCGATCAGATCGTCGCGCGCGTGCTCGCGTGTCGGGGCGGCATGGACCATGCCATGACTGTCATAGGCATGGATCGCGTCGCCGGTGCGGCCGGTCGCCAGATCGCGCGTGGCGTCGCGCTGCCAATCCTCCCGCTGGCGGCGCACCTCGCCGATCTCCGCCCCGCCGTGGCGCTCAAAGATCGAGCGGAAGGCCGCGCCCGCCTCGATGGATTGCAACTGTTGCGGATCGCCGACCAAGACCACTTTGGCGTCCGCGTCGGCGGCATGGGACAGCACGCGCTCCAACTGGCGCGTGCCGACCATGCCGGCCTCGTCGATCACAAGCACATCGCGGGACGTGAGTGCGTCGCGGCCCTGTCCCCAACCATGTTCCATGCTGGCGATGGTGCGCGACGCGATGCCCGATCCGCTTTCCAGATTCTCGGCGGCGATGCCGGACAGCGCGATGCCCCGGACCTCGTAGCCCGCCGCTTCCCAGGCTTCGCGCGCCACGCCCAGCATCGCGCTCTTTCCCGTTCCGGCGTAGCCGACGACGACGCCCAGATCGCGCCCATCCGTGACATGCGTAAGCGCCTCGGCCTGCTCTCCCGAAAGGACAAGACCACGCGCTTCCGCACGCGCCAGCGCCGCTTCGCGGTCCCCGTCGCCGACCTCATGGCGTTGCTTCTCGGCCATCAGTTCGGCTGCGCGGTGCAGGCGCTGTTCGGTCTCGACCATCTCGCGGGTGGTGAAGCGGTCCTCGCCCCGTCCGTCCCTGCCAAGTTCGACCAGCTCGGGCGCGTTCCGCATCGCCCCCATGACCGCGTTGAACTGCTCGATTCCGTCGCTGTGGCGATGCGCGAACATCGCCATGTCTCGGCGCGTGAAGGTGGACTGCTGGTGGGTGATCGCGTCGAGCGCCATCGAGGGGGCGGCGATGATCCGTGCGCCATTGTTGCGCGCGATCTCGCGGTGCATTTCGGCCCTGTCGGCGGCCTCTAACCCTTCGCCCTCAATGCGCTGCGCGGGCGCGCCGATCTGCGTTTGCGGCTCCAGCGCGATGCCCTGCGCCTCCAGGCTGCGATGGTCGATGCGCGCGTCGATGTCGAGTTCGGCCAGGCGCTCGTTGGCCAGCTTGGCCCAGCGTTCGCGCCAACGCTCGACTTGTCCCGTGCGGTTCCAGTCCCGCACCTTTTGGCCGAAGCCGTTTTCGTCCACGGATCGCATGGTGAGCATGACATGCGCGTGGGGCTTGGATGTCCCGTCCTCGGCCATGTCCCAATGCACATTGAGGTCGGCGATCATGCCCTGATCGGCAAACTCCGCCTGCACGAAGTCGCGGGCGAGTTCGATGCCCTGGGCTTGCGTCATCTCGCGCGGAAGGGCGAACTCGATCTCGCGGGCGAGCTGGGCGTCCTTCCTGACTTCGAACGCCTCGACATCGTTCCAGAGCCGTTCGCGGTCCTTCCATTGTTCGGGAGCATCCTCCGGCAGCATGACCTCGGAATGGACGACGCCGCGCTTGTTGGAGAAGTCGTGGCTGCGCTCAAGCCGGTCGTCGCGCAATCGCGAGCCCGAGCGGTAGGCGGCGGAGGCCACCGCGCTGCTCCCGGCCTTGCGGCCAATGACCTTGACGTGAAGATGATAGATCGCCATTGCGATCCGAACATCACCACGGCGAAGCGCACGTCGGAACGACGTATAAGCGCGCCCTCGAAACTAATTTCTCGGGACTGCTCGCGTCGTTTCAGCCCGTCCCGGCAACCTTACAGCATTGCGGCAGGCGCTCAACTATCATCGCTCCATCGACACCTTATGGAGACGACGATGCGCAAGCCACGGGACTTCGATGCGGAACTGAAGTCGCTGGAAGACAAGGCGCGGGACTTGAAAGCCCGCAAGGTGCAGCAACTCGGCGAGCTGGTCATCTCGACAGGAGCCGACGCGCTGACTGCCGACGAACTGGCGGGCGCGCTGATCGTGCTGGCCGAAACCAAGGACGCCGGAAAGAGGGAGGCATGGGCGAAGCGCGGGGCCGCGTTCTTTCAGAGCCGGTCGCGGCGATCTGCATCAACGTCTGATCGCGACACTGGCGGCGATCAATCGCAACCGGGCGGCACGCAACCGGCATCAAGCGGCGCGGGCGCGACATGACATGCGCACCTGGCAGGTCGAGCGCCGCACGCGCACGCGGCATCTGATCGAACTCGGCGGCCTTGTCGTCAAGGCCGGGATCGTGGACCTGACCGGCGATGATCGCGCCATGATCTACGGCGCGCTGCTCTGGATGGCCGACAAGCTCCAAAGCGATGAGCGCGACAAGGCGTTGGCGCTGTGGGCGGCGAAGGGAAAGCAGGCGTTCGAGGATAACTGAGCATCAGCACCCCCAAAGGACACGCCCCTTCGATGGCGTTGCGGTCAGGGAAAGAGAACGCGCGCCAACGCATCGACCAGTTCGCCCCGTCTTGCATCGGGCAGCTTGGCGAGGTTGCGCTGCTTCCACATGACGGCGGGCAAATGCTGGGCCTCCGGTATCCCGAGAAGTGCCCAATCCGGTTCGCCGCGTTTGAAGCCGGCAAGGAAGCGCCGGTGATCTTCCGGCATGTCGGCCACCATCGCGGCGATGATCGCCTCCCGCGCGGCATCAAGGTCCGCGAGCGCGACAGACTCCTGAGTCATGCCGGCGAAGCCCCGCGCGAACTCCTCGCCCAGCGGCTTGCGAGTCGGGGCGAGAACTTCGGCCATCGGACGGTTGTGGCTGATGACGTAAACCAGAAAGGCGCGGCGCAACTCGTCGCCGACGCCCTCGTTCGCCAACAGGCCGCGCACGTCGAAGAGGTCGCGCGGGTGCTGGCGGTCGAAGGCCGCCACGATCTTGCCTGCATAGAGGTCGGCGAATGACACGACCTGCATTTCGGCGAAGCCGAAGGCGTCTTCGACAGCGGGAACCACGCTCATCACGACGGGATCATAGACCGCACCGCGGAGCACCGGCGTTACCTCGATCTTGATCTGCACGCCGCTCGCCCGAACGATCAGCTTGGTGACGATCTTCTCGTCGGCGGAACGCGAAGCATTGACCCTCGCGGCTGGGATGCTCTGCTCGATGCGTTCCTTGATCCGCAGCATGGCGGCGTTGATTGCCGCGAGCGATGCGGCCCGATCTTCGACCGGCAGATAGGTCAGGTCGATGTCCACGGAGAGGCGCGGCATGTCGCGCACGAACAGGTTGATCGCGGTGCCACCCTTGAGCGCGAAAGCCCGCTCCTCCGCGACGAAAGGAAGGACGCGAATAAGCAGGGCGACCTGCTGCCGGTATGTGTCCAGGAAGGCCATGAAATTCACGGGCCTCCCAGATCGGACGGCACGGTGATGTTGTAGTGCGGATCGAGCTTGCCGCCTTTGACGAGGACGCGCTTACCCGAACCCAGATCGACGCGGGACATGTCGAGCCGGGATCGCCACGCATGGCGGTGGCGGTCTGCGAAGAAGAGAAAGAGCCGCTTCACCTTTACGCTCGCGCAAGCCTCCAGCAGGGTTTGCAAGCGGCGCGGGCTTAAATCGCTCATCCCTTCCATCAAGGCATCGGCCTGATGGAAGCTTTCATGCTCGGGCAGTTCGTCGAGCAATTCGAGAACGGCGCGCTCCTTGCTGGAATATCGTATAGGCAAGGTCAGGCCGCCGGCGCTGACCATGACGGGGCTTGGCTCGGGTGGTGCGTCGGCGTCGCCAGGAAACAGTCGTAGGCTGTTGTGCCAATGAAAGGTTACGTCGAGCGGTAGGCTCGCCAGCCAAGTCGGTGGGCGTTTCGGCCCGTAAAGATGAACCTCGCGCATGGCTGTCGAAAGGTAATGGGCGTAACCCTGCTGTTCGAGCGCGGTGCGCCCGCCGACGGTGAGCGGAAGGTCCAGCACCGTCTGGAGAGAAACAGCCACCTGCTGCCAGGTGAGCGGCGTGCGCGAGCGGCGATAGACGCGCCGGGCCGGGCTATCGAGCCAGCCGGCGCGAACGTACTGGCTGCGCAGTGCCGACGAGTAGCCGTGAGCCTCCATCCAAGCGGCGTCGGCCAGGAGACCCTCGGGGAGTTCCTGCTGGAGTCGGTTTAGCTTGCCGCCAGAACGCATATCCATGCTTAGCATTTTGGCATATTTTCAAACCAATGTCGAGTTTATATTTTTCGACATTCGCTAAGTCATACTTAGCGTTTCGTGGAATCTACAAACCATCCCTCAAGATCAATGAGGGGACCGCCAACATCGGATCATCCTTAAAACTCCGCTTTCAGAGCGGAATTTTCAATATGATGCTGCGGCAGCCCCGGCTTAACCGCCGCTGCTCGCCCCGGGATGGGGAGGTACCGCTATCTTCCCTAATTTTCTCCGATCTTCTATACACTTCTCCAACCACGAGTCACGGCGGGCGCATGGCCGACGAAATCCTGACGATCCGGGAGGTGGCGGAACTTCTCAAGATCAACGAGAAGACCGCCTACAAGCTAGCCTCGGCAGGCAAGATTCCTGGCTTCAAGGTTGGCGGATCGTGGCGGTTCCAGCGGCAGGAAATCGCAAACTGGATAAAGCGCAAGGTAGAAGAGCAACAGGGGGGCAACGGGGAGTGACAAGCCAGCACCACGCGAAATCACTCGCCCATACGGTGAGCGGAAGGCACCCGGCCCTCACCCCCGCCACTGCGAATAACGGGCGTGCGCAACCATGACGACCCCGGCCAGCCCGTTCTTCGAGCAACCCATCCTCAATTCCCCTTACGCGGAGCCGAGCCGGCACCATCCGCTTGATGCCGAGGGTCAGCCGCTCAACGAACCGCCGCGCGAGGGGCGGCGAAAGTCTGAACTGATTACGCCGGTTCCGAAGCCGCGCAAGAAGAAGCGCAAGAGCGCGGCCAAGGATCAGGGTAGCCTCAATCTGCAAAATGATGACGGGCTTTCGAGTGAGGAACAGGAATACAACCCGACGCCGATCATCAATGAGATTCGCAGCCACGTCGGCGAGTGGCGACGCTCAAATCCTGCCGTATGGGGCGTCACGCCCGCCACGGCGCGCCTTCTCAATTATTGGCGCGGCCATCAATTTGAGGGAGTGCGCCCCTTCTTCTGTCAGGTCGAAGCGGTCGAAACTGTCATCTGGCTGACCGAGGTCGCCCGCACCAAGCGCCAGTACGCCCATATCTGGGAACACATCCTCGGGGCCAACGAACAGGCCAACCCCGAATTGCTCCGCCTCGCCATGAAGATGGCGACCGGCGCGGGGAAGACCACCGTGATGGCGATGCTGGTCGCGTGGCAAACGGTGAACGCTGTGCGCTCGCCTACCAGCAACCATTTCTCGCGCGGCTTTCTGGTCATCGCACCGGGCATCACGATCAAAGACCGCCTGCGAGTGCTGTTGCCGAGCGACATCGAAAGCTACTACCGCACCCGCGAGTTGGTTCCCGGCGACATGCTGGACGACATCAACAGGGCCAAGATCGTCATCACCAATTACCATGCTCTTCAACTCAAAGAGATTCTGGAAGTCAACAAGGTCGGGCGCTCGCTGCTCCAAGGACGCCACGCCCCGATTGCGACCAAGGAAACCGAAGGCCAGATGGTTCGGCGTGTGGCCGAAGAACTCATGGGCCTCAAGAATATCGTCGTCATCAATGACGAAGCCCACCATTGCTACCGGGAAAAGCCGAATAACGAAGACATCGACGACCTGACCGGCGACGACAAGGCCATCGCCAAGGAAGAGAACGAAGCCGCGCGGCTATGGATCAGCGGCATCGAAATGTTCAAGCGCAAGCTGGGCGTCCGCGCCGTTTACGATCTGTCGGCCACGCCGTTCTTCCTGCGCGGCTCCGGCTATGCCGAAGGCACGCTCTTTC
The DNA here is from genome assembly GCA_035533255.1 of Allostellaceae bacterium. Lineage (GTDB taxonomy): Bacteria > Pseudomonadota > Alphaproteobacteria > ATCC43930 > CGMCC-115725 > CAIKMD01. The sequence goes on along the minus strand of DATLUE010000347.1, from coordinate 6,033 downwards.
CCTGGACGATTAGCGATTTCTCGCTGATGGACGCCATCGAATGCGGCATCGTCAAGCTCCCGCGCGTACCCACTGCCGACAATATCCCCGAGGCGGATGTCCCGGTGTTCCGCGACCTGTGGGAGCACATCCGCGACGAGATGCCGAAGAAGGGGCGCGGCAAGGGCCGGGGCGACCTCGACCCGAACTCGCTTCCGGCCAAGCTGCAAACCGCCCTTGTCGCCCTCTACAATCACTACCAGGAAACATTCGAGAAGTGGGGCAAGTCAGGCATCGACACGCCGCCGGTGTTCATCGTCGTCTGCAACAACACGTCCACATCGAAGCTGATCTATGAATGGATTTCCGGCTGGCAGCGGCCCGTTGCAGAGGACAGTGAGGAACTTCGCACCGTACATCACGGCCATCTTTCGCTGTTCAGCAATTTCGACGAGCACGGAAACCGCCTTGCCCGTCCCAACACGCTGCTGATCGACAGCAAGCAGCTTGAATCGGGCGAAGCACTCGACGACGATTTCCGCCGCGCCGCCGCTCTTGAGATTGAACAATACAAGCGCGAGATCGCTCAGCGCTCCGGTGTGGGCGAAGTCGGGGAATTATCCGACTCCGACTTGCTGCGCGAGGTCATGAACACGGTCGGCAAGAAAGGGCGGCTTGGCGAACAGGTGCGCTGCGTCGTGTCGGTCGCCATGCTGACCGAAGGCTGGGATACCAACACCGTCACCCATATCCTCGGCGTTCGCGCCTTCGGCACCCAGCTTTTGTGCGAGCAGGTCGTCGGGCGTGGTCTGCGCCGCTATTCCTACGACTTGAACGCCGAAGGGCTGTTCAACGTCGAATATGCCGACATCATGGGTATCCCGTTTGACTTCACGGCAAAACCCCAGGTCGCGCCGGTGACGCCGCCCAAGAAGATGACGCGCGTGGCGGCGGTGCGTGAGCGCGCTGCGCTTGAAATGATCTTCCCGCGTGTGGTCGGCTACCGGATCGACCTGCCCGAAGAAAAACTGCAAGCCAACTTCACCCCAAATTCAAAACTGGTTCTCACCCCCGATATGGTCGGGCCGGGACAGACTTTGCTCGAAGGCATCGTCGGCGAGGGCGTGACCCTCACCGCCGCCGAAATGAAGGACAAACGCCCCAGCACCGTGTCCTACGAACTGGCGAAATATCTTCTCTATTCCTACTTCAAGGACGCCGACGGCGAACCGAAGCTGCACCTGTTCTATCAAATCCAGCGCATCGTCCGGCGCTGGATCGACGAAGGCTATCTTGAGTGCAAAGGCGGCACCGGCCCGTGGATGCTCCAAATCCTGAGCATCGCCGCGCAGGCTGCCGAGCGCGTCTATAACGGCATCGCCGCCGCTATCGGCGACGATGAACGCATCCGCGCCGTCCTTGATCCCTACAATCCGAAAGGCTCGACCCGCCACGTCGGGTTCATGACGAGCAAAGACCTTTACACGACCGATCCGGCCAAGAGCCATATCAACTACGTCGTCTGCGACAGCGATTGGGAGGCGGAGTTTGCTCGCGCTGCCGAGGAACATCCGCGCGTGCTGTCCTACGTCAAGAATCAGGGCCTTGGCCTTGAGGTGCCATACAAGGACGGATCGACGGCGCGTTTCTACCTGCCGGACTTCATCGCCAACATCGACGACGGGCGTGGCCCCGACGATCCCCTGCATCTGATCGTCGAGGTGAAGGGCTATCGCCGCGAGAACGTGAAGCTCAAATCCGAAACCATGCGCCAGAAATGGATCAGGGGCGTCAACAACCTTGGAATCTATGGCCGCTGGGCGTTCGAGGAATTCAACGACGTTTTTGAAATGCAGAAGGAATTCGCCGCGCTGATCGACCGTGCGGTCGAAGCTCAAGCAAATTCACAGGAGGTCGCATGACGGATGACGACCTCTCAAGAGAACCCGGTGAAATCGTCTATCACTTTGATGTCGATCGGAGCAGCATACCACTTGCGCAATTCATCGACACCGCCCGCGCCACTCAGGAAATCATCGACGACTTTAATAGGTCTCTGTTCGACAGCAAATTGAAGTATGAGCTTCGGGTAAAGACGCCCGAAGAGGGGAGCTTGATCGAAGTGCTTACGGTCGTTGTGACCGTGGGCGGCTCTGTTCTTGTTTTCCTGGGCACCGATATTGGAAAAGCCTTCTTTAAGGGTCTCACGACGGAAGCACCCGCAGCATGGGCCGAGAAAGTCGGTGCGGCCGTCCGTCAGAAACTTCCCGAGTCCAAGGCGTTCGCACAAACAGATGATTCTAAAGCCCTTGTTAAAATCGTTGAATCGGTTCCCGACGCACCGTCGATCACGGACGTTTCAAAGGAAATCGAGGGTGAGGCTGTCGCGCTAGTTCTGATAAGTTTTTTGAAAATCGACACCGGACGTTTGAAAGAAATCGGCATCACGCCGGAGAAGTTTCGAGCTGCCTTCCAAGGCCGAAATCGTATTTTCAAGGGCTGCATCGACAACCCCGAGGTAAAGGGGATTGCCTTTGATAGATCATCCGACTTCTCTATCAAGCGCAATGACTTCCCGAACCGGATCACGCAACTCCCCGATCCGCTTCCTGACGATCCTGTCAAACCCGGCGATCTGAGCTTCGAGACGGTCGATATTATTGTCAATTCACCGAATTGGAAGCGCGACGGCCGCAACTGGCAAGCAGCTACCGGCAAGCATCAGGACATTTCATTTTCAATAGAAGATGAGAATTTCTGGAATCGTGTTGAACAACGCGATGCTGATTTGAAGCCGACGATCCGCGACAACATGCGTGTTCAATGGGCTTACCCGGCTGGGACAGCAAAGCCGTCACATGTGAAGGTTTTTCGTGTCCTCTCCTACAACGGACGCCAGCTCTCAACGCCAATGACAGATCAAGAGATTCAAGCGCTTCAAAGCACAGTTCATTTTGTGGAGCCGGAAACGCCCGACCTTTTCGATGAACGTCGCGGCTCAAACGACAAGAACGACAAAGGGGGCGAATAGTGGCGAAGAAACCGAAGGCAAATAAGCAGGTCGAAACGCTGACGCACATAGAGGCGAAGCGCAAGAACATCCCGACCGCCGAGCTTCAATCCGCCGCGCAGCGGGCGGAGGAAATTGCCCCCTTCGCGCCCGTTGTCTATCCGCGCCGCTATCCTCTTGCCCAAGGTGAAACCCGCCTCCGCGATGCCGACCTTGACCCGCAGCTTGTCTGGAAAGGCGCGCGCATCCGCCTGACGCCAGAGCAGATCAAGAAGGCGGCGGAGAGCGGCTATATCGACATATCGGACGCCCAACTCACATGGCGCGGCAAGGATCAGCAGGACTGGTCGGACCTCGTGGTGAATGCGCCGCCGCTCTATATTCAGGAGAAGATTCATCCCAAGGCGATCATCGACGACCTGACGCGCCGGACGAAGGCAAAGCGTGAAGCCGAAAGCGACATCGCCGACCTGTTCCACGACTTCAACGGCATCGACCCCGAAGCCAAGACAGAATTCTACCAGCACGACCAGAACTGGTCGAACCGCTTCATCCTCGGCGACAGCTTACAGGTGATGGCAAGTCTTGCCGAGCGCGAGGGTCTGCGCGGACAGGTGCAGTGCATCTATTTCGATCCGCCCTATGGAATAAAATTCAATTCCAACTGGCAGGTGTCAACGCGCTCGCGCGACGTGAAGGACGGGAAGATCGAAGAAATCTCCCGTGAACCGGAACAGGTTCGCGCCTTCCGCGATACGTGGAAGGACGGCATCCATTCGTACCTGACCTATCTGCGCGACCGCCTGACCGCAATGCGTGACCTACTTACGGAAAGTGGGAGCATCTTCGTTCAGATAAGCGATGAAAACGTACACCGCGTTCGCGGCTTGCTAGATGAAATCTTTGGCCCTGAGAATTTCATCAGCGAGGTGGTGCTGAAAACAACAAGTGGTGCAGGAAGTCCAACCGGAGGGACGGTTACTCTCGCTAACGTCCATGATTTCGTTCTCTGGTATGGGCGCGATAAAGAGAGGGTAAAATATCGACAGTTGTATTTTGATAAGGCCGACATGCAGACGGCGGGCCTCTACAATCGTGTAGTGGGGGTCGATGGAAAAGAGAGGCGAGCGACAGATGACGAGTTGTCCGGCGCTCAAGACCTTCCAGATGGTGAATATCTGTTTCGTCCAGACAATCTGACGAGTCAAAGCTCCCCAGAAAGCGCCACGTTTAAGGTTGCTATAAATGGTATGATGATTGGCCCAGGCAAAGGGGGATGGAAAACCAATCCTTCCGGCATGAACAGACTAAGGGCGGCAGCAAGACTCTACATCACGAATGCCGGGTCTCTGCAATATCAGCGCCGATTGACTGATTTCAATGTTGCTCCCATCAACGATATTTGGTCTGACGTTGGAACAGGATCATTCACAGCCGAGAAGGTGTACGTCGTTCAAACTAACACCAAGGTCATTCAACGCTGCATCCTCATGGCCACCGATCCCGGCGACCTTGTGCTTGACCCAACCTGCGGCTCCGGCACAACGGCAACTGTGGCCGAGCAATGGGGCCGACGCTGGATCACCATCGACACCTCGCGCGTGGCGCTCGCCCTGGCCCGCGCACGGGTTATGGGCGCGAAATATCCCTATTATCTCTTGGCCGACAGCAAGGAAGGCTGGTTGAGGGAAGGCGAACTGACCGGCAAGCCGCCGGTAGATGGACAGCCCCATGGCGATATTCGCCAGGGCTTCGTTTATGACCGCGCGCCGCACGTCACCCTCAAATCTATCGCCAACAATGCAGAGATCGACGTGATCTGGGATGAGTCTCAGGCGAAACTTGAACCCCTGCGCCGCGAGTTGAACGCTGCGCTCGGCAAAAAATGGGAAGAATGGGAAATCCCGCGCGAGGCTGCGGATAGCTGGTCAGCCAACGTCAAAGGCATTCATGCGGTATGGTGGGAGCAACGTATCGCGCGGCAAAAGAAGATCGACGAATCGATTGCCAAGAAAGCCGATGTGGAACTTCGCTACGACCGCCCCTATGAGGACAAATCCCGTATCCGCGTTGCCGGGCCGTTCACGGTCGAAAGCCTTTCACCCCATCGCGTCGTACCGTCGAGCGAAAGTGAACTGATCGACGAATTGGATGCCGCCGAGGGCAAGCGCAAACGTAAGCTGCCTAAGGGCACGGACGAACTCAACGACTTCACCACTATGATTCTGGAACACCTCGAAACTTCGGGTGTCCAACAGGCGAAGAAAGCCGACCGCATCACTTTCACATCCATCACCGGCTGGCCTGGAACATGGATCGCCGCCGAAGGCCGGTTCATGGAAGGCGAGAGCGAAAAACGCGCCGCGATCTTTATCGGCCCGGAGTTCGGCACGGTGAGCCGCGCCGACCTGACCGCCGCCGCGCGCGAGGCGCTGGATGCCCGCTTCGACGCACTGATCGCCTGCGGCTTCAATTTCGAGGCGCATACGTCTGAACTGAACAAGCTGGGGCCTTTGCCGATCCTCAAGGCCAAGATGAACCCTGAACTGCATATGTCCGATGAACTCAAGAACACGGGCGCGGGCAACCTGTTCGTCGTGTTCGGCGAGCCGGACATCAAATGGGAATTCAACGCCGATGGTGAGATCGTCGTCGAAGTCTTGGGCGTCGATGTGTTCGACCCCAAGACCGGCGAAGTCCGTGCCAGCGGCAAGGACGACATCGCCGCGTGGTTCATCGACACGGACTATAACGAGGAAAGTTTCTTCGTCCGCCACGCCTACTTCATGGGCGCGAACGATCCCTACAAGTCGCTCAAGACCGCATTGAAGGCTGAGATCGACGAGGACGCCTGGGCGACCCTCTACCGGGACAAGTCGCGCCCATTCCCGCGCCCCGACACGGGCCGCTTCGCAGTCAAGGTCATCAATCACTTCGGCGACGAGGTGATGAAGGTGTTCGCGGTGTAGGGGGGTACGATGGCGCGCCGCAAAATCAAGATCATGATCTCTAGCCGTTGCAACGACCGCTTTCCTGCAAACGGT
>DATLUE010000346.1:0-3817 GCA_035533255.1 Allostellaceae bacterium | reverse complement strand
GACCGCGCATCCGATATGTTTCCATCTACTCAGTTTAGGCAGAAATCCCGTCGATTACACCAGCGATTGGGGCTCACATATTGGGATAATTAGGCCCGCCGCCGCCTTCCGGCACCACCCAATCAATGTTTTGGGTGGGGTCCTTGATGTCGCAGGTTTTGCAATGAACACAATTGGCGGCGTTGATCTGCAACCGGGCACGGCCGCTCGCGTCTTTGAGGATTTCATAGACCCCGGCCGGGCAATAGCGCTGCTCGGGCGAATCGTAGAGCGCATCGTTGACGTCGATCGCCGTCGCCGGATCGCGCAGCACGAGATGCGGCGGCTGGTTCTCTGCGTGGCTGGTGTTCGAGATGAACACCGACGAAAGCCGGTCGAAGCTGACGATGCCGTCCGGCTTGGGGTAGGCGATCGGCTTGGCTGCGGCTGCTTTCGCCAGATGCAGATGGTCGGCGCTGTGGCTGAAGGTCCAAAGCGCGCGGCCGCGCAAAAGATAAGTGTCGAGCGCGGCATGGGCGAGCCCGGCCCAGAGTCCCCAGCGAAAGCCGGGGCGGATGTTGCGCGCGGTGTAAAGCTCGGAGCCGACCCAGGAGCAGGCCAGCGCGCTGCGGTAATCGGCGGTCAGATCGCCCGAGAGCCGGCGCAGGACGGTCTCGGCGGCGATCATGCCGGATTGCATCGCGGTGTGACTGCCTTTGATCTTCGCCACGTTGAGGAAGCCGGCCGCGCAGCCGATCACCAAGCCGCCGGGGAACGACAGCCGCGGGATCGCCTGATAGCCGCCCTCGTTGAGCGCGCGCGCGCCGTAGGAGATGCGCCGCCCGCCGACGAAGGTCGGACGAATCGCCGGATGAGTCTTGAAGCGCTGGAATTCCTCAAACGGGCTGAGGAACGGATTCGCGTAGTCGAGCCCGACCACGAAGCCGACCGCGACCTGGCGATTCTCGAGATGATAGAGAAACGAGCCGCCATAGGTCGCGCGATCGAGCGGCCAGCCGACGCTGTGAACCACCAGCCCGGGGCGATGCTGCGCGGGATCGACCTCCCACAACTCTTTCAAGCCGATGCCGTAGGTCTGCGGCCCGCTTTCGGCGCGCAGCGCAAAGCGCTGCTCGAGCTGCTTGGTCAGCGAGCCGCGGCAGCCCTCGGCAAACAGCGTCTCCTTGGCAGTGAGCTCGACGCCGGGCTGGAACTGCGCGGTCGGCTGGCCGTCCTTGCCGATGCCTTGCGGGCCGGTGGCGACGCCGCAGACGCGGCCGCCCGCGTCGAACAGCACCTCGGCGCCGGCAAAGCCGGGATAGATCTCGACCCCGAGCGCCTCGGCTTCCTTGGCGAGCCAGCGACAGAGATTGCCGAGGCTGATGATGTAATTGCCGTGATTGCGCATTTGCGGCGGCGTCGGCAGCCGGAACGCGCGGCGCTCGGTCAAGAACAGGAAGCGGTCGTCGGTCGCCGGCGTGACGAGCGGCGCCCCCCGCTCGTGCCAATCGGGAAACAGCTCCGCGAGGGCACGCGGCTCGAACACCGCGCCCGAAAGGATATGCGCGCCGACCTCGGAGCCCTTCTCGATCACGCAGACCGAGATCTCGCCACCAGCGTCGGCGGCGAGTTGCTTCAGCCGAATGGCGGCAGCAAGCCCGGCCGGGCCGGCGCCGACCACGACCACGTCATAATCCATCCGCTCGCGTTCCATTGGCGCGGCACTATAGAAGAACACCGCCGCGAAAGAAGATGCGCGGCCGAAGAGATGCTAGGCTCGGGACATGGAGGATCGGGAAGAGGATCGGGAACAATTGGCGGCGCTCCTGAGCTGGTACCTAGCGATGGGCGTCGACGAGGCCATCGGCAAGACGCCGCAGGACAGCTTTGCGCTCGTCGGCCGCGCCGCGGCTGCCGGCAATCCGATCCCGCCGCGCGCACCGATGATTGCCGCGCCCGCACCGCTGCCGGCGCCCGCCATCGCGCGCCCGATCGCGAGCCCCAGCGCCGAGCTGGCCGGGGCGCGACGCATTGCCGAAGCCGCCACCAGCTTGGCCGAGCTCGCGGCCGCGGTCGCTTCGTTCGAGGGTTGTGCGCTGCGGAAAACGGCGACCCATACGGTCTTCGCCGACGGCACGCCGCATGCGCCGGTGATGGTGATCGGCGAGGCGCCCGGTGCCGACGAGGATCGGATCGGGCGACCTTTCGTTGGCCGGAGCGGACAATTGCTTGACCGAATGCTTGCGGCCATCGGCCTCGACCGCCAGCGCAACGCCTATATCACCAACATCCTGTTCTGGCGCCCGCCGGGAAACCGCAAGCCGACCGAAGCGGAAATCGCGCTTTGCCTGCCCTTCGTGTGGCGTCACATCGCCCTCGGCGCCCCACAGTTTGTGGTTTTGAGCGGGGGCACGGCGACCAGTGCCGTGCTCGGCCGCGCCGAAGGCATCACCAAATTGCGCGGCCGCTGGTTCGATCTCGCGGTTCCCGGCCTCGATCGGCCGATCCCCGCTTTGACTACATATCATCCGTCGTTTTTGTTGCGCACACCCGCGCGTAAAAGTGAATCCTGGCGCGATTTCCTGGAACTTCAATCAAAACTTATCGCATTTGAGAAAAATTCAAATATAGTTTGACAGCTTTGATTATAGCCAAAAACGTGATTTACCATACGTTAATTTTATCTTGCCAAGCGGACCGAGGATAGTTATGTCGTTTGGCTATGACCAGGGGGGCAACCCAATCCACCGCGCGCAGGACTTCGTTTAGCCTGTGGATTATTCTCGCGCTCGCCAGTAGCGCGCTCTCGATTTCGCCGGCTGTTGCGCAAGACCTTCGCACCGCCGCGCTGACGCCCGGCGATGAAGTGTTGCGTGAAGCCGATCTGCCGGCGGTGCTGACGGCGGACGATCTCGCGCGCTACCGCCGCGTCTTCGCATTGCAGCAATCGGGCCGCTGGCAAGCGGCGGATCGCGCGATCGCGGGATTGCATGACCGGCTGTTGCTGGGTGAGGTGTTGGCGCAGCGCTATCGCGCGAATTCCTATCGCGCGAGCTACGCCGAGTTGGTCCACTGGCTTGAGCAATATGGCGACGAGCCCGAGGCCAAGCCGATCTACGCGCTGGCTGTGAAGCGTCACCCACCGGGCGCCGCGCCGCCGCCGCGGCCGTCGCTCGCCGCCGCGAGTGCCGATCGCAACGACGACGACGACCTCGCCCCCGAGCCTACCCGTCCGGCGACCGGCCGATCGCTGCAGACGCTGCTTCCCGCCGACGCGCACCGCGCCGAAGCCTTGCAGCACGAAATCCGCGACCTCGCGGATCGCGACCCGCGCCGCGCCGAGCAATTGCTGGCGGGCAAGGAAGCAAAGCTGCTGATCGACACCGGCACGCGCGACGATCTGCGCTCGGCGATCGCCGAGGGCTATCTCGCCCAGGGCGAGCCGCAGGAAGCGCTGACCATGAGCGCGACCACCGAGACCGCCGCCTACGCGCCGATCGCGAACTGGAATGCCGGCCTCGCGGCATGGCGGCTCGGACGGCTCGACGAGGCGCGCGGCCATTTCCAGGCCCTGGCGCGCAGCAGCGGCCAATCGCCCTGGGTCAAGTCGGCGGCGGCGTTCTGGTCTGCCCGGGTCGAGCTCAAGGCGCGCCGGCCCGAGAATTACGGCTATTGGCTGCGCATCGCCGCCGAGAATCCGCGCACCTTTTATGGGCTGCTGGCGCGCCACCTCTTGGGCATCGATCGCGATCCGTCCTTCGATGCCGATCCCTTCACCCAATTCGATGCCCAGCTTGTGGTCGGCACGGATGCCGGCAAGCGCGTCCTCGCGCTGGTC
>DATLUE010000345.1:0-5634 GCA_035533255.1 Allostellaceae bacterium | reverse complement strand
ACGTTGATGCAAAGCTTTGTGGGATCGGCGAGCTTGGCGCCGATGGCGAGGCCAAGGCCATAGCCAAGCTGCGTGCTTTTGCCCCAGCCGATATAGGAGCGCGGCGTCTTCGTCTGCCAGAACGGCACGAGCTGATCGCGCGGACTGCCGCTGTCATGCGTGACGATGGCGTTCGGCACATCGACCGTATGCATCAAATCCCAGATCACGCGATACGGCGAAAGCGGCGTCGCATTCGAGGTGAGCCGCGGCAGCCACAGCCCCATCCATTCCTCTTTGAGCGCGGCGATCTCGCGCGCGGTCGCGCCGGGATGGGGACGCGGCTTGGCTTTGAGACGGTCGCGCACCTGGACGATCAACGCGTCGAGCGCCAGCGCCGCATCGCCCACCAGCGCGTGGTGGCTGGCGATGTCCTTGTTGATGTCGGCGGGATCGAGCGTCAGATGCACCATCTTCTTGCCCTTGGGCATCTGCATGTTGAACGACGTCGCGGTCCAACTGCAGCCCACGCCGAAGACGAGATCGGCTTGATGCAGCATGACGTGGAACTGCTTCGAATGCGTGGTGCTGCCGGCGCCGAGCGCCAGCGGATGGGTCTCGTCGAAGACGCTCTTGCCGGGATTGCTGGTGCCGACCGGCGCTTCGAGCAATTCGGCGAGGGTCTGGAGCTGTTTCCAGGCCGTGGCGTAATGGACGCCCTGGCCGGCAAAGATCACCGGACGTTGCGCGTCGACGAGGGCGGCCGCGACGCTCGCAACGTCTTTCGGATCGGGGCCGACGCGATAGCGCGCCGTCTTCTCATAGACCAGAGGCTCGGGCAGCTCGGCCTCCCAGAGATCGACCGGCACCTCGACCATCGTCGGGCCGGGGCGGCCGTTCTTCGCCTGGGTGAAGGCGCGGCGCATCGCGTCGGGCACCATCGACGGCACGGTCACCTGCTCGACCGATTTGGTGACGTTGCGGAAATTGGCGGTCGCCGAGAAATTGGGTTTGACGCCGGCTTGCGCGCGCGGATGACCGGCCGGGATCACGACCAGCGGCACGGATTCGGCATAGGCCTGCGCGACGCCGCCGAAGGCATTCTCGGTCCCGGGCCCCTGCTGCATCGCAAAGACGCCGACCCGATCGCCGCACGAGATGCGCCCGAGCGCGTCGGCCATGTGGACGCCGGTGCGCTCTTGCCGCACCAGGATCGGGCGGATGCCGGCCTCGGCCGCGGCCTCGATCAGGCCGTTGCGCGGATAGCAGACGAGGTATTCGAGACCCTCGCGGCGCAGAATTTCGGCGATGGCGGCGTTGACCTTCATGGCGAGAGCCCCTCTTTTTGCGAACGCTTTGTTATTCCAACCGAAATTGGCTTTGTTCGGTAATTTGCCTTTTTCGCTAGGTTTTCAGTGCCTTAGCGGCGCGGCGGCACCTCGCCTACATAGGACGGCGCAGGGCGGCTTTCAACGGCATCGATTATTCCGCAGTCCTGCCCGCCAGCCGCGCCATCTTTACCTCGGACATCACCGGCTCGAGGTTGAAGAGCCGCCGCGCGTTGCCGCCCAAAATGTCGCGCTTGGCCTTTTCGGACAAGAACGGCAGGTCGTAGATCGTCGAGGGCAGATCCATGTCCCAATGCGGATAATCCGAGGCGTACATGAGTTGGGTCTCGGCGTTGATCATCTTGAAAGTCTGCTCGAGCGCCTCGCGGTTGTTGACCATCTCCATCGGCTGGGTCGAGTAGAACATCTCGCGCATGTAATCGGACGGCTTGCGCTTCAAGAGCGGCACTTCGGAGCTGCGCATCATCCACTCATTGTCGAGCCGCTGCATCAGGAACGGAATCCAGGCCAGGCCGCTCTCGATCCAGGCAACCTTGAGATTCGGAAACCGCTCGGGCAGGCCGTTGCACAGCCAGTTGGTCATGTGGATGGCGTTGAACCAAACGAAGCCGAGCGCATGGACAGCGAGGAATTTGTTGCAGAGCGCCATGCTCTGATCCTCGCCCCAGGCATAGGCGCCGTGGAAGACGATGGTGAGCCCACGCTCCTCCATCGCGCGCCAGACCTTCATGAAAGCATTGTCGTGGACGCTTTGGTAATGCGGCGAGACCACGGTGAAGCCGATCACGCCTTTCTTGTCGCCGAAATCCTCGACCATCTTATAGCAGGCATCGGCGTCCTTGAACGGCAAATAGAGCGTCGATTTGATGCGCGGCTCGACGCTCAGCACCTCGTCGCACAGCCAGCGATTATAGGCGCGCGCCAAGGCGACCTCGACCTCGGCGCGGGGCGTGGTGCCGAGGAACAGCATCGGCGTCGGAAACATGCAGGCGATGTCGACGCCCATCGCGTCCATCCAGCGCTTGGTTAGGGTGACGTCGCGGTGCGGGCTGGGCGGCGTCTTTTCGAGCACGCGGCGCTTGTTGCGCGGAACGCGACCGCCGAGATTCTGATAGGCGCCCGCATTAGAGGTGATGCCCTGCCCGCCGAAGCCCTGATACTTGGCTTGCGCCCGCATCACCGGGTCTTCGATATAGTCGCAGATGCGGATGAAGCTGTCGGTCTCGTAGTGATGCGCGTCGACATCGACGATCTGAAAATCCTCGTAGCGCCGCTGGATCGCCTGCTCCTTGGCATGGGCGAGAAAGGTGGCGGTATCGAATTCCTCGACCGAGAGATCGCGGAAATTATGCGTGTCCATGCGGTGATCCTCTTAGAAACCCTCTCCGCCCGCTTGTGGGGGGAGAGGGTGCGAGCGAAGCGAGCGGGTGAGGTGGGTCGCGGAATAAACCGAGATGGCGTAGCTGAACGACACCTCACCTTTCCATTGCTTCGCAATGGGCCCCTCCCTCTCGCCGCTTCGCGCGGAGAGGGGCATTTCGTTACTCCGCCGCCGTCCGCGCGGCGAGGCGCCTGATTTTCATCTCGGACATCACCGGCTCGAGGTTGAAGAAGCGCTTGGCGTTGCCGCCGAGGATGTTGCGCTTGGCCTGCTCGGAGAGGAACGGCAGATCATAGATCGTCGACGGCAGGTCCATGTCCCAATGGGGATAGTCCGAGGCGTACATCAATTGCGTCTCGGCGTTGATCATCTTGAAAGTGAGCTCCAGCGCCTCGCGGTTGTTCACCATCTCCATCGGCTGGCTGGAATAGAACATCTCGCGCATGTAGTCGGACGGGCGGCGCTTCAACAGTGGCACCTCAGAGCTGCGCATCATCCACTCATTGTCGAGCCGCTGCATCAGGAACGGCACCCAGGCGAGGCCGCTTTCGATCCAGGCGACTTTGAGCTTGGGGAAGCGCTCGGGCATACCGTTGCATAGCCAGTTGGTCATGTGCAGAATGTTGAACCAGGCGAAGCCCAGCGCATGCACCGCCATGAAGCGGTTGCACAGCTCGAGGCTCTTGTCGCCGCCCCAGGCATAGGCGCCGTGGAAGACGAGCGGCAAATTCGCCTCTTCCATCGCCGCATAAGTCTTCATATAGGCATTGTCGTAGACCGCCTTGTAGCGCGGCGAGACGATGGTGAAGCCGATCACGCCCTTCTTGCCGGCGAAATCCTTGACCATTTTATAGCTGGCCTCGGGATCGTTGAGCGGCAGATAGAGCGTCGAGGTGATGCGCGGCTCTTGCGTCAGCACGACCTCGCACAGCCAGCGATTATAGGCGCGGGCCAGCGCGTTCTCGACCTCGGGGCGCGGCGTAAGGCCGAGGGTCAGCATCGGCGTCGGAAAGAGGCATACCTGATCGATGCCGATCGCGTCCATCCAGCGCTTGGTCAGGGTGATGTCGCGATGCGGGGTCGCCGGCGTCTTCTCGTTGGGGTTGCCGCCGGTGCGGCGGGTGACGCGGCCCATGAGATTTTGATAGCCGCCGCCCGCGGTCGCCGAGGTGATGCCGCCGGTGCCATAGCCCTGATACTTGGCCTGATCGCGCATCACCGGGTCTTCGATGAATTCGCAGATCTGCTTGAACGAGGCGGTCTCGAAATGGTGACCGTCGACATCGGCGATGAAGAAATCCTCATAGCGCCGCTGGATCGCTTGGCTCTCGGCATGGCCGAGCAAGGTCTTGGTATCGATCTCGGCGAGCGACAAATCCCGAAAATTCACCGAATCCATGGGACTCCTCCTGTTGAAATGGGGTTCAGCCGGCGCCGCGCGCTGCCAGCCGCTTGATCTTGGCTTCGGACATTACCGGATCGAGGTTGAAGGCGCGGCGTGCGTTGCCGCCGAGGATGTTGCGCTTCGCGCTCTCGCCGAGGAACGGCAAATCGTAGATCGTGCTCGGTAAATCCATGTCCCAATGCGGATAGTCCGACGAGTACATGAGCTGGGTTTCCGCGTTGATCATCTTGAAGGTCAGCTCCAAGGCCTCGCGATTCCCCACCATCTCCATCGGCTGGGTCGAATAGAACATCTCGCGCATGTAGTCGCTGGGCCGGCGCTTCAATAGCGGCACCTCCGAGCTGCGCATCATCCACTCATTGTCGAGCCGCTGCATCAGGAACGGGACCCAAGCGAGACCGCTCTCGACCCAGCACACCTTCAGCTTGGGGAAGCGCTCGGGCAGGCCGTTGCACAGCCAGTTGGTCATGTGGAGAATGTTGAACCAGGTAAAGCCCAGCGCGTGGACGGCGATGAATTTGTTGCACAGCGACAGGCTTTGATCGCCGCCCCAGGCATAGGCGCCGTGGAACACCAGCGGCAGGCTGGCTTCCTCCATCAGCGCGAAGCTCTTCATGTAAGCATTATCGTAGATCGCCTTGTAATGCGGCGAGACCACCGTGAAGCCGGCAACGCCTTTGCGCCCGGCAAAATCCTTGACCATCTTGTAGGTGGCCTCGGGATCGTTGAGCGGCAGATAGAGGGTCGAGCGGATGCGCGGCTCGGAGGCCAGCACCGTGTCGCAGAGCCAGGAATTATAGGCGCGTGCCAGGGTCACTTCGATTTCGGGGCGGGGCGACAGGCCGAGGGTCAGCATCGGCGTAGGGAACAGCAGCACCACGTCGATGCCCATCGCGTCCATCCAGCGCTTGGTCAGCGTGATGTCGCGATGCGGGCTCGGCGGCGTCGCCTCTTTATTCGTGCGCGGATTGCGGGTGACGCGACCGCCGAGATTCTGATAGCCGCCGCCCGAGGTCGAGGAGGTGATGCCGCCGCTGCCATAACCCTGGTAGCGGCATTGGTCGCGCATCACCGGGTCTTCGATGTATTCGATGATCTCGGCATAGGACATGTTCTCATAGTGATGCCCGTCGACATCGACGATGAGAAAATCCTCGTAGCGCCGCTGGATCCCTTGCTGGCTCGCATGCTCCAGCAACGTCCTCGTGTCCATCTCCGCAACCGAGGCCGCCGTCAGATCCCGCAGGCTGAGGCTATCCATCACTTCGTCTCTCTGAGTTTTACCGTCGTCCCCGCAAAAGCGGGGACCCAGGGCAACCGCCCGTCGCCGGCTCTGGGACGACCCGTTCGCTCGCTTTGCGAGTGAACCCGAAGGGCACGGCCGCGAAGAGCGGCCGCGCGGGTCGTCCGCTTACGCGGGAATGACGAAAAATATTTCATGCACTTTTCCCGCGCTCGGCGAGGCGCTTGATCTTCATTTCCGACATTACCGGCTCGAGGTTGAAGGCGCGCTTGGCGTT
>DATLUE010000344.1:0-13320 GCA_035533255.1 Allostellaceae bacterium | reverse complement strand
CCGTTGATGGTCGCTGGCGGCCTGGGCGCCGCGCTTGCGGGCCGCGCGCTCATGGAGGTCCACGGCTCGCTTGTGGGCAAGCGAATGGAGGCCGCACTAGAAAAGAATCCCACGTTAGAACTTTCGCGACCGACAGCACCGCCGCGAACATTCACGAAGAAGGAACGGACAGCATTTCTCGACGACCTTAACGACAGAGGAGCATGACATGAGTGTTCGCAAACGCATCCTGCCGCGCACTGGTGCGCTGCGATGGTATGTCGATTACAGAGATCAGCAGGGCAAGCGCCGCGCAAAGCAATTCGAGACGAAAGCCGATGCGGTCTCATTCGAGACAACAGTGCGCGGCGAACTCAAGTCGGGCACGCACGTTCCCGACAGTATCACCATTACGATGTCGCAAGCCGCGGCTCTCTGGATAGCTCGCGCTGAGCGGATGGGGCGGGAGGTATCAACGATAAAGCAATATAACGAGCATGTGGATATCCACATCAAGCCGCTGCTCGGCACAAAGAAGCTTTCCCAGCTTTCGCAGCCGGCCATCGAGTCGTTCAAGGATACGTTGCTCGAAACCCGTTCGGCCGCGCTGACAAAGGCGGTGCTCGCAAGCGTCAAAGCGATCCTTAGCAATGCCCGGCGGCTCGGGAAGATCGGCCGCAACGTCGCCGAAGATGTGCGGGTCGAGATGTCGAGCCGCGACAAAGCGGAAATCACGATTCCGAGCAAAGCCGAGTTACGCATGCTGATCGAAAAAGCTGCTGAAATGTGGCCGCTAACGCGCGTGAAGACCGATCGTAAGGGTAAACAGAAGGTGCTCTCGATATGCTGGCGGCCACTGATCACAACGGCGGTTCTCACCGGCTTGCGGTCATCGGAGCTGCGCGGCCTTACGTGGGCACATGTAGATTTTGTCGCTGGCGCTATTCGCGTGCGTCAGCGGGCCGATCTCAAAAATAATATGGGGCCGCCCAAGAGCAATGCGGGCCGCCGCGATGTGCCAATGGCACCGCTCGTCGCCCGAACAATGAAAGAATGGAAATTGGCTTGCCCCGTGACCGAACTCGATCTTGTCTTTCCCGCGCAAAGCGGGGGCATTGTAACCAACGGCACCATTCATCGCCGCTGCTGGGCTTTGCTACAGAAGGCGTGCGGGCTGGTGGAGAATATGCCGAGGCTTGATAAAGCTGGTGCGCCGGTGCTCGACAAGGCCGGCAACCCCATTATCGATGCTGTGCCGAAATACACCTTTCACGCGTTGCGCCATGCGGCCGCGAGCTTGTTCATTGAGGAAGGCTGGACGCCAAAGCGGCTTCAAAAAGTACTAGGCCACTCGACCATATCGATGAGCATGGATACTTACGGGCACCTGTTTTCCGATCCAGATGGCGATGCTAGGGCAATGGCGGGGATCGAAGCCCGCCTGCTGGGCAGACCTTGAATGCAGCACGTATGCAGCACGGGGGCTAAAAAGCCGCGGAAACCCTAGGGTTGGACCGGATTTTGATTCCGCCATACGGAGGTTCGAATCCTCCCGCCCCAGCCAATCAAGGGCGTCGCTCGGGCCGGCGAATTTTCGATCATTGCCGGCGGCGCGATTGAGCCGGCGGTTGCGGTCGCCGGTGGAATCCTCGACCTGTCGGGGCGGCTGGCCTATCATGGGCCAACCACGGTCGCCCATTCGGCAAGGGAGGAAATCATGCCGGTCATGCGCGTTGAATCCATCGTCTACGGCGTCGACGACGTATCGGCCGGAGCCAAATATTTCGAGGAATGGGGCCTCGCCTGCCGCGACAAAGGGTCGAGCGGCGCCGAATTCGCGCTACCGACCGGGCAAAGCGTCCAAATCCGCGCGACCGGCGACAGCGCGCTGCCGAAGGCGATCGAAGGCGGCCCGACCATGCGCGAGACCATCTGGGGCGTCGACAGCAAGGATGCGCTCGAGGCGATCGGCGCCGAGCTGAGCCGCGATCGCGAGGTGGTGCGCGACGGTGCCGGCGGCCTTCATTCGCATGACGATATCGGCCTGCAGATCGGCTTCCGCGTCGCGGCGCCGGGTGTCGATCCGGGCCTGCCCAAGCATCGCGGCGTCAACGAGGTGGCCGAGCCCGGCAAGCCGCCAGAACTGATCCGCATGGGGCATGTGGTCTTCTTTTGCCCCAAGGGTCAGGCGGAAAAAGCGTCGGCCTTCTATCTCGATCGGCTCAACTTCCGCTTGACCGATCGCGCGCTCGATCTCGGCGATTTCCTGCGCGCGCCGGGCTCGACCTGGCACCACAATCTGTTCTTCCTCAGCGTCACGCCGAAGACCGGCTGGAATCACGCAGCGTTCGACGTCGCCGACATGAACGATGTGGTCTCGGGCGGCCACAACATGCTGAAGAAAGGCTACAAGGCCTATTCGTCGCCGGGCCGGCACATCATGGGCTCGAACGTCTTTTGGTATTTCAACGCGGTGTGCGGCGGCCAGACCGAATACTCGGCCGACATGGACATGCTCGACGACAACTGGAAGACGCGCGTGTGGGAGCACAATCCCGGCGGCGATATGTGGCAGTTCCAGGCCAGCGATATCATCGTCCCGCAATACGCGCGGCCCGGTCGGTAGTCGCGCGCGGGCCGGCCTGCGACGCCTCGGGTGGGCGAAGGTCCACGCTCTGGCAGCGCAAGTGAAAACCACGAGACCGTGAATTGGGGGACTCCCGAATGACCGGCAGCAAATGGGCGTCCGTCCCGGGGCGCGAGCATTGGACGAAGAAAGGCGATGTGCGGCTCTTCCTCTGGCAGAAAGAAGCGGCCGCCGCATCGCCGGCGCGCGGCACGATCCTGTTCGTTCACGGCTCGTCGATGGCGTCGCAACCGACCTTCGATCTGCAGATGGCGGGCCATCCGGATGCGTCGGCGATGGATTGGTTCGCGCATCGCGGCTTCTCGACCTGGTGCGTCGACATGGAAGGCTATGGCCGGTCGGACAAGCATCGCGCGATCAATTGCGACATCGCCAACGGCGGCGACGATCTCGAAGCCGCGGCGGCCTATATCCGATCGGTCGAAGGGCCGGTGCCGCTGCTGGTCTATGGCATTTCTTCCGGCGCTCTGCGCGCGGCGCTGTTCACGCAACGCCGTCCGGACTGCGTCAAGCGCCTGGCGCTCGATGCTATGGTCTGGACCGGCGAGGGCAGCCCGACCTTGATCGAGCGGCGCAAGCGCCTGCCCGAATTCCGCGCCCGCAACCGCCGGCCGATCGACCGCGCGTTCATTCATTCGATCTTCACCCGCGACCACCCCGGCACGGCCGACGAGGCTGTGATCGATGTCTTTGCCGACGCGGTTCTCGCGCTCGACGATTCGATGCCGACCGGCACCTATGTCGATATGTGCGAGCGGTTGCCGATCGTCGATCCGCAGCGCATCGCGGTGCCGACCCTCCTTATGCGCGGCGAGTATGACGGGATCGCCAGCCTCGCCGACCTGATGAAATTCTTCGAGCTATTGCCCAACGCCGACAAGCAATTCGCGGTCATGCCGGGCATTTCGCACGCCTCGTTCCAGCAAAAGAACCAGGCGCTGGTCTATCACATCCTGCTGTCGTTCTTCTCGCAGCCCGAACCCGTCTATCGTGGGCATTGACGGCGACATGCACATTTCTCGGTCTGCATGGATGAACTAACGCAAGCATTTTTCGAAACGCTGCAGCGCACGCAATATCTGCCGCGCGAGCGCATGCTGCTCTATCAGCGCGGATTGATCGAGCAACTGTTGCGGCACGCGCGCGCGCAGGTGCCGTTCTATCGTGACAGCGGCCGGCTCGACGTGTTGTTCACGGCGGATGATCGGATCGATTGGGACCGCTGGGGCGAGGTCCCGATCCTCACGCGATCGGAGGCGCAAGCGAATGCCGAGCGGCTCTATGCCGAGACATTGCCGGCGCATTGCGGCGCGGTGGTTTCCGGTTTCACCTCGGGCTCGTCCGGCAAGCCGCTCGCCTATCGCGTCAACGCGGTCCTCGCGGCTGCGGGCAGCGCGGTGCTCGAGCGGGCGCTGGTCTGGGCCGGGATGCCGGCACGTCTAACCTTCGCGTGGCTGACGTCCGCTCAAACTCGGCCAAGCGCTACGCCCGATGGGATCGGCGAGGTCTATCGCAGCAAGCTCCGCGGCGCGACGCGCGAGCTGCATCGGCTCGATACCCACATGTCGGCGGAACAACAGGGCGAATGGCTTGCCGCTTTGCGTCCGGACGTCGTGATGAGCTATCCGGGCGCGCTCGCCCAATTGGCGCAGGCGCTGCCGCCCGCGCTCGCCGATCACGCGTTCCGGCTCGCGATTTGCGTCGGCGAAGTCGCCACAGCCGAGCGGCGCGCCGCGATCGAGGCGGGCTTCCGCTGCCCGACGGTCGATCTCTATTCCGGCTCCGAATTCGGCACCGTCGCGATCGAAGATCGCCGCGCCGGGGGCCTGTTCCTCTGCGAGGAGACGGTCTTTGTCGAATTCGCCGATGCCGCGAACGAGCTGACCGAGTTGATTTTTACACCCTTCTATAACTACGCCATGCCGCTGATCCGCTATGCGACCGGCGATTTCGCGGTCGTCGACGCGGGACCGGCGCCGGATAATCGGACGTTGCGGCGGCTCTCGCGCATCGTCGGCCGACAGCGCAACTTGTTCGTTCTGCCCAGCGGCAAGCGGTGGTGGCCTCGGATCGGCACCACGACGCAGCTCAGCGAGTATCTGAGCTTCGAGCAAATTCAATTCGTGCAGACGCAGCGTGATCGGGTCGAGCTGCGCTTCGTCGCGACCGCCGCGAACCCGATCAAGGATCCTGCCGCGCTTGCCGCCTGCTTAAGCGACGCCACGCCCGAGCCGATGGAGATCGTCCTCAAACGCGTATCCGAGATACCCCGCCATCGGTCGGGAAAATTCGAAGATTACGTCTGCGCGATCGACGCGGCGCAGGCGAGCTGAGGCCGGCGCTCAGGCGGCGGTGGCGATGTCCTCGCCGCGCCATTCCTCGAGCGTCAGCAAGTTCAGGCCGAGGCGGCCATAGTTGACCCGGAGGTATCCGTCTGCAGCGCGCATTACAGCCTCGGGCGTGATCGTCTCGACTTCCTGCGCCATCACGCCGACATACACAACATCGCTCCAGCGATAACGGTAGCGATAGAGGCCGATGCCGTTCTGGAGCCGCGCCAGCAGTTGGATATCGCGCTTCAGGCGGATGTCCGAGACGAGGAAGTGGCATGTGCCGTTAACGAACACCTCGCCCGGCGGACAACTCTGCGTCGTCGCCGAGGTCGTTGTCCCGAGCGACTGCGCGATGCCGAGCAGCGAATCGGGCGTCCAATCCAAAGCGGGATCGTCTTCGCGCTGGCGCCCCATCAGCGATTTGTCGGTTTGACCGAAATAGAATCGCACGCCGGCCCAAGCGCCGTAATTGTGGGATCCCTCGCCGACGCGTCCCTCGACAAAGAACGACGCCATGATGCCCGGGCCGACCGGCATGCCGTATTCCGTGCCGAGCGCCAGCGCATTCTTGCCGCCGGCATAGACATGGCCGATCGACGCCTTCCAATCATCGAGCGGATAATAAGCGAGGTTGGCGTGATCGAAGAAACGCGCGACGTTTTCGAGGCCCGGAGTCTGGGACGTGATCGTCGCGGTCCCGCCGCCACTGGCTGTCGTCGAAGAACTGGTCGTAATGTGGGTGGCGTCGTTGCCGGTTTCGACGCCGGCAATGCCGCTCAGGGTCAGCCGTCCCCAATAATATTCGCCCTCGGCGCCGAGGCGGGTGACATGAACGCCGCCATAGCGGTCCCACATCGTCTGGTCGAGATAAAGGCCGGCCAATCCCTGACGCGGATCGCGCCAGAAAAGATGGCCGCCGACGACGCCGATCGCATGGTCGCCGTATTGGCCGCCGGCCGCATCGATCTGCGCGCCGAACTGACCTTGCAGCGGGACCGCTAGCGATCCGCCGACGCCATAGAGGCCGTTCTTGGCATACCCGCCGCCGAGCGCTTCAACCTTGCCGTTGAAACCGTCGACTGCCGGTGCGGTTGCGCCTGAAGGATCGAGTTTGGGCGGCGCGCTTTGGGCGGCGGCGGGGACGAACGGCACGCTGGCAAAGCAGCCTGCCACCGAAAGCACGGTGCTCGACAATAAAAAGCCGCGGAACGACATCGAGCCCCCCTTGCAAAGCACGACCTATCGGATCGCACGTCCCCCAAATATGCGAACAGCTTAAACAGTTTTGCCAATGCCGGCAATCGACACCATTTCGTTTGCGCACTTGCACGTCGTGCTCCAGAGGGGCTTAAGTGGCGCGTCGAAGAAGGCGGAGTAGCGAGAAAATGGTCGAGCGAAGCGAAACCAGCGGCGGCATCGGTAAGCCGGTTCAGCGCAAGGAAGACCGGCGGCTGCTGACCGGCAAGGGCTATTACGTCGCCGATGTGCGGCTGCCGAACGCGGCCTATGCCGTGCTGGTACGCTCGCCGCATGCGCATGCGCGCCTCCGCGGGATCGATACCGATGCCGCGCGGGCCTCGCCAGGCGTCATCGCCGTGCTGACCGGCAAAGACCTGATCGCCGACGGGCTGCATCTGATGGATCACAAGCCCTCGCTGGTCGGCCCGCCCGACGTCGCGGTCACCGTCCGTCCCGGCTTCAAAACCTTCGTCCACGGCCAGCCGATGCTGCCGGCGGACAAGGCGCGCTATGTGGGCGAGCCGGTGGCGCTGGTCGTCGCCGAGAGCATCGATCAGGCAAAAGACGGCGCCGAGCTGGTCGAGGTCGAATACCAGGTGCTGCCGGCGGTCGCGATGGCCAAGGACGCGCTCGATCCCAAAGCCGCGAAGGTATGGGACGAGGCGGAATCGAATCTCGTGGTCGATGTCGATGTCGGCGACCGGGCGGCGGCCGACGCGGCCTTCGCCAAGGCCGCGCATGTCGTGCGTTTCGAGACCTGGTGCAACCGCGTCACCGGCACGCCGATGGAGCCGCGCAACGCGGTCGGCGATTACGATCCGACGACCGATCTCTATACGCTCTATGCCGGCACCGGCAGCGGCGTTGCGCGCGAGCGCGGCGATCTTGCGAGCGTGCTGGGCGTGCCGATCGAGAACGTCCGCGCGCTGTGCGGCGACATGGGCGGCAATTTCGGCACCCGCAATTTCTTCTTTCCCGAATACGCGCTCTTGCCCTGGGCGGCCAAGCGCATCGGCCGGCCGGTCAAATGGCTCGGCGACCGCACCGAATCCTTCGTCAGCGACTATCAAGGCCGCGATTTGACGGTCGAGGCCGAGCTTGCGCTCGACCAGGACGGCAAGTTCCTCGCGATGCGCGGCACCAATATCAGCAATCTCGGCGCGCATACCATCGTCTTCGTGCCGTTGCGTAAGGGCCTCGGCCAGATGTCGGGCGTTTACGACATTCCGGCGGTGCATTTCCGCGGCTGCGCCGTCGTTACCAATACGCCGCCGACGACGCCCTATCGCAGCGCCGGCCGGCCCGAGGCGGTCTATGTGCTGGAGCGGCTGGTCGATCTCGCGGCCGATCAATGCGGCTTCGATCCGGTCGCGCTGCGCCGGCGCAATTTCATTCCCGAGAAGGCTTTTCCCTATACCAACGCGGTCGGTCAGACCTACGACAATGGCCAGTACGAAAAGGGCATGGATGCGGCGCTGAAGCTCGCCGACTGGAACGGCTTTGCGGGACGTAAAGCCGAATCGAAAAAACACGGCAAGCTGCGCGGCTTTGGCATCGGCAATTACGTCGAGATCGCCGGCGGCTTCCCGCGCGAGCGCGCCGAGGTGACGGTGGCGCCCGAGGGCCGCGTCGAGCTCGTGCTCGGCACCATGAACAGCGGCCAGGGCCACGAGACTAGCTTCGCGCAGCTTTTGACCGAATGGCTCGGCGTGCCGTTCGAGAGCGTCGATTACGTCGCGCATGACACCAAGCGGGTCTCGGCCGGCGGCGGCTCGCATTCCGGCCGCTCGATGCGCCTCGCCAGCCTCGTCATCGGCATCGCTTCGGACAAGATCATCGAGAAGGGCAAGAAGATCGCCTCCTATCTGCTCGAGGCGTCGGTTGCCGATATCGAATTCACGCACGGCCGCTTCGGCATCAAAGGCACCGACCGCTATTTCAACATCTTCGATGTCGCCAAGGCGGCGGCGACGCGCAGCGACTTGCCCGACGATCTGAAGGGCAAGCTCGACGGCATCGGCGACCAGGTCGTCACCTCGGGCGCCTGGCCATCGGGCACGCATATCTGCGAGGTCGAGGTCGATCCCGATACTGGCGCCGTCGAGATTCTGCATTGGAGCGGCGTCGACGATGTCGGCCTCGCGATCAATCCGATGATCCTGCACGGCCAGACCCACGGTGCGGCGGCGCAAGGCATCGGCCAGGCGCTCTTGGAGCTGTGCCATTACGACCGCGAGAGCGGGCAGAACCTCTCGGCGTCGTTCATGGATTACGCCGTGCCGCGCGCCGACATGATGCCGTCCTTCAATACCGCGTTGATCGAGGTGCCGGCGACCAGCCATCGCTATGGCATCCGTCCGGGCGGCGAGGGCGGCACCACGCCGGCGCTGGCCGCGGTCATCAACGCGATCGTCGACGCGCTGTCGGAGCTCGGCGTTCGCCATGTCGAGATGCCGGCAACGCCCGAGCGCGTGTGGCAGGCGATCCGCGCGGCAAAGGCCGCGGCGAAGTAGGGCGCAGCGCTGCTCGTATCCGCTCTCCCCGCCGTGGAGAGGGACAACCCGGCCAATCGCGAAGAGCGATTGGCCGGGTTTTTGTCGGTGAGGGGCTCTATCGCGCCGCCTGGATCGCGCGCCAGACCTTCTCCGCCGTTGCCGGCATCTCGATCTCGGGCGCGCCGGCGTGGAAAAGCGCGTCGTTGACCGCGTTCATCAGCGCCGGGATCGCGCCGATCGTGCCGGCCTCGCCGACGCCTTTGACGCCCAGCGGATTGCGGTTGGTCGGCGAGGTGTTGCTGCCGAGCGCGAAGTCGCAGAAATCGTCGGCGCGCGGCATGCAGTAATCCATGAACGACCCGCTGAGGAGCTGGCCGCTCCGGTCGTAGACGATGTCCTCGCACAGCGCCTGGCCGAGGCCCTGGACGATGCCGCCTTGGATCTGGCCTTCGCAGATCAGCGGATTGAGCACCGTGCCGACATCGTCGACCGCCGAATAGCGCGTCAGCGTTAGCTTGCCGGTTTCGGCATCGATCTCGATTTCGCAGATATGCGCGCCACTGGGAAAGGTCGAGGCGTTGGCCGGCCCGTAATTGGCGCGCTCGGTAAAGCCGATCTCGACGTCGTTCGGCAGTTGGCCCCAGTCGAAGGAATGCTTGCCGACCTGGGCCATGCTGACCTTGCGGTCGGTGCCGGCGATCGCGAAATTGCCGTTCTCGAAGACGATGTCGCCGGTCGCCGCTTCCATCATATGCGCGGCGATCTTCTTGCCCTTCTCGATCAGCTTCTCGGCTGCCATCGTGATCGCGCCGCCGGCGAGGATCGCCGAGCGCGAGCCGAACGTGCCGACGCCGTTATCCACGAGATCGGTGTCGCCATATTCGTAGCGGATGTTGTCGGCATCGATGCCGAGCTTTTCCGAAAGCACCTGCTTGAAGACCGTGCCGTGGCCCTGGCCGTGATCCATGCTGCCGGTGATGAGCGTCACGGTGCCCGAGGCATCGAAGCGCACCTCGGCGAATTCGAAATCGCGCCCGCCGGTCGCGGCGACCGCCGTCGCGACGCCGAAGCCCAGTATCTTGCCGCGCTTTTTGGCGGCGTCGCGCCGCGCGGCTAGGCCGCCTTGCTCGGCGAGGGCCAGTGCATCGGCGAGGTTCTTGGCGAAATCGCCGCCGTCATAGACCTGCTTCATTGCGGTGGTGTAGGGCATCGCGCTGGCCGGCACGGTGTTGCGCCGGCGCAGCTCGGCCGCGTCGATTCTGAGTTGATGTGCGGCCTTGTCGATGATCGTCTCGGTGACGAAGATCGGCTCGGGCCGGCCGCCGCCGCGATAGGGCGCGATGCTCATCGTGTTGGTCAGCACCGCTTTCACCTGCGCGTGGATCGCGGGGAAGGCGTAGGTGTTGACGAGACAGCCGAGCGCCACCGTCAGCGGAATGGTCGGGCGCTCGGACGAGAAATAGGCGCCGATCGATGCGTTGTTGATTGCCCGCAATCCGAGGAACTTGCCGTCCTGGTCGAGCGCCAGCGTCGTCTCGACGACGCTGCCGCGGCTCTGCTCGTCGGTCGCGATTCCTTCGCTGCGCTCCGACGTCCAGCGCACCGGCCGGCCGGTCGCCTCGGCGGCAAAGAGCGACAGCGCGTATTCGGGATAGCAGCCGCCCTTCATGCCGAAGCCGCCGCCCATATTGTCGCAAATGACGCGGAACCTGGTGTGCGGCAGCTTGAAAATCTGACCGGCGAGCGCGGCGCGCGTGCCATGCGCCGATTGCACCGTGCAGCGGATGGTGTAGCGTTTGTCCTCGGCATCGTATTGCCCGATGCAGCCGCGCGGCTCCATCGTGTTGGCGGTGATGCGGTTGATGACGATCTTGTGCTTCACGAGATGCGCCGCCTTGGCGAAAGCGGCGTCGACCGCTTCCTTGCTGCCGCCCTCGTGAAAGAACGCCTCGTTGCCGGTGTTCTCGTCGTAAACCGCGGGCGCGCCGGGAGCGAGCGCCTGTTCGGCAGAAACCACCGCCGGCAGTATCTCATACGTCACCTCGATCAGCTCGGCCGCGTCCTTTGCCTGGTTCAGCGTCTCCGCCACCACGAACGCGACCGGGTCGCCGACATAGCGCACGCGATCCTTGACCAGCAGCGGCTGTGGGCAGACGAAGGCCGGCGCGCCGTTGCTGCGCTTCCTCGGAGCAAACGGTCGCAAGGTGCCGAGGCCGCGCTTGGCGAGATCGGCCGCGGTCAGCACGGCCAATACGCCGGGCGCGGCCTTGGCGCGCGCCGTGTCGAGCGCGACGATCTTGGCATGGGCATGGGGCGAGCGCAGCACATGAGCCTGCGCCTCGCCGGATGCTTTCATGTCCGAGACATAGCGGCCCTTGCCGCGCAGCAGCCGGAAATCCTCCTCGCGCACGACATGCTGGCCGATTTTCTGAACGCTCATGCGCTGCCCCCTGCTTGTATGGGATTAATTTATCGGGTTTCCTCGCCGTGGGAAACCGCCGCCATCACGGGAGGATAACCGGTGGAACGCCAGAAATCGCCGCCTTTCGACCGCCTCTACCGCGCACCCAAGATCAAACTGCCGCCGGGCGCCTGCGACACGCATTTCCACTTCCTCGGGCCGCAAGCGCAGTTTCCCTTCGTTCCGGACCATGTCTTCAGCCATCTCGATTTCGAGGATGCGACGATCGAAGATTGGCTCGCCATGCAGGACGCGATGGGCCTGTCGCGCGGCCTTCTCACCATGTCGATGATGTATGGGCATAATTACGAGCTGGCGCTGCACGGCCTGTCGCGGTTTCCGGATCGCCTCCGCGCGGTGGTCGCGCCCTGGTCGGGCATCACCGATCGGGAGCTCGAGATACTCACCCAGGGCGGCGTCGTCGGCGCCCGGTTCGCCTGGCGCTTCGGCCCAGAGCTCGACACGCGGATGGTGCAGCGCGTGGATGAGCATGGCTGGGCGGCGCATTACCTCGTGCATGACGCGACGTGGAACGAAAAGATTCTCGCCTCGCCGGGACGGTTCGTGCTGGAGCATCTCGGCTATCTGAAAACAGAAAACGGCCTCGACAGTCCCGAGATGAAGTTCCTGCTGCAATGTCTCGATACCGGGCGTTGCTGGCTCAAGCTCAATCCGCGCTTTTCGTCGGACGAGCGCTTCCCGTTCGCGGATACGGTGCCGATCGTGCAAAAGCTGGTGGCGCACGCGCCGAACCGGATGCTGTGGGGCTCGGATTGGCCGCATCCGCAATATTTCAAGCCGATGCCGAACGACGCCGACCTGCTCGACATCATGCTCGATTGGGTGCCCGACGAGGCGATCCGCAACTTGATCTTCGTCGACAACCCGGCAGCGCTATGCGGGTTTCCCAAGATCGAAAAGGATTAGGCAATGGAGAAAATCTTGGACATAGCCGCAGCCACTTCCGCCCTGGCCGCCGCTGTTTTCTGGTTTTTTTCCGCTTATGGAAAACTTCCTCCGATGGTGGCTTATTGGGGCCAGGCTCCCGATAGCGACCCCTTTTTCTTAGCCGTAAAATTTTCGGCTGAAATGAACCGATGGGCGGCGGGCTTTTCCGGGATTTCGGCCCTTTGCATAGGTCTCCGCTTATTTATTCGCTAACGCATTTGGCCGCCGGCTAGCGCGGATCAGGGCGCGATCATATGCGCCGCGTCGGGGCTTGATTTGATGAGGCCCTGGTGGCGCGCGAGGTCGATGAAGAATTCGACCTGCTTGGGGTGGACCGTTACCTGCAACTCGGGCATCGGCGTCGTGGCGACGACCGCGGCCGGCAGCCTGGTATATTTGGCGAGGCTTGCGCGCGCCTCGGATTCGTGCGTGTCGATGAAGTCGATCGCCTCGGCCAGCGACTGGCGGAAGGCCGCGACCGTTGCCTTGTGCGTCTCGGCCCAGTCGCGCGTCGCCGCATAGACCGAGGTCAGCGTGTCCTTGGGCAAGGTCTCGTCGGGATTGCCGACGACATAGCCGATCTGCTGCAGCTTGCCGTAATAGGGATCGATTGCGCTGACGCCGTCGACGATGCCGGCGTTGAGCGCGTCGTACATCTGCTGGAAGCCGATCTCGACGAAATTGACCTTGGTGTAATCGACGCCGTTCAATTCGAGCCAGCGCCGCGCGATGACGTGGATCAGCGTGTTGAGCGATGGCACGCCGATCCTCTTACCGATGAGGTCTTGGGGCGCGTGAATGCCGCTGCCGTTCTTGACGAAGATGCCCGAGCGCGATTTCGAGGGCGACATGCTGGAGGAGGCGATGAACACCACGTCGATGCCTTGATCGCTCGCCTGGATGACGGCAAGCGCCGAGGGCGTGGCGAGCTGCGCCGAGCCGCCGACCAGCGCCGAGATCGCCGCGCCCTGATTGGTCAGCAGCACGAGATCGACGTCGAGCCCGTGCTTTTCGAAGATGCCGTGGTCTTCGGCGATATAACTGGGCATGAGGCCGGTGGTCGGCGCAAACAGCAGCGTCAGCTTCTCGGTCGCGCGCGCGGTGACGGGAAGAAGCAGCGCGAGCAGGACGAGCGTCAGGACGGCTTTGGATTTGATCATGGCGCGGCGATTGTGCCAGCCTGATGCCGGCAAGACAATCTTCTCTCGATGCTGCGTT
>DATLUE010000343.1:0-7214 GCA_035533255.1 Allostellaceae bacterium | reverse complement strand
AGCTTTGCCGCATTGCTGGATGAATCGCTCGGGACCGCGAGCGGACTCGAAGGGACCGTGGTCAAGGGCCGGGTTCTGGCGGTCGAAAACGACTCGGTCCTGATCGATGTCGGATTGAAATCCGAAGGCCGCGTCGCCCTGCGCGAATTCTCGATCCCCGGCCGCCCCGCCGACATCAAGCCGGGCGATACCGTCGAGGTCTATCTCGAGCGGATGGAGGACAAGAACGGCGAGGCGCAGCTCTCGCGCGAGAAGGCGCGGCGCGAGGAAGCCTGGACCCTGCTCGAGAAAAGCTTCCAGGCGAACGAGCGCGTCACCGGCGTGATCTTCGGCCGCGTCAAAGGCGGCTTCACCGTCGATCTTTCGGGCGCGGTCGCGTTCCTGCCCGGCAGCCAGGTCGATATCCGCCCGGTGCGCGATATCACGCCGCTGCTCGGCACGCCGCAACCCTTCCAGATTCTGAAGATGGACCGCTCGCGCGGCAACATCGTGGTCTCGCGCCGCGCCGTCCTCGAAGAAAGCCGCGCCGAAGCGCGCTCGGAGCTGGTTGCCTCGCTGAAGGAAGGCCAGATTCTCACCGGCGTCGTCAAGAACATCACCGATTACGGCGCGTTCGTCGATCTCGGCGGCGTGGACGGGCTGCTGCATGTCACCGACATCGCGTGGCGGCGCATCAATCATCCCTCCGAGGCGCTGCATATCGGCCAGAGCGTGAAAGTTCAGGTCATCCGCTTCAATGCGGAAACCCAGCGCATCTCGCTCGGCATGAAGCAGCTCGAAGCCGATCCGTGGGAAGGCGTCGAGCTCAAATACCCCGCCAACGCCCGCTTCAAGGGCCGCGTCACCAACATCACCGATTACGGCGCCTTCGTCGAGCTCGAGCCCGGCGTCGAAGGTCTGGTGCATGTCTCGGAGATGAGCTGGACCAAGAAGAACGTCCATCCCGGCAAGATCGTCGCGACCAGCCAAGAGGTCGAGGTCCAGGTGCTCGATGTCGATCCGCAGAAGCGGCGCATCAGCCTCGGCCTCAAGCAATGCATGGCCAATCCGTGGGAAGCGTTCCTCGACAAATTCCCGGGCGGCAGCGAGCTCGAAGGCGAGATCAAGAACATCACCGAGTTCGGCTTGTTCGTCGGCCTGCCGGGCGAGATCGACGGCATGGTCCATCTCTCGGACCTCGACTGGAAGAAACCGGGCGAGCAGGCGATCGCCGATTATCACAAGGGCGATATGGTCAAGGTGCGCGTCCTCGACGTCGACGCCGAGAAAGAGCGTATCAGCCTCGGCATCAAGCAGCTCCAGGCCGATCCGCTCGAGACCGGCGCCGCGACCATCAAGAAGGGCGACGTCGTCACCTGCACCGTCACCTCGACCACCGATGGCGGCATCGAGGTCGAGCTGGCCGGCGGCTTCCCGGGCTTCATCCGCAAATCCGAGCTGTCGCGCGACCGCGCCGAGCAGCGTCCCGACCGGTTCGCGGTCGGCGAGAAGGTCGACGCCAAGATCACCGCGTTCGATCGCGCCACCCGCAAGGCGACACTGTCGATCAAGGCGAAAGAAGTCGACGAGGAGAAAGAGGCGATGGCCGAGTTCGGCTCGTCCGACAGCGGCGCCTCGCTCGGCGACATCCTCGGCGCGGCGCTCAGCCGGCGCGAGAAGGACGAGAAGGTCGACAAGTGACACGGCGTTCCAGGCTTGCCGCTGCCGCTGGTAGCACCGCAGCGGCAAGCTTGACGCCAAGTCATTGGTTTGGCAGGCTTCCTCCCGACCGAGCCCTCGAAGCCTTCGAACGAGCGTGGCCATGACCAAATCCGAGCTCATACAGCATTTGGCCGAGCGCAATCCGCATCTCTATCAGCGCGACGTCGAGCGCATCGTTACGACGATCTTCGACGAGATCTCCAACGCCCTGTCGCGCGGCGATCGCGTCGAGCTGCGCGGCTTCGGCGCGTTCTCGGTCAAGCGCCGCGACGCCCGCCAGGGCCGCAACCCGCGCACCGGGGAGAGCGTGAAGGTCGGCGAGAAGCACATTCCGTTCTTCAAGACCGGTAAGGAAATGCGCGCCCGCCTCAACAACGGCGCCGGCTGATCCTGGCACCCCGCGCGCGATCGACCCCTTTGAGATACCTTCGCTGGGTTCTGCTCGGCCTCGTCGCGTTGATCTTGATCGTGTTCGCGGTCGCGAACCGCAACCTCATCACCCTGACCTTCTGGCCGCTGCCGATCGCGCTCGGCGCGCCGCTTTATCTCGTGGTGCTGCTGACCTTGCTGGCGGGCTTTCTGCTCGGCGAGCTGGTCGCGTGGCTGAACGGCCGTCGCTGGCGGCGCGAGGCCCGGCGCAATGCCCGCCGCATCGAGGAGCTGGAGCGCGAGCTGGCCGCGCTATCGAAGCCCAAGGAAGCCGCGCGCGAGCTGACCCGGCCTTGACCTGCCGCCCTGCGGCGCGGTACTCCGCCTGATGCGTGTTCTCGGCTATAGCGAGACGGTGGCGGCGCTCGAATTCCCGCCACTGGTCGAAGCCCTGCGCCAAGCCTTTCGCAACGGCGGCTGCGCGGCGCCGCCGGCCGATTTGCACACCTTGCCGGTCGAGGGCGAGCCGGCCGGATCGCTGATCGTGTTGCCTTCATGGCAGCCGGGAAAGCATTTCGGGGTCCGGCTGAGCACCGCCTTCCCCGGCAATGCCGCGCGCAACAAGCCGATCCGGGCGGGGTGCTATCTGCTGGGCGATGGCACGACCGGCGACATCCTCGCGATGCTCGACGGCCCGGCGCTGACCTTGCGGCGCACCGCGGCGGCGTCGGCGCTGGCGGCGAGCTATCTCGCGCGGGCCGAGAGCGAGCGCATGCTGATGATCGGCGCCGGCGCCTTGGCCGCGCATCTCATTGCCGCCCATGCCAGCGTGCGCCCAATCCACAACGTCCTAATCTGGGGACGCGACCGCGCAAAGGCCGCGCGGCTGGCGCAGCGCCTCAACCGCCGCAATCTCAAGGTCGCGCCGGCCGACGATCTCGAAAAAGCCGCGCGCGGCGCCGATATCATCTGCTGCGCCACCTCGTCGCATGAGCCGATCCTCAAAGGCGCCTGGCTATCCGAAGGCGTGCATGTCGATCTGGTCGGCGGCCGGACACCACAAATGCGCGAGGCCGACGACGAGACCATGACCCGCGCGCGCATCTTCGTCGACACGCATGAGGCGGCGGAGCAGCAGGCCGGCGATATCGTCGTGCCGCTGGAAGCCGGCATCATCACCGCATTCGACATCGCCGGCGATCTGTTCGAGCTGGCGCGCGGCGACCGTGCCGGGCGGCGGTTCCACAACCAGATCACGCTGTTCAAATCGGTCGGGCATTCGCTCGAAGATTTGACCGGCGCGCAGGTCGCGCTCGATTATGTATTGATTGGCTGAATCATGGACCGCAACCCGATCCTCTGCGCGATCGACACGCCGGATCTCGCGCGCGCGCAAGCGCTGATCGCGGCCACCGCGGGCGCGGTCGGCGGCGTCAAGCTCGGCCTCGAATTCTTCGCGGCGCACGGCCCCGCGGGCATCCGCAGCGTCGCCGTCGGCCAGAAAAATCTGTTCCTCGACCTGAAGCTGCACGACATTCCCAATACCGTCGCCGGCGCGGTGCGCAGCAGCCTCGCGCTCGATCCGCTGCTGATGACGCTGCATTGCGCCGGCGGCGCGGCGATGATGCGCGCCGCGGTCGCAGCCCGCGGTTCCGCGCGCACCAAGCTGCTCGGCGTCACCGTGCTGACCAGCCTCGACGACAGCGATCTTGCGGCAACCGGCCAAACCGGTCCGGCCGCCGCGCAGGTGCGGCGCCTCGCCGTGCTGGCGCAGACCAGCGGCCTCGACGGCGTCGTCTGCTCGCCGCAGGAAGTGGCGATGCTGCGCGCGGCTTGCGGCAAGAGCTTTCTGCTGGTCGTGCCCGGCATCCGGCCGGCCGGCGCCGCGATCGGCGACCAGAAGCGCGTGCAGACGCCGCGCGACGCGATCGCCGCCGGCGCCGATTATCTCGTGATCGGGCGCCCGATCACCGAGGCGCCCGACCCGGCGGCGGCGGCGCGCTCGATCGCCGCCGAGATCGCCATTCCGGAATCGCGATGAGCATCGCGGTCAAGATTTGCGGCTTGACCCGCGCCGACGCCGTGCAGGCCGCGGTCGATGGCGGCGCGCGCTTTGCCGGCTTCGTCTTCTATCCGCCGAGCCCGCGCAGCCTCGGCATTGCGCAGGCCGCCGCGCTGGTCTCGGGTGTCGCGCCCGGCATCGCGCGCGTCGGCGTGTTCGTCGATCCCGACGATGCGACGCTCGACGCGGTGCTCGCCAAAGTGCCGCTCGACCTGCTGCAATTCCACGGCGCCGAGACGCCCGAGCGCCTCATCGCCATCCGGCGCCGCTTCGGCAAGAAGATGATGAAGGCGATCAAGGTCGCGGGCGCGAGCGATCTGCTGCCCGCAAAGAGCTTCTACGAGGTCGTCGATTGGCTGATGTTCGACGCCAAGCCGCCGCGGGACATGACCAATGCCCTGCCTGGAGGCAACGCGCTCGCCTTCGATTGGGAATTGCTGCGCGCCAAGCAATGGCCGCTGCCCTGGATGCTGTCGGGCGGGCTGACGGTCGAGAACCTCGCCCAGGCGGCGACGATTTCGCGCGCCGAGTTCGTCGATGTCTCATCGGGTGTGGAGCGCCTGCCTGGCGAGAAAGACCCGGGCAAGATCCGCGCCTTCCTGGCGCGGGCGCGGGAAGTTTAGCCGGGCTCGACACTCCGGGCTAGCGAGGATAGGCTCCGCTCATGGCCGAAGCGACGGATAACCTGATACTCGAGCATTTGCGCGCGATCCGCGGCAGCCTCGATGCTCTGCGTGACGATGTGCAAGATTTGAAACGCCGGATGACCTCGATCGAGACCCAGATCGCGCAGGTCGAAGTCCGAGTGGCGCATCTGCATGGCGATTTTGCGGGCCAGTCGGCGCGCATGGACCGAATCGAGACCAGACTGGAGCGGATCGAGCGTCGACTGGAATTGGCGCCGACAAGCTGACGCCACATGTCCCCGCCCAACACTTATCGCGCCGGCCCTGACGAGCGCGGCCTCTTTGGGATTTTCGGCGGCCGCTACGTCGCCGAGACCCTGATGCCACTGGTGCTCGCGGTCGAGCGCGCCTATGAGGCGGCGAAGCGCGATCCCGCCTTCGGCGCGGAAATCGGCTATTACCTCGAGCATTATGTCGGCCGGCCGTCACCGCTCTATCTCGCGCAGCGCTTCACCGCGCATTGCGGCGGCGCGAAGATTTATCTGAAGCGCGAGGACCTCAACCACACCGGCGCGCACAAGATCAACAACACCATCGGCCAGATCCTGCTGGCGCGCCGCATGGGCAAGCGCCGCATCATCGCCGAGACCGGCGCCGGCCAGCATGGCGTCGCGACCGCGACCGTGTGCGCGCTGTTCGACCTGCCTTGCATCGTCTATATGGGTGCGACCGATATCGAGCGACAGAAGCCCAATGTCTTCCGCATGAAGCTGCTCGGCGCCGAGGTGCGGCCGGTCACCTCGGGCACCGCAACCTTGAAAGACGCGATGAACGAGGCGCTGCGCGATTGGGTCGCCAATGTCGACGACACTTATTACCTGATCGGCACGGTCGCCGGCCCGCATCCCTATCCGGCGATGGTGCGCGATTTCCAGAACGTCATCGGCGAGGAAGTGCGTATCCAAATGCGGCAAGCGGAAAACCGTTTGCCCGATACGCTGGTCGCCTGCGTCGGCGGCGGCTCCAACGCGATGGGCCTGTTCCATCCCTTCCTCGACGAGCCGAGCGTCAAGATGATCGGCGTCGAGGCGGCGGGCCTCGGCATCGAAACCGGCAAGCATGCGGCCTCGCTCAATGGCGGCACGCCCGGCGTGTTGCACGGCAACCGCACCTATCTGCTGCAAACCGATGACGGCCAGATCGTCGATGCGCATTCGATCTCGGCCGGGCTCGATTATCCCGGCATCGGCCCCGAGCATGCGTGGCTGTTCGATCGCAAGCGCGTCGAGTATGTCGCGATCAGCGACGACGAGGCGCTCGAAGCGTTTCACCTGCTGACCCGGCTGGAGGGAATTATCCCCGCCTTGGAATCCGCGCATGCGCTGGCGCAGGTCGCGAAGATCGCCGGCAGCCTCGCGTGCGATCATCTGATCGTCGTCAATCTGTCGGGCCGCGGCGACAAGGACATCAACACCGTCGCGGCGCTGCAAGGGATCAAGCTGTGACCCGGCGTTTCATCAAAGGCGTATCATCCCCGCGGTCAGAAACGCCACCACTTTGTTCATCACGCATCGAGCGGCGCTTTGCCGCGCTGAAGCGCGACGGCCGCGCCGGGCTCGTGACCTATCTCACCTGCGGCGATCCCGACGCCGCAAGCTTTGCGCGCATTCTCGACGGGTTGCCGCAGGCCGGCGCCGACCTGATCGAGATCGGCATGCCGTTCTCCGACCCGATGGCCGACGGCCCGGCAATCCAGGCAGCCGGCTTGCGCGCGCTCAAGGCCGGCATGACTTTGGCAAAGGTGCTCTCGATCGTGCGCGGCTTTCGCGGGACGGACGAAGCGACGCCGATCGTGCTGATGGGCTATTACAATCCGATCCATCATTACGGCATTGCGCGGTTTCTCGCCGACGCCAAGGAAGTCGGCGTCGACGGTCTCATCATCGTCGATCTGCCGCCCGAGCATGACGAGGAGCTGTGCCTCCCGGCACAGAAAATCGGGCTCGACTTCATCCGTCTCGCCACGCCGACCACCGACGACCAGCGCCTGCCGCAAGTGCTCGCCAACACGCAGGGCTTTCTCTACTACGTCGCGGTCGCCGGCGTGACTGGCACCAAATCGGCGACCGATGACGCGATCGCCGCGGCGGTGACGCGGCTGAAGCGCCACACCGATCTGCCGGTCGCGGTCGGCTTTGGCATCCGCACGCCGGCCCAGGCGGCCGCGGTCGCGCGCGTCGCCGATGCGGCGGTGGTCGGCTCGGCCCTGGTCGAGCGGGTCGCCGCCTCGCTCGACGCCCACGGCAGGGCGACGCCCGCGCTGGTCGGCGCGTTGCTCGACGATGTGCGCGCGCTGAGCCGCGGCGTCAGAGGCGCGCGTGCATGAACTGGCTGACCAATTTCGTCCTGCCGAAGATTCGTGCGGTCAAAGAGTCCGTCGCCAAGAAAGAGGTGCC
>DATLUE010000342.1:0-5579 GCA_035533255.1 Allostellaceae bacterium | reverse complement strand
GCGCGCGACATGGACCACAACGCCAATGTGGCGCGGCTGATCGCGTGTTTCGGCCAAAGCCTGGCCGCGCGCATCGATCTTCGCAGCGCCGCAAGCCCGGGCGAATTCTATCGCACGGTCGATATCGCCTTGCTGCCGCTGTGCGGCGCGTCGCCGCGCGCGGCGGCCGAAGCGCTCGTCTGCGGCGTCCCGGCGGTCGCGATGGCCGGCGAGCCCTACGGCGCGTTTCTGGCCGGTCGCGGCCTCGGCAAGCGTTTCGTCGCAGATAGCGCTGCCGATTATTGCGCGCTCGCCGCGGCGATGGCGCGGTCGATTGATGTACGTTCCTTGCCGCCGCTCGAGATGGGCGCGGCCAAGCTGGCGCGCGCGATCGAGGAACTCGCAGCCTCGCTCGCCCGCCGCGCGAGTGCCGCATGAGCGGTTTCGCGGAGTCCCGCGCGGCTTTCGCCGAGCGCTTTCCCGAGATCGTCGCATCCCTCGATCGCGCGGGCGCGGTTTCCTCCTCGCTGATCGATGAGAATGGCAGCATCGTCGATGCGACCGTGAACGATGCCCGCCTCTACGGCGGCGACGCGCGCGGCTTTGCGGCGCGCCAAGTCGAAGCCTTCATGGCGAAGCCGCTGCGGCTGTTCATGGAGCGCCCGACCAATGCCGGGCTGGTCAGTCCGATCTGCGTGCGGCTGCACGACGCGCTCGGCGAATTCCTGCTGGATCAAGGCATCGACGAGATCAGCCGCCAGGTCAGCGAGGACAGCCCCAGCTTCCTGGTGGTGTTCGGGCTGGGCCTCGGCCATCACCTCGAGGAGCTCGCGCGGCGCACCAAGTCGCGCTGGCTGATCATCGCCGAGCCGATCGGCGATTTCATCGCCCATTCTTTTCAGACCGTCGATTGGCCGAGCCTGTTCGCGCATTTCGAGGCGCAGGGCGGCGGCATCGAGATCGTCACCAAGCTCGATCCCGGCGAGATGGTCTCGGGCATCGTGCGCTCCATGACGGCGCAGGGCATTCCCTATGTCGATGGCAGCTACGTCTTCACCCATTATCCGCTGTGGGCGTTCGCCGAGGCCCGGAACCGGCTCTATGAAGCGGTGGAGTTCGCGTTCATCAATCGCGGCTTCTTCGAAGACGAGCTGAAGATGATGACCAACGCGGTGACCAATTTCGCCGCGGGGCCATTCTGGCTCATCGAAGGCCGGCCGCGGCTGCACCGGCCGGAGCTTGCGGCGGTGGTGGGGGCGGGGCCGTCGCTCGACGAGGCGCTGCCGCGGCTGCACGAGATTCGCGACCGTATCGTGTTGTTCTCGGCGGGCACGGCATTGCGGCCGCTCTTACGCAACGGCTTCGTGCCCGAGTTCCATTGCGAGCTCGAGAACGTGCCGGCGACCTTCGATGCCGTGACCGAGGCCGGTAAATACGGCGACCTCTCGCAGGTGACGCTGATCGCCTCGGCGACGGTCGATCCGCGCATTCCGCCGCTGTTCCGCGAGACCATCTATTTCTTCCGCGATTCGGTGAGCTCGACCCAGATTCTCGGCGACCGGCATCTGCCGATCGCCGGGGCCACGCCGACCTGCGTGAACATGGCGCTGTCGATGGCCGCGTTTCTCGGCTTTACCGACATGGTGCTGTTCGGCGCCGATTGCGGCATTCGCCCCGACAGCGAGGATCACGCCAAGGACACGGTCTATCGCGACATCGGGGTCTTTCAGAAAGCCGGCGACATCAACCGCCGCTATCCGGTCGAGGTTGAGGGCAATTTCGGCGGCATCGCGCGCACCAACTGGATCTACGATTCCTGCCGGCTGATGCTGGCCGAAGTGATCCAATTGCGCTGCCTCAATGTCTTCAACGCCAGCGACGGCGCGTTCATCCCCGGCGCCGTGCCGCGAGTGCCCGAGGCGATCGCTCCGACCGGGCCCGCGGTCGATCGAGTGGCGATGATTGCGGCGCTGAAGCGCTCGCTAAGCGCGATAACCCCGGCAGCGATATTCGCCGAGACCGATTTCGCCGCGACCGCGCGCCAGGCCGATCGCCTCTATGCCGATCTCGACCGCCTGCTCGCCAAATTGGGACGCGGCGAGCCCGATTTCGCCGCCGTCTATCGCGCGGTCACGGCGTTCCTCGCCAAAGCGGAAAAGCGCTACGGCCGAACCGCATCGATCCCTTCGGGCACGCTCATTGCGGTGCCGCGGATCGCCATGTTCTTTGGCTTCCGGATCGTCGATCCGGCTGTGCGCGGGAAATTATTTTCTTTGTTTATCAAAGAATTTCGGATTATTTCTAAGAAAATGAGGGAAGAGACGAAAGCGCTCTTCGGCCGCCTCGTGACGACCGCCGCCGGCGCGCGCGAACCGGATCGCGCCGCCCGGAAACATGCGGTTTCCTTTTGATCCGCGCCTCGCGCTCTCGATCCGGTTCGCGCGCTTAGGCGAAGAGCGACATGATCGCCGGGGTTTGGCCGAGCTGAGTCTCCGCGCTCGATGCGGTTGCGCCGACCGCATTTTCCAGGGCGCCGAACACCGAGGTGATCTGCGCCGGCGGATTGCTGAACTGGGTCAGCATGGTCGAGAGCTGGCTGGTATTGCCGAGGTTGAGCTCGATCAGGTGCAGTTGGTTCTGCATGTTTTGGGTGAGAAGCTGGGTTTCCTGCGCGTTCGCCTGGGATTGCGCGCTTTGCTGCTGGGTTTGCAACGTCTGGAGCGAATTGATCTGGCCGTCGAGCGCGGTGAGCTGGCTGGCGGCGACGATCTGATTGGCGCCGTTGATCGTCAGGATGCCTTGGATCAGATTTTGCACCGCCGTTACCGCGGCGGTCGCGGCGGTCTGGCCGGCCGGCAGCGACAAATTATAGCTTGCGCTCGATTGGATCGCGATGCCGCTGGTCTTGAGCGCCGCAATGCCGTCGGCCTGGAACAGCGGATTGTAGGCAACCACCGCCAAATCCGTGAGATCGGTGTTGACGGCACTGAGCGCGTTGTCGAAGCCGCTCGAATTGCTGCTCGTCACGGCCTGCGCCATCAGATTGAGCTGGCTCGTCATATCGGACAGCAACGAGCCGTTGTTGCCGAACTGGGTCTCGAGCCCGCTCACAGTCGATTGCTGGGCTTGCAGCCGGCCGATCTGCGCTTGCGAGTAATTCACCGAAACCTGATCGGTCGGGGTTTGCAGCGTGGCCAGCTTGCGGTTGAGCTGGTTCTGCAGGTCCTGCGAGATTTCGGCAAGCTGGGTCTGCTGCGCGGTTTGCGCATTGTCCTGCGCCAGCGTTGCCAGGACGATGAAGGGCGACAGGCCGGTTACGGATGAGGTTGTCATCGGAATTCCAGCGCCAGGATGCGCCCGGGAGGGTTGCCGAGCGGTTAAGCGGGTTCGCCACGCCCCCAGGCTGTGCTCGCGATTTGTTGCTTGCCGGGCTGGATCAAACCAGCTAGACTGTAAGCTAGCTAATTGGTGGAGCCTATGCGCGAGATAGGAGCGTTCGAAGCTAAAAACCGCCTTGGAAGCCTCCTTGATGAGATCGAGCGTGGCGAGGAGGTGGTGATCACCCGGCGCGGTAAAGCGATCGCGCGGCTGGTTCCGGCGAATGCGGGATTTGATCGCGACCAGGCTAAGGCAGCGGCAACCAGGATCGCCGCGCGACAAAAAGGCGTGCTGCTCGGCGAATCGACGATCAAGGATCTGATCGATGAAGGCCGGCCTTGAGTTTTGTGCTCGACAGCTCGATCACCCTGAGCTGGTATTTTCAGGATCAATCGACGCCCGTCACGCTCGGCTTGTTGAATGAGGTGGCTGCGCGGGGTGCCGTCGCCCCGGCCTTGTGGCGGCTGGAGGTAGCGAACGGCTTCCAATCCGCGCTCCGGCGCGGAAAGGTCGACGAGGCTTATCGCAATGTTTCTTTGAAGGACCTGTCCCGGCTACCGGTCGCAATCGATCAGGAGACGGATTTGCATCTTTGGACGCGCACCGTGGTGTTGTCCGACCGCTTCCGCCTGACCATTTATGACGCGGTTTTCTTGGAGCTTGCGCAACGCCGCAAGCTGCCGCTCGCATCGCTCGATCAAGCGCTACGATCGGCGGGCCACAGCCTCGGTATTCTATTGCTCGGCAAGTAACCCTGCGCGGCGTCAGCGCTGGCGGCGCGCCTCGTTGATCAGTGCCAATTGCGGCTCGCGGCTGACGATGTCGGCCGCCGCGCGCCAGCTTTGGCCTGAACCACCCGCGGGCAGCCGCTCATAGACCGCGCGGAGGAAAGCTAAATCCTCGGGGTAATCGAGGGTCCAGCGCTGCGCGGTCAGCGCGCCGCCGGGACCGGCGAGGTTAACGCGGCGAAAGGCGCGGTTGCGGCGGATCCAGGGCGTGACGTGCTCGTGATCCTCCGCCGCGGTCGCGGTGGCGGCGGCCTCGTCGAGCGCCGCGATCGTGAACGCTTCGCAATCGAGGCCGTGCGGCCAGGACGGCGGCATGTTGTTGGCGGCATAGTCGGCCTCGGCATCGTGCCGCAGCCGCAGCACCGCGGCGCACACCTCCGGATCGATGAGCGGACAATCGCTGGTGACGCGCAAGACGATATCGGCATGGGTCGCATGCGCCGCGCCGTGATAGCGCGCCAGCACGTCGCATTCCGAGCCGCGATAGACCGCGACGCCCAAATTCTCGGCGAGGGCGGCGACCGCATCGCCGTCGATGCCTTCGACCGTGGCGCAGACCACTTGATCGATGCCGGCGATAGCGTGGCAGCGGCGCAAGACATGCTCCAGCACCGGCGCCTTGCCGAGCGTCTCGAGCACCTTGCCGGGTAGCCGCGTCGATCCGACACGCGCCTGCACGATGCAGGCGGTGCGCGGGCCGGGATTCATGTTGCGCGCTTGCGGGTGGCGCCGGAACGGATGCCGAGCAGCTCGGCCAGGGTTGCGACGACGCGATCGACATCTTGCTCCTCCATGCCGACGAACAGCGGCAAGGAGAGGGTGCGGCGATAATAGGCCTCGGCGCCCGGCAGCGCGAGCGCGCCATAGCGCTCGCGATAATAGGGATGACGATGGACCGGAATGTAATGCACCTGGGTGCGAATGCCGCGCTCTTCGAGGGCGCGCACGAGCTGGCCGCGGCTCAAGGGGCAGGCCGGAAAATCGATCAGCACGCTGTAGAGATGCCAGGCGGCGCGGCAATGCGGCTGGCGCGCGATCGGCCGCACCAGCGGCGCGAGCTCGGCCAGCAATGCGTCGTAACGCGCGGCAAGCTTTTGCCGCGCTTCGACGAAATATCCCAGCTTGCCGAGCTGGCTCAGTGCCAGGGCGCAATTGATGTCGCTCAGGCGATAATTGAGGCCGAGCGCGGTCATCTCGTAATACCACGGATTGACCTGGTGATTGCCGGGTGCGCTCTCGAAGCCGGCTTCCTTGTCGGTGAATTGCGCCGGCTCGCGGTTGACGCCGTGATTGCGGAACATAGCGAGGCGCTTGGCGAGATCGGGCTGGCGGGTGAGCGCGGCGCCGCCTTCGCCGGCGGCGATGGTCTTCACCGGATGGAACGAGAACACGGTGATGTCGCTGTCGGCGCCGGCGCCGACAGCTTTCCACGAG
>DATLUE010000341.1:0-2112 GCA_035533255.1 Allostellaceae bacterium | reverse complement strand
TTGCGATCTCGGTCGGCGGCGTGCGCATCGCCGCGAAAGGCGGCCCGGTCGAAGGCTATGACGAGGCGCCGGTCGCGCGCCACATGGCCGGCCGCGACATCGTGATCGAGGTCGATATCGGTATCGGCAAGGGCCGCGCCGAGGTCTGGACCTGCGATCTGACGCATCGCTATATCGACATCAATGGCAGCTACCGGAGCTGACGCGCTGCCGCTCGTGCCGATCGTGTGCGTCGCGTTGATCGATGCTCAGGACCGGGTGCTGTTGCAGCAGCGGCCACAGGGCAAGGCGATGGCGGGCTTGTGGGAATTTCCGGGCGGTAAAATCGCCGACGGCGAAACGCCCGAGGCCGCGCTCTGCCGCGAGCTCGAGGAGGAGCTCGGCATCGCGGTCGCCGCGGGCGATCTTGCGGCTTTCGGTTTCGTCTCGCATCGCTACGATAGCTTTCACATCGTGCTGCTGCTCTATCTCTGCCGCGCGTGGCAGGGCGTGCCAGCCGCGCGCGAGAGCCAGACGCTCGCCTGGGTCGCGCCCGCGCTGATGGGCGATTATCCGATGCCGGCCGCCGACGCGCCGCTGGTGAATTTGCTGCGCGAGCGGCTTTAGTCGTCAGGGCGCGGTCTGGTCGCCGGCCTTGTGCTCCTCGGTGTCGAGCGCAGCGGCGAGGCGCGTTGCGGCGCTGCCGGGCCGCAGCGGCCGCGGCTGAGCCTCGTGCGGCGCCCAGGCCGTGAGGGTGACGATCTCGAATCGCGCGGGGATGCGGCCGTCGCGATTGCCGAAACGCTGGCGATACAAATCGGTCGCGCGGAGCAGCGTCGCGCGCCGGGTGAAATGACGGTGGCGCAGCGCACAGGCGTTGGTTTCGCCCATCGCCCGCAGATCGCGCATCAGCTTCCAGGCATCGGGATAATCGACGTCGATCCGGTCGCTGTCGACCACCGGCAGCGCAAAGCCCGCGCGCTGCAGCAGCGTCGCGAGGTCGCGCGGATCGGCAAACGGCGAGACCCGCGGGCTGGCGCCGTTCTCGATCTCGCTCTCGGCTGCGAGCAGCACGCTGCGCAATCCTTCGAGGGTCTCGCCGGCAAATAGATTGGCGAGCAGCAGCCCGTCCGGCTTCAGCATTTGGCGAAGCTGCAACAGTGTGCCCGGCAAATCGTTGATCCAATGGAGCGCCAGGCTGCTGACCACGAGGTCGAATGCGCCGGGCGCGAAGGGTAGCGCCTCGATATCGACGGCGAGCGCTGCCGAATCGCTTGCCGCGCTTAGGGTCGCGATGCCGATGCCGCGCAGCCGCTCGGCGAGTTGGGCATCGCGCGAATCGAGATCGAGCGCGCGGGCGAAGGACCGCTTGATATCGGCCAACCGGTCCCAGAGCAGCTCGGCGCCCGCGGCGAACAGAAACCCCGCGTCGCCGCGCATGCCGGCCGCGCGCGCGCGATGGCGGCGAATCCCCTGGCGGTCGAAAATCGCGATCGGGTCGGCAGCGATATTGGGCATGATGCGCGTTATGGCACGCGCCTCTTGCCCCGTCACCCGCCGCGGATGACAATCGGACGATGCTCGCTCTTGCCCCAGGAAGGGGGTTGCGCCGCGCGCGCGACCGCCTGCTCGATCTGCTGCTGCCGCCCCGCTGTCTCGGCTGCGGAGCGCCGGTCGCGGCGACCGGCACGCTCTGCACGCAATGCTGGCGGGGCATCACCTTCCTCGGCTCACCCTGCTGTGCTTGTTGCGGCTTCCCATTCGATTTCGATCTTGGGCCGGGCGGGCTGTGCGGGGCTTGTCTGGCAGCCGCGCCCCGATTCGACCGCGCGCGGGCGGCAATGCGCTATGACGATTCGAGCCGTCAGCTCGTCCTGGCGCTCAAGCATGGCGACCGGCTGCACCTCGCGCCGCCGCTGGCGCAATGGATGCGCCACGCCGGTGCGGAGCTGCTCGCCGCCGCCGATCTTCAATTACCGGTACCGCTGCATTGGACCCGGCTGTTCACGCGCCGCTACAATCAGGCAGCTTTGCTCGCGCAGGCGATTGCCAAGGCCGGCGGGCCGCCGGTTGCTGCCGATTGTTTGATCCGGCGCCGGCGCACTCCCTCTCAAGGCAACAAGAACCCTTCGG
>DATLUE010000340.1:0-8550 GCA_035533255.1 Allostellaceae bacterium | reverse complement strand
GTCGAGCGCGCGTGTAGCCGGCGCATGAATTTGTGCGCCGGGCAAAATGTCTTTGAGCCCGCGTGCCAGCGGCAATGCCGAGGCGCCCAGGACCACGATCGCTACGCCGCGCGGCAAAGGGGGCGCCGCCCGCGCCGTCATCGCCACGCCTCGCCGCGGCGATGCAACAGGATCATCGAGAAATAGGGCGTGTCGCCGGGCTCGACCGCGGCGAGCGGCAAGACACGCTCGCTCGCCAAGCTCGCGCGCTCGATATAACGCGCGTGCTCGGCGAGACCCAAACGGGCGAGCAGATCGCGGATGCGCGCGAAATGCCGGCCGAGCTTGATGATCGCCGCGGCCTCGCAGGCCGCCAGGCGGCGCGACAACTCGTCGTCGTCGAGCCCCGCCGGCAGCACGGCGAGGGTGTCGTTGCGCGCCGCCAACGGGAATCCCGCCGCGGCCGCGCAGGCGCCGAGCGACGACACGCCGGGCACGATCTCGCAGGCAAAGCGCTCGCCAAGCCGGCCGAAAAGATACATGAATGAGCCGTAGAACAGCGGATCGCCTTGACACAGCAACACGGTGTCGCGTCCGGCGTCGAGCTGCGCGGCGATCGCGATCGCCGCGCGGTCGTAAACTT
Source organism: Allostellaceae bacterium (assembly GCA_035533255.1). Classification (GTDB taxonomy): domain Bacteria; phylum Pseudomonadota; class Alphaproteobacteria; order ATCC43930; family CGMCC-115725; genus CAIKMD01. The sequence continues at coordinate 7,928 of DATLUE010000340.1, read as the reverse complement.
CCTGCGCCGGGAAACGCGCGATCTCCATCGGGATCTGGATCGCGATCTCGATTTGCGCCGGGCTCAGCCACTGGGCGACGATGCTGCGCGCAAAGCTCGGCGCATCGTCGGGGGCGGGATAGGCGACCACTGCCGCCTGCCTCAGGATGCGCCAAGCCTTCAAGGTGATGAGCTCGGGATCGCCCGGCCCGAGGCCGAGCCCGTACAGACGCCCGGTCTGTTTGATCGGGCTCATTTTGGCGCGCCGCCATAAAGCGTCAGCGTCATGGCGTGCCCGTTGGAATAATCGAGGCCCGAAATCTTACCGAGCGCACGCGGTGTCGAGCCGCGGTTGGCTAGGTCGGCGAGGAACTCGGCCTGCGAGCGCGCCTCGATCAACGCCAGCGCGCCGGGGGTCGCGGCGAGGTAGGCCGCGGCACCGCCGGCCGGCACCAGCATGGTCTTGGTGCCGAGCAGGAATACCAGGCTCGGCTCGGCATCGCCCGCCACCGCGACCGGCAGGCGCCGAAGTGCCCCGGCGCGCTCGATCAGCACCGCCGCGCTGCGCGAGAGCCACAGCGGATCGAGCGACGGCGCCACGAATTCGAAGCCGAGCCCGAGCACCAGCAGCGCGACGATCGCGAGCCGCGCGCCGAGTCCCGGCACCGCGCCGTGCCACGCCATGCGCATGATGCGCTGGCCGAAATAGAGCAAGACCAGCGCGGCAACGGCGCCGGCGGCGAAGCCGCCCGGCCCATAGCGCAGCGGCAAGAGCGCCAGCGCGGCAGCGAGCCCCAGGCTTGCCACCGCCCACAGCGCGATGACGATGCGGTCGAGCGTGCGCCAGGAAGCGAATTTCTGCTCGTCCGCCGCGACCAGCGCGCGGCCGATCATCAGCGCCAGTGCCGGATAAACCGGCAGCAAATAGTTCGGCAGCTTGGTCGGCACCAATTCCAGCACGATCCAGAACGGCACGCCCCAGGCGATCAGGAAGCGCTCGGCGGGCTCGCGCCGTTGCCGCCAGCCCCAGGCGATCGCAGGCCCCAGCAACAATGAGCCCGGCCAGAAGCTGATGACCAGCAGCGCCAGGTAATAGAGCGGCGGCGCGCCGTGGCTCTCCTGCGCGCCGATCAGCTTGCCAAAAAAATCTCGGCCCAAGGAATCGCCGAGAAATGCACCCCGCGTCGCGCTTGAAATCGCGATCAGCCAGGGCAGCACGAGCGCGGCGAGCAGAACGATGCCGCTGAGGGGTCTGAGATCGCCGAGCCAACGCGCGCTGCGATCGCCGATGCACAGCGCGACGATCGTCAAGCTTGCCACCAGCGGCGCGACCGGGCCTTTGACCAGGATGCCGGCCGCCAGCGCCGCCCAGAACATCAGTGCGATGCCCCAAGGCGCGCGCACACCCGCGCGTGCGTCGAGATAGATGCGCGCCAGCGCCAGTTGCGCGGCGGCAATGCAGCCGAGCAGCACGGCGTCGGTCTTGGCGAGATGCGCCTCGACGCCGACACCCAGCGATACCGCCAGCAGCGCGGCGCCAACGAACGCCGCTTTGCGCCCGACCAGCCTTCCGCCCATGCCGAAGGTCAGTAGCGCGGCCGCGGTCGCGCCGAGCAGCGAGGGCAGCCGATAGGGCCAGACCGCAGCGCTGGCCGGGTCGCTCAGCAACGCGACCGATGCCGCTTGCAGCCAATAGATACCGGCGGGCTTCTTGTTGCGGGCCTCATCCTGGAAGCGGATAGCGATGAAATCGCCGGTATCGAGCATCTGCCGCGTCGCTTGCACGAAGCGCGCCTCGTCGCGATCCGTCACCGGCAAGCTGACCAGCCCAGGAAGATAGAGACCGAGGCTCAAAAGAATAAGCAGCGCATAAGGACGCCAGCCCAGGATCGCGCGCTCGATCATCGCGGCTTTCGCACGGTCAGTTGCGTGACCGCCATCGCCGGCCGCCAGAAGCCGCTGCCCTCAGCGTGCGCGGTCGCGATGCGTTGCAATTCGCCGCCCAGCGTCGCATGACGGCGCAAGAGCTCGGCCTCGCCGGTCACGGTGACGGCATTGGCGATCAGCCGCCCGCCGGGTCGCAGCGCCGGCCACGCCGCGTCCCAGATGGTAGCATCGCCGACCCCGCCGCCGATGAAGATCGCGTCCGGCGGAGCAAGACCGATCAGCGCCTCCGGCGCCGTGCCGTGTTCGATGGTCAGCTCGGGCACGCCCAGCATCGCCGCATTTTCGGCGATGATCGCGGCGCGCGCATCGTCGCGCTCGATGGCGATGGCGCGCAGGCGCTCGTCCGCGCGCAGCCATTCGATCGCGATCGCGCCGCTGCCGGCGCCGATATCCCAGAGCAGCTCGCCGGGCAGCGGCGCCAGCGCGGCCAGGGTCGCGACACGCACACTGCGCTTGGTGATCTGGCCATCATGGCGAAAGGCGTCGTCGGGCAAGCCGGCGCGGCGCGACCAGGGCCGTGCCGCCGGCCCCGCCTCGCAGCGCAGCGCGACGATATTGAGGTCGGCGCAGCGCTCGGCGCACCAAGTCTCGGCGGTCGCCGCAACCCGTCGCTCGCTCGCGCCGTCCAAATGCTCCAGCACCGTCAGTGGCGACGCGCCCCAGCCGGCGGCGGTCAGCAGCCGGGCGATCTGCGCCGGAGCGTTGCCGTCATTGGTCAACGCCATGATGCGCGCCCCGGGCGTTAGATGGAGGCGCAGCCGGTCCAGCGACCGGCCATGCAGGCTGATCGTCACACAATCCTCGATCGGCCACAGCAGCCGTGCCCCCGCGAGGCTGAAAGCGCTCGGGCGCGGCAGCACGATCATCTCCTCGGGCGAAAAATTCCGGGCCAGCAAAGCGCCGACGCCGTAGCACAGCGGATCGCCGCTGGCGAGGACCGCGACCCGCTGGCCGCGATACCGCGCGATCTCGGGCAGCGTCTCGGCGAGCGGACTCTTCCACGGCAGGCGCATGCCCGCGCTGGGCGGGATCAGCGCCAGGTGCCGCGCACCGCCGACGATCAGCGCGGCGCCGGTTACCAGTGCCTTCGCCGCGCCGGTCAACGCATCCCAGCCGTCCTCGCCGATGCCGATGATCGCGAGCCACGCCGCCATGCTTAGCGCCGCGCGATCAAAGCGTTGACCGCAGCGGCCGCCATCGCGCTGCCGCCGCGCCGGCCTTGCAGGGCGATGAATGGAATGCGCCACGGATTTTCGGCTAGCGCCTTTTTGGCCTCGGCGGCGCCGACGAAGCCGACCGGAAAGCCAAGGATCAGCGCCGGCCGCGGCCCGCCGCCGCCGATCATCTCCAACAGGTGAAACAGCGCCGTGGGCGCGTTGCCGATCGCCACCACCGCGCCGCCGAGATGCGGTCGCCACAGCTCGACCGCCGCCGCCGAGCGCGTGGTCTCGAGACGCTGTGCGATTGCCGGCACGCGCTTGTCGTTGAGTAGGCAGAGTGCGCGCCGCGTCGTGATTCCGGCGGCCACCATCGCCGCGTCAACCAGAAGTGCCGCCCCGTCGGCCAGCGCTGTGCGGCCCCGCGCCGCGGCGCCGGGCGAGGCGATCAGGTGGTCGATAATCGAAACATCGCCGCAGGTATGGATGAGCCGAAGCGCCAGCGACCGCAGCTCGCGCGGCAGCGGCGAGAGATCGGCAGCCTTGCGGATCAGCGCGAACGAGCGGCGATAGATCGCGTCGGGGTCGCGCAGATAGTCGTACGTCATTGCTTCCTGACTCGTCCTTCGCGACGCGTTCTGACGAACGCTCTTCAGGACGAGGTTTTCGTTTTGGGTCCTCACGCCGAGGAGCGATCCGAAGGGTCGCGTCTCGAAGGGTGAGAATGACCGTCATGCGAATGATCGTGCCAATGCCCATGATCGTGATCATGGTCGTGACGATCGGCATCGGTCCCGATGCCGCGGACATGATGATGATGGCCTTGCTGCGGCGCGCCGGCCGCATCCTCGTAGCCGACGATTTGCGCGCGGTATTTGCACAAGCGGCAATTCATCGCCGGCTCGCCATCGACGATCTCCGCGACCCGCTCGGCAAGGCAGTCGAGCACCAGCGGATGATCGCGCAGATAGGATGCCTTGACGATCTCGATGTCGGGATGATCGGCGGCGACCCGGTCGCAGGCGGCGTAGATCCGCTTTACCAGCACGCCGGTGAAGAGGAAATACGGAAACACGATGATGCGCTTGAAGCCGAGCATGGTCGCGCGCCGCAGCCCCGGCTCGACCAGCGGCGCGGCCGTGCCGCTGAAGGCGACCTCCGCCCAGCCAAAGCCCAGCCCCTCCCACAGCATGCGGGCAAGCTTGCTGATATTGGAATTGGCGTCGGGGTCGCTGGTGCCGCGGCCGACCACCAGCAGCAGGCTCTCGCTGCGCGGCACCGCATGCACGGCGCGCCGCTCGGCATCTTCGATCCGGTCGGCGGCAGCCTTGATCAGCTTCGGCTCGATCGACAGCTCGCGGCCGAAGCGCATCTCGATGCCGGGATGATCGGCGGCAAAGCTGTTCACCTCCGAGGGTAGATCGTTCTTCACATGGCTGGCCGCGAATAGCATGCCGGGCAGCGCCAGGATACGTTGGGCGCCGCGCTTCGCCAGCGTCTCGAACCCCTCGCGGATCACCGGCCGCGCGAATTCGAGATAGCCGAATTCGATATCGCTCGCCGGCAGCAGCGATCGCAGCCCGGCCGCCGCCTGCTCGAATTCGGCGATCGCGTCGGGATCGCGGCTGCCGTGACCGCAGATCATTACCCCGGTTTTCATCGCTCTCTCGCTTTCCGCTTGTCTTTGGTCCCGCGCGCGGCCGATCTTGCCGCATGCTGTTCTTTGCGACGCCCGACCCGATCGCGATCCTGCTGCTGGCGCTGGCGATCGATCTCGCCTGCGGCGACATGGCGCCGGTGTTTCGCATCCTGCCGCATCCGGTGGCGGTCGTCGGCCACGCGATCGGGTTTCTCGACCGCCGCCTCAACCGCGTATCGCGCAGCGACGGCGCGCGCCAGGCGCGCGGCTCGGTCGCGGTGGCGCTGCTGGTCGCGGTCGCGGCCGCGATCGGTTGGCTGGCGAAGGCCTATCTCGGCATCGTCCGCTACGGCTGGGGGCTCGAGGCCGTGCTGGTCGCCATATTGCTGGCGCAGCGCAGCCTGTTCGAGCACGTCGCCGCGGTCGCGAAGGCGCTGCAGGCGAGCGGCCTCGAGGGCGGACGGCAGGCGGTCGCCAAGATCGTCGGCCGCGATCCCGATAGTCTCGACGAGTACGGCGTCGCGCGCGCCGCGATCGAATCGCTGTTCGAGAATTTCAGCGACGGCGTGGTCGCGCCCGGCTTCTGGTACCTGCTGCTGGGTCTGCCCGGCATCTTCGCCTACAAGGCCGCGAGCACGCTGGACAGCATGATCGGCCATCGCTCGCCGAAATATCTCTATTTCGGCTGGGCGGCGGCGCGGCTGGACGATGTGCTCAATTGGGTTCCGGCGCGCATTGCCGCGGCGCTCATCTGTCTCGCGGCATTGTTCTTGCCGGGCGCGCGTGCGGGCAGCGCTTTCCGCACCGTGATCGCCGATGCCAAGAAGCACCGCTCGCCCAATGCCGGCTGGCCGGAGGCTGCCGGGGCCGGCGCGCTCGGCCTCGCCCTGGGCGGGCCGCGCCGCTACGCCTCGACCGTGATGAACGAGCCGTGGCTCGGTGAGGGCCGCGCGCGCGTAACGGTCGCCGATATCGGCACGGCGTTGCGGCTTTATCTGGCCGCTGCCGCCTGTCTCGCCGTGCTGCTGCTGATCGGCGTCGCCGCGCGGCAATATCTCTGAGTTGGAGCGTGATCCGATAAGATAGAATCGGATCGCGCTCCAGACTTCTTGATTTTGTCGCATTGTCTGCGGCGAACCGCTGCACACTTCGCCGGACAAGGCTCTAGCGCGCATGCGCGACCTGCAGCAGCGCGTCGAGATCGACATGGAGGTCGATATGCCGCGCCAACGCATCGAGCGCGTGCTCGATGCGTTGATCGTCGATCAGGTCGAAATCCGGCGCCGCGCCCAGCTTCGTCAAGAAGGCGCGGCGGAACGCGTCGCTCGCGAACAGGCCGTGGAGATGGCAACCCATGATGCGTCCATCGTGCGATCGGGCGCCGTCGTCGCGGCTTGCCCCCTTGTGCTCGCCGAGCCGCAGCATCGGGCGCTCGGCGTCGGGACCGCGACTGCGCCCGATATGCATCTCATAGCCCGCAACCGCCGCGCCGCTCGCGACCTCAATGCCGTGCGCTTCGGTCAGCAGCTTCTCGCCGGTCATCTCGGTGGCGATGTCGAGGAGGCCCAGTCCTTCGGCCTCGCCGGGCGCCCCCTCGATCCCGCTTGGGTCGCTGACGCGCCGGCCCAGCATCTGGTAGCCGGCGCAAATGCCGAGGACGTGCCCGCCGCGGCGCGCATGCGCCCTGATGTCGATGTCCCAGCCCTCGCGGCGCAGCGCCGCGAGATCGGCGAGCGTCGCTTTCGATCCTGGCAGCAGCACCAGATCGCAGAGCGGCAGCGGTCGCCCCGGCGGCACGAGCTCGATCGCGACGCCCGGCTCGGCGCGCAGCGGATCGAGATCGTCGAAATTGGCGATATGCGGCAAGAGCGGCACGGCGAGGGTCAGCGCGCCGTCCCGCGGCATCGCATGCGGTTGGCGAAGCGCCATGCTGTCCTCGGCCGGGAGATCGCGGATGGCGTCGAGCCAGGGCAGGATACCAAAGCAGCGCACGCCGAGGCGCGGGCGCAAGATGTCGATGGCATCGGCAAACAAGCCAAGATCGCCACGGAATTTGTTGACAATGTAGCCTTTGACCAGCGCGCGCTCGTCGGGCGCCAGCAATTCATGCGTGCCGACGAGCTGCGCGATGACGCCGCCGCGATCGATGTCGCCGATCAGCGCTACGGGTACCTGGGCAGCGAGCGCGAAACCCATATTGGCGATGTCGAAGGCACGTAGATTGACCTCCGCTGGCGAGCCGGCGCCCTCGACCAGCACCAGATCGGCCTCGGCCTCGAGCCGCGCGAAGCTTTCGAGCACGCGCGGCAGCAGCGAGATTTTCTCGATCTGATATTCCTGCGCCGACATCGCGCCCCGGGTCTTGCCGCCAACGATCACCTGCGCGCCGCGCCCGGCTTGCGGCTTCAGCAGCACCGGGTTCATATCGACGCGCGGTGCGACGCGCGCGGCGCGCGCCTGCAGCGCCTGGGCGCGGCCGATCTCGCCGCCGTCGCTCGTTACCGCGGCATTGTTCGACATGTTCTGTGGCTTGAACGGCATGACCCGCAGGCCGCGCTGCGTGAAAGCGCGGGCGAGGCCCGCGACGATGACGGATTTCCCGACATCGGAGCCCGTGCCTTGCAGCATCAGCGCCGGCTTGCGCATCAGAACTCGATGCCCTTCTGCGCTTTGACGCCGCTGCGAAACGGATGCTTCACCATCGTCATCTCGGTGACGAGATCGGCGATCTCGATCAGCTCGGGCTTGGCGTTGCGGCCGGTGATGATGACGTGCAGGTCGCGCGGCTTGGCCTGCAACGTCGCTATCACCTGGTCGAGCGGCAGATAGTCGTAGCGCAGCACGATATTGAGCTCGTCGAGCAGCACGAGGTCGTAGGCTGGATCGGCGATCATCGTCTTGCTCGCGTCCCAGGCGGCGCGCGCCGCGGTGATATCGCGCGCGCGATCCTGCGTGTCCCAGGTGAAGCCCTCGCCCATCGCGCGGCAGGTGACGAGATCGGGATAGGCCGCGAGCACCTTGCGCTCGCCGGTCTCCCACGCGCCTTTGACGAACTGCACGATTCCGACGCGCATGCCGTGGCCGAGGCAGCGCAGCACCATGCCGAAGGCGGCGGTCGATTTGCCTTTGCCGGTGCCGGTGTGGACGATGAGCAGCCCGCGCTCGTCGGTCTTGGTCGCGAGCATCTTGTTGCGCGCTTCCTTGCG
>DATLUE010000339.1:0-9455 GCA_035533255.1 Allostellaceae bacterium | reverse complement strand
GGCGCGGGTCGCTGCGGGAATCGCCGAAGGCCGGCGCCTGACCGACATTGCCCAGGAATTCGATGTTCGGATGCCGACCGTGCGTACCCAGCTTCGCGCGGTCCTTAAAAAGGTCGGCGCGAGCCGTCAGGCCGATCTCGTTCGTATCGTTCTCGCGCTGCCGCCGATGCTGCCGACCAGCGCCGAGTCGCTGCGTTAAGGGGGGGCGCTCAGGCCGGCGGTTGCGCTGCGCCGAGACCGGAATGGCGCAGCCTTGCGACCAGCGCCTCGAAACCAAACAGGTCGTCCTGGAAGTATTTCTGCTCGACGGCCGCGGCCGCGGCGCCCACGACCATCGCCAGGATTTCCTGTGCGCTTTTTTGCGGGTCCGGCAAAAGCAGCGTCTCATCGAGCGCGCCGGAAAGCTCCGCTTCGACGTCGTTGATAACCCGCGTCGCCAGCCGCCAGGCGTCGCGGTCGAGCTTGTCGCGCGTGGCGTCGTCGCGGGCGGCGAAGTCGCTTGCCGCGAGTCGCTCGCCGATGAGGCGCGAGAAATGGCGCACGAGCGCGCGCTTCACCCCGTCGCCGATTTCGATCGCGAGGTAGCAGTCGGTACAGTCGATAGGCGTCATGTCGGCCGGTTCCCGGAAGCGAGTCCTTTGACTCGCGCGACCTTAGAGCGTGAACCTTTAACGATCGCTTACCGGCTGGCGCATGGATCCGGCCGAGTTGTGGGGCCTGCGACGTCAGTGGACGCCGACCACCTCGGTCGGGGTTAAGCGGAGGATATCGGCGCCCGATTTCTTGCCCGCGACACGCGACGTGGAGTGCTCCCTGTCGGTCGCGTGCGCGAGCTCGACAAGCGTCAGCCGGCTGTCGCTACGCGCCGCTGCGACCGCGATGATGCCGTCATGGCCCATCTGCAGGACCTCGCGCCGCAATGTCCACGCGCCGGACAACGCCGTCATGGAATCCGGCGAATCGGTGCCGTATTTTTGCACCAACATCCGTACCTGTCGCTCGTTGAGGATCAGCGGCGATTTGAGCGTCACCTTGACCAGAGTTTCCGGATGCGTTTCGGCTTCGGCATCGGCCGCGAGGTAATACTTGCCGACTCCCAGATAGGGGCTGGCATCGTGGCAAGGGGTCACCATCATCTTGAGCATCGACTTCCCTCTCACGCGCGATCGCTGATGTTCCCCAAACGCCGCAACCGTCGCTCTGTTCCTAACATCATCGTCGAGGTGGATTCTTTTTTCGTAATGCAGCCATCGGAAGGCAATATAGAAACCCTGTTTTGCTGTGTAGCAACTTAAAATTTAAGATATCGCGCGCAATTTTAGGCGTTTTATTGAGGCTATAGAATAAAGGCCTATGGGATTATCGGTCCGCTGCCGGTGCACGGCAAACGACGCGCTAGGCGCAGGCAGCGGCCGTTTCCGCGAATAGGCTCGCCGGATCGAGCGGGTGTGCGGCGATCTGCCAGTCGGCGCCTTCGGCGACGATCGCCGCCGAGAAACCCTGCGCGGGCGTAACGGAGCGCGCCGACCACCCCGCGCAACCGCGGTGCAACTCCGGCCGTGCGCCCGGCGCCAGCGACACATCGAAGCTGTCGAGCGGCAGCGACAAGCCGAGGCCGCGCGCCTTGATGTAGGCTTCCTTGCGCGTCCAGCCATCGAAGAACGCGACGACTTGATCGGCGGGCGCGCGTGCCCGCAACTCGTGCAGCTCGGCGGGCGATAACAAGCGCTCGGGAATGTTCTCGGCGAGAAAGCGGGCGTCCTGCAATTCGATGTCGCAGCCGAGTGCGACATCGCGGCTGAACGCGATCAGCGCGATCCCGTGCGAGTGCGATAGGTTGAATTCGGCGCCGCCGCCGACCAGCGACGGCTTGCCATAGGCATTGGCCGCGAAGCGCAATGCCGCCGGCGCGCAGGCAAGGCGGTCCGCGAGCAGCAAGCGAAGGATGCCGTGCCGGACGATATATCGGTTGCGGTCGCGCTCGAAGCGGAACCGGGCGGCGCGCGCGATCTCGCCTTCGTCGAGGAACGCGCGCCACGGCGCCAAGGTGGCTGCGGCCGCATCGAGATTGGCCCAGAAGACGTCGATCACCGGTGTCATTACCGTCAGCCCACGGCGCGGCGCGGTTCGCTGACGCGTTCGCCCTGGCGCTGCGCGCGGCGCAGGCACGCGTTCAACCTTGCGCCCAACTCGGCGACGAAGGGATCTTCGAGCATGGTGCGATGGCCGCCGGGAATTTCGAACGAGGCGAAGCCGCCGCGCACCACGCTGCGCCAGCCGGGACGATAATCGAGCACGTCGGGCCGGTCGGCGGGCTGGAACAGCGCCATGTCGCCCGCGTAAGGCGCGGGCGAATAATAGTGAGCGGCGTTGTTGATGAGGCTTTGCAGCGCGAGCATGGCTTTGTCGGTGCCGGAGGCGGATACCGACAATTGATCGACGACATCGTCGAAGATGCCCCGCAGGCGGTCTTTGAGATAGCGCCGCCGCTGCTCGCCTTTGAGGCGTCGCGTGACCGCCCAATGGTATCGCAGCTTGCTGGCGCGCAGTTGAACGCCGCCGATCTGGCGGAATTGGTCGGGCTGCGGCGCATGCACCATCGCCAGGAGGCCGACCTCGCGCCCCGCGGCCATAAGCTGTTGCGCGACTTCGAAGGCGACAATGCCGGCGACGCACCACCCGCCGAGGAAGAAAGGTCCGTCCGGCTGTGCGTCCAGCATCGCGCCAGCGAGCGGCGCGGCAATCTCGGCGAGAGTCGAAGAATGAGAGAACGCGTGCTTCTCGCCGAGATCGAGCGCGACGCCGTAGAAGGGCTGGTCCTCGCCGATCGCCTCGGCGAGCGGACGCACGGTCGGTCCGCCGAACATCCAATAGAGCGGCGACCGCGCGCCCTTCGGCTGGATGTTGATCAGCCGCGTCTCGATATCGGGTGCCGCGTCGTCCGCCAAAAGCCCCGCCATCTCGTGAAGCTGCGGGGCATTGAATATGGCGGCCATCGGCAGGCGGCGGCCGAACTCGGCCTCGATGCGGAGCAGCAGCTTTGCGACGAGCAGCGAATGGCCGCCGAGCTCGTGAAAATCGTCCTGTCGTCCGACTTTCGGTATGCCCAGCACCTCCTGCCAGATGCGCGCCAGCTTGACCTCGCGATCGCCGGTCGGTTCGGCGCTGACGATTTCAAGCGCCGCCGCGGGCTCGGGCAGCGCCTTGCGGTCGATCTTGCCGTTCGGTGTCATGGGCAGAGCAGCCAGCGCCATATAGCGGGCCGGAACCATGTAATGCGGCAGGGTCTCGCGCAGTAGCGCCCTGATCTCGCCGACACGGGGTGCCGCATTGCTGCGCGCCACATAATACGCGACCAGTCCTTTCTCGCCCGAGGCATCGATGCGCGCGACCACGGCGCAGCCGGCGATCGCCGGATGCGCGGCGAGCGCGGCCTCGACTTCGGTGAGGCCGACCGTGAAGCCGCGGATCTTCACCTGATCGTCGCTGCGGCCGAGACATTCGATCGTGCCGTCCGCGCGAAACCGCGCCATGTCGCCAGTGCGATAAAGCCGCTCGCCCGGCGCCGTGGCGAGGGTTACGAACTTCTCGCGGGTCAAAGACTCGCGGTTGAGATAGCCGCGGGTCACCCCCGCGCCGCCGATCAGCAACTCGCCCGCCACGCCGGCCGGTACCTCGTTGCCATGCGCGTCGACAATATGAATGGAGGTGTTGGCGATCGGGTGGCCGATCGATACGGTCCCCAAGCCTGCCTCGACCTCGTGAACGCATGACCAGATCGTCGTCTCGGTTGGCCCGTAGACATTCCACAGACTGCCGCAGCGCGCGAGCAGCTTGTCGGCAAGGTCGCGCGACATCGCCTCGCCGCCGCACAACACCGTGAGATGCGTGCCGCCGATCCAGTCGTTCTCGATGAGGCCGCGCCAGGTCGCGGGCGTCGCCTGCATAACGGTGCAGTGCGAGCTTCGGCTGAGCGCTTCGAGGCGGCGGAAATCGGCCGAGGTTTCGCGATCCGCCAACACCACGCGGCCGCCGCTGACGAGCGGAAGAAACAGTTCCAACGTGGCGATGTCGAACGAAAAGGTGGTCATCGCCAAAAGCACGTCGTTGGCGCCGAAGCCGGGCTCGCGCTGCATCGAGGCCAGCAGGTTCACCACGGCGCGGTGGGGCACGGCGACGCCCTTGGGCTTGCCGGTCGAGCCCGAGGTGTAGAGGATGTAAGCGAGATTTTCCGGTCCGGCGCCGCCATCGACGGGCGTTGCGGCGGTGCCGTCGTCCTCGTCCGCATCGCAGAACAAGATTTGCGCGTCGCTCGGCGGCAATGACGCGGCGAGGCCACGCTGCGTCAATACGACCGCGGGCCGCGCATCCTCCAGGATAAATTCGACGCGTTTGGGCGGCAGTGCGGGGTCGAGCGGCAGATAGGCGCCGCCCGCCTTCATGATCGCGATCAGCCCCGCCATCATGTCGAGCGAGCGGTTGACGCAAATCGCCACCGGCCGATCCAGCCCGCATCCCGCGGCGCGGAGCCGTGCGGCCAGGCGCTCGGCGCGCCGGTCGAGCTCGCGATAGGTCCAGTCATGGCCCTCGAAGGTGACCGCCACGGCCTCGGGCGTCCGCCGGGTTTGCTCCTCGAGCCAGGCATGGACCGTTGCGGCCGGAATCGGCTGGGCGGTGTCGTTCCAGCGGCGGAATTCTTGGCGTTCCGCCGCGGTGAGCAGCGGCAGTTTGCCGAGCGAACCGCCGGGATCGGCGACGACGCCTTCGAGCAAGCTCTCGAAATGTCCGATCATCCGCCGGATCGTCGCCAGCTCGAACAAATCCGCGCTGTAGATGAACCGGCCGATCAAACCCTCGGGCCGCTCGTCGAAACCGACATAGAGGTCGATCCCGGCGGCGTCGGCCGTCACGTCCATATGCTTCAGGTCCCAGCCATCGGCGAAGCCGTCGCCCGGGGTCTCGATGTCGAACAGAACCTGGAACAGCCGGTCGGCGTTGAACGCGCGCGCCTTCTGCATCTCGCGCACCACGCGATCGAACGGCAGATCGCTGGCGCCGAGCGCGCCGATGACGGCATCGCGCACCTGGCCGAGATAATCGCGAAACGAAAGCGCGTCGCAGGGATGCGACCGCAACACGATCGAGTTGAGAAAATAGCCCATCAGGGGCTGAAATTCCGCGCGGCGGCGAATATCGGTGAACCCGCCGACGAGGATGTCTTCCTGGCCGCTATAGCGGAAGAGCAGCGCTTTGAAGGCGGCGAGCAGCGTCATATAGAGCGTGACGCCGTGCTTGCGGCTCAGCTCTTTGAGCGACGCGCTGAGCGCGAAGGACAGACTGAAGGTCTCAGTCGCGCCGCGATAGCTCGATTTCGCCGGACGAGGGTGATCGATCGGCAATTGCAGCGCCGGCAGCTCGCCCGAAAGCGCGCCGCGCCAATAGGCCATCTGGGTCGTCACCGCCGCGGTTTCGGCATTGCGCTCGCGCCAGAGGGCGTAGTCGGCATATTGAAGCGCAGGTTCCGCGAGCGGCGATTTCCGGCCGTGCTCGAACGCCTCGTAGATCGCGGCCAGCTCCGGCATCAGGACGCGATAGACCGAGACTCCGTCGAAGATGATATGGTGCAGCGTCAGCATCAGCCGGTGATCGTTGGCGCCCAGCCTCAGCACCTTGGCGCGGAACAGCGGCACGCGCGTCATGTCGATCGGCTTTTGCGCGTCTTCCGCCGCGATCCGGCGCGCCTCGCTCTCGCGCGCCTCCGGCGGCAACCCCGCGAGATCAACGAGATCGAGCTTGATCGCGAGGGCGGGATGCACCGACTGGACGATCCCGTCCCCGACGGCCTCGAACGCGGTGCGCCAGATCTCATGCCGGCGAAGAATTTCGTTGAGGCTGCGCTCCAGGATGCCGAGGTCGAAAGAACCTTTGCGAAGCACCGTGAATGGCACGTTGAACAACGGCAGATCGGGCGCCTTCGACGCGCGTATCCAGACGTTCCGCTGCTCGATCGAGATTGGCGCGACGGTGCCGGGCGGTCGCGCCTCGATGGTCGGTTGCTCGCCGCTGCCAGCGGCCTCGCCGCGCAGCATCTTCTCGAACAGTCGGCGCTTGGCGTCGGACAGGGATTCTGAGCTGCTCATCGCATCACGAAACGGATTGTGGCCGAAATGAAACCTGCAGCGCTTTCAATCCGCGCAAGCCGAGATTCTCGCGCCAGACGAGGTTTTGCGGCGCCAGGCTCAGGTCGCGCAGGCGGCGGGCCAGCACGGAGAACGCGATCTGCCCTTCCATGCGCGCGAGCGGCGCGCCGAAGCAGAAATGCGCGGCCCAGCCGAATGCCAGATGGCGATTGTCGGCACGCCGCAGGTCAAGCCGGTCGGGATCGGCAAAGCGCGCCGGATCGCGGTTGCCGGCCGCCATCACGGCCATCACCGCGTCGCGCTTGCGGATGCGCTTGCCGCCGAGCTCGCAATCGTCCGGTGCGATCCGCGCCGTGTGCTGGCTCGGGCTTTCGTAGCGCAGCAGCTCTTCGACCGCGGATTCGATGATCGATGACTCGTCCCGAAGCTGCGCCAAAGCCGCGGGATGGCGCAGCAAGGTCAGCATGCCATTGCCGATCAGGTTGGTGGTGGTCTCCTGGCCTCCGACCATCGTGACGATGGTATTGGCGATGACCTCTTCCTCGCTGAGGCGCGCGCCGTCGACCTCGGCGGTCATCAGCGAATGGATCAGGCCTTCGTGCGGCAGGCGCTCCTGCTCGCGGATCGCCGCGCGGAAATAAGCGGTCATGCCCTCGACGCTCCGCAAGACGCGCGCGGCGCGATCGGGGTTGTGCTGGAAATTGCCCAGCATCTCGGCGAAATCCGCCGACCATGATTTGAGCTGCTCGTGATCGCTGGTCGGCACGCCGAGCATTTCCGCGGTCACGATCGCGGGCAGCGGCGCCGCGAATTCCGCGATCAAATCCATGCCGCCGTTCGGCAGCGCCCGGGCGACGAGCTTTTCCGCGATCTCCTCGATATGCGCGCGCATCCGCTCGATGCGCCCGGAGGTGAAGGCGACCGAGCACAATTTGCGCAGCCGCGTATGCGCGGGCGCGTCCATGAACAGCATCTGCCTGGTCATGACGCGAGCGATCGGCTCGAGCTGCTCGATGCCCATCGCCGTGATCTGCTCGGGCGTCGGCGTACGGTCGGCCGAGAATTTATGAAGGACCGTGACGCAGTCCTGATAGCCGGTCACCACCCAGGCATGGAGGAACGGGTCCCAATGCACCGGGTCGGTCTCGCGCAGCCTTTTATAGAGCGGATAGGGATCGCCCAGAACGGCCGGGTCCATCAGCCGATAAAGGCTGAGGCTGGGATCGGGCCGCTCGGGCGGCATCGCTATCGAATCGGGCGGCATCGCTCCCTCCGCGCGAGCTAACCGAGCAGGCGCTGCGCCTCTTCGTCGCTCATGCTCGCGAGCTTATCGAGCAACAGCTTCTCGATCGTGGCGGCTAAATTCGCGACGGTCTGCGCTTCGAAGAGGTGCCACAGCGTCAGCTCGACGCCGAAGGCCGCGCGCGCCCGGATGACGACTTGGGTCCCGAGCAGCGAATGGCCGCCGATCAGAAAGAAATTGTCGTCGGCGCCGATCGCGCCGGTGCCGAGCACCTCGGCGACGATCGCGGCGAGGCGGGTTTCGGTCGCCGTCGCCGGCGCGCGAAACCGGGCGTGGTCGAGCGAATTGTCGCCGGTCGGCTCGGGAAGGGCGTCCTTATCGAGCTTGCCGCTGCTGGTAAGCGGGAGGGCCGCCAAGCCGATGAAGGCCGCCGGGATCATATATTCCGGCAGCGTGCTCGCCAGGAAGCCGCGCAATTCCTCGGCAGCGACGCTCGGTGCGGTTGCGGCAACGAGGTAGGCGACGAGCTGTTTTTCGCCTTGCGGATTGTCGCGGGCGACGACCGCGCAGGTAGCGACCGCGGGATGGCGCGCGAGCGCCGCCGCGATCCCGTCGGGCTCGACGCGATAGCCGCGAATCTTGAGCTGGTTGTCGATGCGGCCGCGAAACGAAATCTCGCCATTCGGCAGCACGCTGCCGAGATCGCCGGTGCGATAGAGGCGGGCGCCGGGCAGGTTCCCGAACGGATCGGCGGCGAAGCGCTTGGCGGTGAGGTCCGGCCGATTGCGATAGCCGCGCCCGACGCCGGGGCCGCCGATGCAAATCTCGCCCGGCCAGCCGAGCGCGACCGGCATTCCCTGCGCGTCGAGCAAATGGATCGTGGTACCGGCGATCGGCTTGCCGATCGAGGGCCGATCGCCCTCCGCGCCATGAGCCGGCACCGCGCCCGACGTGGCGACCACGCAGCATTCCGTGGGTCCGTAATTATTGACGGTCGCAAACGGCAGATCGGGTCGCGGGAAGACGTGCAGCGTATCGCCGCCGGTCAGCAGGTAGCGCAGCGGCACCGCTGACGGCCACTCCGTGGTCATCAGCAGCTCGGCAAGCGGCGTCGGCACGAAGCCGATCGAGACCCGCTCGTCGAGCAGCCATTGGCGCAACAGGAGAGCGGAGCTGCGGGTCTCGTCGCTGGCAAGCGTCAAGGTGGCGCCGGCGGCGAGGCAGGCCCACACTTCCCAGATCGAGGCGTCGAAGCCGAGACCGGCGAGATGGCTCGACGTGTCGGCGGCCGTCATGTCGAAGGCGGCGTGATGCCAGGCGACCAGATGCGCGAGATTGCCATGCGTGATCTCGACGCCTTTCGGCTCGCCGGTCGAGCCCGAGGTGTAGATCAGATAGGCGAGGTCGTCGGGTGCATTGGCTTCATGCGTCGCCCGGGCGGCAAATTGCGCAAGCGCGTCGCTGTGGCCGTCGAGCGCCACCGGCAGCCGCGCTGCGCTGGCCAAACGGTTGACGCTCGCCCCCGGGCCGATGACGGCAAGCGCTTGCGCATCGTCGAGCAGGCCGCGCAGGCGCTCTTCCGGCCATGACGGATCGAGCGGCAGGAACGCGCCGCCCGCGCGCCAGACGCCGAGCGACGCGGCGATCCGCTCGAAGGAGCGGTCGAGCGCGATGCCGACCACGATCTCGCGACCGACCCCGATCGTGCGCAGATAGCCCGCAACCGCATCGGCGCGAGCGTCGAGCTCGCCATAGCTCATGCAAGCAGAGCCGGCGCGCAAGGCGACCGCATGAGGCGCCGCTGCCGCGTGCTCGGCGACGCGTTGCGGCACGCTGCGATCGGCATGACCGTCCGTATTGACCCGGCTATTCTGTGCGACGCCTTCTGCGCCACTTCGCTTCTCTTGCTTCCACATCACGGTGTAGCAAGCCAGAGACAGATTAGATTTTCGTTACCCCTGTGTGTTCTGGAGCAAAAGACAACGAATTTTATCTGCGACGCGGCAATTACTGCATCGGCGGAGAGATTTTATTTACCTTGACGCGCCTTTACCATGTCGTTTCGTCGCTTG
>DATLUE010000338.1:0-3323 GCA_035533255.1 Allostellaceae bacterium | reverse complement strand
GGACAGGCGGGGACGTGCCGGCGTGGCCGGCGTGCAGAGGTAGGGCATCCCACGGACGCAGTAGTAGCACTCTCCGCACTTGGGGCCGAAGGCGATGATCACGTGATCTCCGGGCTTCACCCGCGTGACGTTCGCCCCCACTGCTTTGACGATGCCGGCCCCTTCGTGGCCGAGAACGACCGGCAGTGGCGTCGCGGTGTCGCGCTGCCAGTGGTTGAAGTCGGAATGACAAACCCCGCTCGCGCTCAGGGTGATCTCTACCTCACCGGGCCCCGGCTCGGCTAATTCGAGATCCTGGATGACCATCGGCTTGCGCCGCTCGTACATGACCGCTGCTTTCATCGCAAATCCTCTCTAACGAGTGATGAGTAATGAGTGACGAGTGATGAGTGAAAAGCGGCATACGACTTCCGCCTCGACGGCGGTGCGAAGCGAGGGGCTAGGCGTCGTCGATCGGTTACTCATCACTTTGGAACGGGAGCATCCCCCATCGGTTCCGACGATAGCACAGACGCCGGCGCGCGTCCAGGGGAAGCTGGCGCCGTGGGATACAAGCTATGGAGACTCAGAATAGAGATCTGATATCCTGTTACGCATATCGAAGCACCATGGGCAAACGCATCGATGAGCGATGACCGGCGTCTCATTACTCATCACTGGTCACTCATCACTGGTCACTCGGATCTTGGAGGGCGCAATGGAGCTGACTTGCACGTCGTTTTCCTTTCCCTTACTGAAATTTGCCGACGCGGCGAAGGTGATCGCGATTCTCGGCATCGCCAACCTGGACGTTGGCGCCCACGAGGGCGGCGCGCACATTCAGCCGTCCCGAGTCGAAGCTGATCCGGTCGGCGAAGCCGAGGCGATCAAGCGCGCGGTGGGCACGGCTGGTTTGGGCGTATCGGATTTTTTCCCGACCTTTGGTGAAGGTTTCCGCGGTCGACCGGTCAACACGCCGAATGCCGCGGAGCGCGAAGCGAACCAGGGGCGATTTCGGGCGATCGTTCAGGTGGCCCGAGCCATCGGCGCCAAGGGAATCACCTTGCTGCCGGGCGTCGTTTTCGACGAGATTGGCCCGGATCGGTCATTCGATCTGAGCGTGGCCGAGCTACGTCGGCTCGTGCCAATCGCCCACGATGCCGGGCTTCGCTTGAGCGTCGAGTGTCACCTGGAGTCGGTTGCCGAGCGACCGGCGCGGGCCTTGCAGCTGATCCAGGCGGTGCCTGGCTTGCAGCTCACTCTCGATTACTCGCACTTTCTCGCCAACGACTTCACGTCTGAAGACGTTCACCCGCTCATCCCCCACGCCGGCCACTTCCACGCCCGGCAGGCGAAGCCATTTTTCTTGCAAGCCGATGGACGCACCGGGACGCTGAACTTCATCGACATTGTCCATCGCCTGAAAGGCGCGGGTTACCCAGGTGACCTCTGCCTCGAATATACCTGGCAAGAGTGGCGCATCGCAAACAACGTCGACGTGCTTTCGGAAACCGTTTTGCTCCGGGAGCAGTTGCTGAGGGCGTGGCAAGAGTAGGGTAAGGTTCACTTTTTCCTACCGCGCCTGCGATTCGCCAGTTGCCATTGTTGGGGCATGCTGGCCTGCGGCCGCGGCCGCGCGCGGCGAATGCGAAGGCTGGAGGGCCGAGGCGATCGCCGCGACCAGACTGATCGCGCCCGAGATTAGGAGCGCGGTGTGGAGGCCGCCGAGGAAGGCGGCGAGCGCGCTCGCGTTGTTCCCCATGCCACCGCCGTAGACGAAGATCTTCATCATCACGTCCGGCGGAATCCGCGAGAGCACCAGCGGGAAAGCGATCGAGATGCTGAGCATTTGACCGGTGTTCGCGAGCATCGTTCGTACGCCGGCTGCGACCCCGCGTTGGTCCGAGCGGACCGAGGTCATGATCACGTTGGTATTTGGCGAGTTGAAGAAGCCGGAGCCACCTCCCATGACTGCCATCCAGACCGCGATCTGCCAGAACGGTGTCAGATTGGTGATCGTGCTCATCCCAAACAGGCCGAGCGCCGAGATCAGCAACCCGGCGGTCCCCAGTCCGCGGGCGCCGTGGTGGTCGGAGAGATAACCGCTCAAGGGGCCGATCAGCATGAAGGCCGCGCCAAAAGGCGCCATCATGATCCCGGCCATCAGCGGATTCTGGCCGTAAGGACCCTGTAAGAAGAAGATCAGCAGGAAAAGAACGGCACCTCGGGCAATGCCATTGAGCAAATTGCTCAGATTTGCGAAAGCAAAAAGGCGGTTCCCAAACAAGCGCAGGTCGACCATTGGGTATGGATTGCGCAACTCGACGACGACGAAGGCGATCAGGCCAACCACCCCGATGACAAAGAGAACGTCGATCACGTTCCAGCCAACCACCGGGAACGCGATCAGGCTGAGCGCCATGAGCAGAGCGCCCAGACCGAAGGTGAAAGTCAGGCTGCCAAGGAAGTCGAACTGCTGATGGGCGGGCAGGGCCACCGGCTCGCGCAAGCGACGCATACCCCAATATGTGCCGAAGAGACCGAGCGGAACGTTGATCAGGAAAACCCACTGCCAGGAGATTGTCGTCAATAAACCGCCGACAACCGGTCCGAGGAGAAAGCCGGCCGCGCCGGCGATCTGATTCACGCCCAGGCCGAGGCCGACCCGGCCGCCGCGAAAAGCGTCGGTGACAATCGCCGTGCTATTGGTGATCAGCAGCGCACCGCCAATTCCTTGAACGACTCGGGCACCGACCAGATCGAAGCCGTGAAACTGGGGCTGGCTGAAGCCAGCGATCAGCGAGCCCAGCGTAAAGACTGCAAAGCCGGCGTTGTAAAGCGTTTTACGTCCAAACATATCGGCCAGCCGACCAACCACCGGCACGAGCGCCGTGGTGATCAGGAGATAGCCGAGCAGAACCCACATCAAGGTCAGAAAGCTTGCCTGGAGCTTGACCAGAATGTCGGGCAGCGCGATCAAGAGCGCAGAGCCTTGCAGTGAGGCGAGCAAGGCCCCGAGTGTCGTCACCGACAGCGCGGTCCATTCGTAGCCTGCAGGGGCTTCGCCCCTGATTACGCGGTGATTTGCTGCCATGCCGTCATGGACTCCTCAAGTTCAAGTTGGGCGGGTTGGCGGGCGGGCGCGGCTTTCTTCCTCGGCGAGCAAGCC
The DNA here is from genome assembly GCA_035533255.1 of Allostellaceae bacterium. GTDB lineage: Bacteria > Pseudomonadota > Alphaproteobacteria > ATCC43930 > CGMCC-115725 > CAIKMD01. Next base: position 175 of record DATLUE010000338.1, on the reverse strand, counting down.
GCGTATCCTGGTCAAGCGTTCTTCTTCTTCGTGATAAACCGCTTGGACCTGACTGAGCTTGCGTCCGACAATGGTTAGCCGTCGCTCGGCCAGGGCGAGCGCGTCGCGCAGCACCTGGGTGCGAGTCGTGGGATCGGTGGTGCCGTGGAATTGATCTCGAAGCTGGGCGCGAATG
>DATLUE010000337.1:0-24620 GCA_035533255.1 Allostellaceae bacterium | reverse complement strand
AGCGCATATGCTGATCGACGGCGCGCCGATGTCGGGCTCGCTGTTCGATTTCGGGCTCTATTTCTTCCACAACGCCGTGGAATTGCTGGCGCGCGGCAGCGGGCCTTATTTCTACCTGCCGAAGATGGAGAGCCGGCACGAGGCCAAGCTGTGGAACGAGGTGTTCCTCGAAGGCCAACGCCAGCTCGGCCTGGAGCCGGGCACGATCAAGGCGACGGTGCTGATCGAGACCATCATGGCCGCCTTCGAGATGGACGAGATACTGCACGCGCTGAAGGAGCATTCGACCGGTCTCAATTGCGGGCGCTGGGACTACATCTACAGCACCATCAAGAAATTCGCCGAAGACCCGACGACGGTAATGCCCGATCGCGCGCAGGTAACGATGACCGCGCATTTCCTGCGCTCGTACAGCCTCCACCTGATCAAGACCTGCCATCGCCGCGCGGCGCATGCGATGGGCGGCATGGCCGCCCAGATCCCGATCCGCCACGATGCCGCCGCCAACGAGGCCGCGATGGAGAAGGTCCGCGCCGATAAGCGGCGCGAGGCGAGCGACGGGCATGACGGCACTTGGGTCGCGCATCCTGGGCTGGTGCCGATCGCCAAGGAAATCTTCGACCAGGCGATGCCCGAGCCCCACCAGATCGCACGCAAGCGCGACGATGTCGCGATTACCGCCGCCGACCTGCTGCGGGTGCCCGGGGGCGCCATCACCGAAGCGGGGTTGCGGCAGAATCTCAATGTCGGGCTCGGCTATCTCGAGGCGTGGCTGCGCGGCAATGGCTGCGTGCCGCTGCACCATCTGATGGAGGATGCGGCAACCGCCGAGATCAGCCGCGCGCAGCTCTGGCAATGGATCCGCCACCGGGCGACGCTCGCCGATGGCCGGCCGATCGACCTCGCGCTGTGCAACCGGGCGCTCGACGAGGAGCTGGCCAAGCTGAAGAACGGCGCGCCCGACGATCACCGCTATGACGCCGCCGCCGCGATCTTCCGCGACCTCATCGCCGCGCCGCGCTTTCCGGAATGGCTGACGATCCCGGCTTACGAGAAGCTGATCGGCGAGGGCGCGTAAGCGGTCATTTGATCTGCACGTCGCGCAGCGGAAAATAGCCGTCGCCCTGCTGCACGAGCGCCACGTTATCGCGCGCCGCCCACACCAAATCCTGCTGGTGGAGCGGGATGTAGGCGATGTCGCGTTTCACCAGCGCCAACGCCTGGTGCAAAAGATCGAGACGTTTTTTTGCGTCGGCCTCGGTTTCGACCTGCGCGATCAGCGCGTCGAGCGCCGGATTGGAATAGCCGCCGAAATTGGCGCCGCCGCGATGCGCGGCCTTGTTCGGCGTCGCCGCGAGATTGAGCACCGCATCGAGCGCATCGTAGGTCGGCGGCGCCCAGCCCATCAGGAAAAAACTCGACCCCTGCCCCGGCGCCATCAGCTTGGCGAAGAATTTGCCGCGTGTCTGCGCATCGAGATGCAGCTTGACGCCGATCTTGGCCGCCATCGCGACGACCGAATCGCAGATCGCCTCGTCGTTGAGATAGCGGTCGTTGGGGCAATCCATGCCGACCGAGAAGCCGCGTGGATAGCCGGCTTCCGCCAGCAGCGCCTTGGCAGCTCCCGGATCGAACGGCAGGCGCTGGTTGAGCGCAGGGTCGAAGCCGTTGACGCCTGGCCCGACCAGCAGCGCGGTCGGCGTCGCGAAGCCGCGCATGACCTTGGTCCTGATCGTGCCCTCGTCGATCGCCTGATAGAAGGCCTGACGCACGCGCCGATCGCGGAACGGGTTGCGACCCTTCACGTCGCTGCCGCCGAGTTGCTTATCGCGCAGATCGAAGCCGAGGAAGATGGTGCGCAGCCCGGGCCCTTGCACCAGATGCACGCCCCTCGAGCGCGCGATGCGATCGGTCGATTGCGGCGGCACGGCGTAGAGCATGTCGAGCTTGCCGGCGAGCAGCGCCGCCACGCTCTTCGCGCCGGTCATCGGCCGGAACTCGACGCGATCGAGATTGTGCTGCGGCGTATCCCACCACGCCGGATTGGCCGACAGCACGGTCAGCACCTCGGGCTTGCGCCGATCGAGCTTGAACGGGCCGGTGCCGTCGGCGTGATTGCTGGCATAGCTCTCCGCGCCGGTCAGCGCATTCGCCGGCTGCTCGGCATCGTGCTTGGCGCACCATTGGGCGCTCATGATGTCCCATATCGGCAACTCTTCCGGCAGGATCGGATCGGGCTCGTGGGTGGTGATATCGACGGTGAAATCGTCGATCCGGTCGACGCTGCGGATCGCCGCCAGCGCGTGGGCGATCTCGGAGGTCGGCGCACGCGCGCGGGCGAACGAGAATACCACGTCGGCGGCGGTGAATGGCGCGCCGTCCTGGAAGCGCACGCCGTGCCGCAGCGCGAAGCGCCAGCGATTGGGGGCCGCTTGCTGCCAGCTTACCGCCAGCGCCGGCTCGAGACGCAGGTCGCGGCCGCGGCGCACCAGCGGCTCGTAGATATTCGAATCGAACGACAGCAGGAAGGTCTCCTGCCGCGCATAAGGGTCGAGCGAGAACACGTCCTGGTCGCTCGACCAGCGCAGAGTCTTCGCGGCCACCGGCGACGCACAAAGCAGCAGCGCCATGATCGCCGCCCCGACGCGTCCCGCCATCATGCTCGCCTCCGACCTACTTCATCGCCGCCACGCTCGGCCGGGGCAGAGTTTGGCGCATGACTCGCGCTGTCAATGTCTTTTGACAAGGGGGCTTTTGACAAGGGCCGGGGGTTTCGGCAAAGACTCCGGCTCGGAAAAGAGCCGCGGGAAATCGGAGAAGGCACGATGGCGGTGATCTATGTCGCGCGCAGCGCCGCGCTCAGCAAATGGGCCTCGGATGTGGGGCTGAGCAAGCATGTCTTCAAGGTCGGCGTCGCCGACGAGCCGCTCAAGGGATCGATCGCCGAAGGCTGGGCCGGCACGACCGACTGGGCGCTGGTGAAGAAAGAGGACGCCGGCGCGCTCACCGAGGACGCCGTGCTCGAGCGCCTGGCGCAGCGCGAAACCGCCCTCGATCCGAAATATTATCCGCGCATCCGCGACGCGCGCGGCCTGTTCAAGGTCAACCCGGTTCATGTCGAGAGCCACATCATCGTCGGCCGCGCGCTCGAAGGCGGCGCCGAGCGCGACGCCCTCAAGCTGAAGCCCGGCGATTTCGCCGCCTACCTCATCCACAACGCCAAGCGCTGACCGCCGACGAAACGGCCGCGGCCCGGCGGGCGTGGGCGCTCTATCTATTTCCAAATACTGATATTCGTCAAAACCGCCGACATACTGTATTGATTTACGACGAATATTAATACAGGTTAAATCTATATTTCGCATTTTTATAGTTAATTTCCTCTTTACTTCGCTCCCGACCGCGCGTATATGGTTAACCCAGAATTCAGTCATGGTTAACGAGCAGAACGCTCCTCGGTGTGGCCCGAAGGAGGCTTTGTCTATGCTCGCATATCTCGCTCGCTTGGCCCTGCGCTGGTCGTGCCTGTCGGTCGCGCTGGCCGCGCTCGCCTTCCTGGCGCTCTCGCCCGCGCCGGCGCAAGCCGATACCTGTACGCCCTTTCTCGCCGGCATCACGTTTCCCGGCATCGTCAACGGCGTGACGATCAATCAATGCACGACCGATCTCGTGATCAACGCGAACGGGACGGTCACGGTCGATCACAACAACACGCCCTATACCAACAGCGGCAACGCGCTGATCGGCGTCATCAACAACAGCGGCAGCGCGGTGTTCGATCTCTTCATCACCGGCTTCAACAGCAGCAGCCCCGGCATCCTGCAGTTCAGCGGCGCCGATGCCGCCGAAGTGCTATGCGCGACCTCGCTGGCGCCCCGCCTCGCCTGCGGCAACGCGCTCGCGACCTCGGGCGACGAAGGCATCACCAGCGCCGGCGGCATTGTCTATTTCACCGCGATCGGCCCTGCCAATGGCGCGAACGGCAACACCGGCGACGTCATCTTCACCGGCGATCTGCTGCCCGGCCAGAGCGCGATCTTCGGCACCTTGCAGGACATCCTCAATGCGCAGGTGAGCCCCGTGCCCGTACCCGAGCCCGGCTCGCTCGGCGTCCTCGGCACCGGCGTGCTGGGCCTTGGCCTCTACCGTTTCAACCGCAAGCGCAAGACGCGGCTGAAGCTGAAGCCGCAGCAAGCCTGACTCGTCGTTTATCCCAACCGCTTTTTAGGTAACCCATCATGCCGACGACGCAACCGATCCCCACCCAGATTGCCGACGCTCCGGACGCCGGTTTCCGCGGCCCGTTCTTCGAGATCAATCCGGCGGCCCCGGGCCCAACCCATCTCTCGCGCAGTGCCGCCGCCCTGGCGCTGCCGACGCCGCATCCGGACGCACCGGCGGTCTGCCCGCCGGCGCCGGCGAACAGCAGCGTCGCGCCGCTCGTGGTGCACGAGCCGCCGGCCGGACAGCAGGTGGATATCACCCTCGTCCCGAACCAGCCGCTCACCTTCGATTTCAATCCGCTGGATGCACACGCCGTGCGCCACGGCGACGATCTGACGCTGACCTTCGCCGATGGCGGCGTGGTCGTGCTGCATCACATCGCGCAGGACGGCAATCCCCTGCCGACGCCGCTGCAACTGCCCGACGGCACGATCATCAGCCCTTGCGAGCTGCTTCAAGCGCTGCCCGGGGAGCAGGGAAATTCCGAAAACGGCAAAATCCCGAACGAGAAGATCCCGTTCGAGAATTTCAAAATTCCGCTCGAGCACATCATTCCGCTCGGCGCCCATCCGGTGGTCACGCCGTTCGAGCTGCCCAGCCTCGGACCGGGGCTGGTGCCGCTGGGCGGACTGCCGCCCGAGGGATTTTTCACCACGGTGATCTTCCCGCCTCCCGGCAATGGCGGCTTCCCGCCGGGACCTCCCGGCCCTCCCGGCCCGCCCCCGCCGCCCCCACCGCCGGGCTCGTTCCTGGTTGGCTATGAGGATTCGAATTCCGGGGTCGTGCCGAACCTGGTCGACAATCCGGGCCAGACCACCCTCACCATCAGCGGCAATTTCCTCACCGATTTCACCAATAGCGGCGGGTTGCACGGCGTCAACGGATCGCCGACGCCGACCTTCTCCAACGCCGTGTCGGTCTCGACCGGCACCGCGACCGGCGAGTTCGGCACGCTCGCCGTCACCGCCGGCGGCACCTACACCTACACGGTCGACGTGGCGACCGAGGCGGCGGTGAACCAGCTCGGATCGGATCGGATTTCCGAAGCGCTCAACCAGCAGTATTCGGGCGCCGCGCCTTATCTGGCGCCGCTGGAAGACGAGTTCGTCGTCACGGTGAGCAACGGCAGCCACACCCAATCGGAGCTGCTGGCGCTCTACATCGAGGGAGCCGACGCCACCAAGACGACCAACGCGGTCACGGGCGTCGGCGCGGCGACGGTGCTCCTGACCTACACCGATCTCTACGACCCGGCGCATTCCTTCCAGGAGATACTCACCGTCAACGCTGCCGCCACCACCCTCACCACCGACGCGCCGATCCAGCCGGGCGATCCGGGGCTGGTCAGCCTGGCGCTGGTCAGCGGCACCACCAGCATCTCCAGCATCGAGGTCGCCGGCGGCACGATCGTCGTGCCCGGCGAAACGCTCGACGCGGCGCATCACGCGCTGACGACGATCATCGATCCGCAAATCACGCCCGGCACGAGCTTCCATGTGCTCGACGCACCGACGAGTTGGGCCGATCTCCCCGCCGGCGGCACGGCGGCGGCAGCCGGGCAATATCTCTATGCCGAGGGCCACGCCGTAACGCTCGATGTCGCGCCCGCCTCGGCGGCCGACGGCACCGGCGTGATCCTCAATCTCGGCACCGTCAACGGCGCCGGCACCGGCGCGGAAATCGGCGGCCTCGGCTCCGACACGCTGGTATGGAATCCGGGCACGGCGCCGACCTATTACAACGGCATGGCCGGCGCGGTGGTGTCCGGTACCGCGACCAATGGCGACTCGATCGGCATCACCTTCACCAATCCCAACCTGGCCACGGTCGGGCATATGGAGACGGTGACGATCGGCGTGACCACGGGCGAGACGACCGCGCAAATGGCGCAAGCGCTCGCCGTTGCCATCGACGGCGACGCGACGCTGACCGCTCTCAATGGCGGCCACGCGCTGGCCGATTACACGGTCGGTGCCTCGTCGTTCCAGTTCAACGAGAGTCTCGGCTCGAATGCGTTCGGCACCACGCAATATTCGGAATTCGCGACGCCGGCGGTGTTCGGCCACTCGCCCTCCGAGAGCCTGAACGGCCAGGATGGGCTCGACACGCTGCAGGTGCAGGCGCCGGGCCAAAACATCGATACCACCAATCCGGCGACGCTCGCGCATCTCTCGAACATCGACTTGTTCGATCTTGGCGCCGCCGCGAACGCCGCCGGGAGCAACACGCTGACGCTAGACCCGAACAGCGTGCTGCAATTGACCCACAACGAGACCAGCACCATCACCAGCTTCAGCGGCGGCGCCAACGCCATCTGGATCCTGGGCGATGCGAGCGACACGGTGAAGCTCACCGGCTTCGTCTCGGGCAGCAATCCAAACCCAATGATCAGCGGCCCGATCACCAGCGGCGCGCAGGATCCGATCCCGAACGTGCTACCGGCGGCGGCAGTCGGGGTCCCTGGCGGGGTCGATGTCGGCGGCACGCCCGAGACGCATCTCGTCGCGACCGGCCCCGTAAGCCCGACCCAGATGGTGGGCTTCACCGAGTTCACCGGCACGGCCGCCGGCGGCAATGTCGTTCACGTCTATGTCGAGAACGCCATCGCGACCGCCGGCCATGTGCATGTGACTTGAGCGCGCGGAAAGGGGGACGACGCCCATGACCACACGAATTTTCACGCTCTACAGCCAACGCGAAGCGACGCGGGACGACGACATGCTCACGCTCTCGTTGCGAGAACTGCTACCCGACGACGGCGGCGAGGTCGTCATCCACAACCAGGCCGGCACCGACGTGACCGTGCTGACCGACGACCCGGTTACCGATCGCGGGATCGAGCGGGATCACGTTACCCGCGCCGGCCACGACGTCGCGGGCTTCGCCTATTGTCGCTTCGCAGGCGGGATCACGGTGTTCTACCCGCGCACGCATTCGCTTTGCGTCACCGACGTGGAGACCGAAACGGAAGCCGTCTAAGTCCGGTCTGAGGGGATAAAGGCGGCGCATGTGCCGCCTTTATTATTTACGCGGGCCGATCGCGATCGAAGAACCCGACCAGCCGCTCGCCAGGCGGAAATGCATGACGCCCCTGGCGATGCTCAGCGCGGTGCGAGCGCGTCGCGCACCCAGCGCGCGGTCGCAATCAGCGCAGCGTCGCCGTCGAGGAAACCCAAAAGCTGCAGGCCGAGCGGCAAGCCCTCGACATCGAGCAGCGGCAGCGAGATCGCCGGCACCCCCAAGAGCGAGCCGGCGACGACGAAGATCGAATCGCCGGTGCTCTCGAGCCCGAGCGGCGCGGGGCCGGTCGCCGCGAGCGTGATCGCGGCGTCGCATTCGCCGGCCAGCGCCGCATAGATCGTGCGGATGGCGGCGCGCTCGGCGCGGCGGGCGCGATAGTGATCGAGGGTGATGCGCTCGGCCTCGGCCAGGCGCTCGAGGGAGAAGGGCGTGATCTTCGACGCGTCGGTCGCGCGATAGGATTTGAGCGCCCAGCGCGATTCGAAGGCGTTGATCTGCTGCGAGACCGGCATCGCGCGCATCAGCGCCACTTCGACCGCTTCGAGTGCGACGCTACCCTGGCGCCGCGCCAACTCGACCCCCGCCGCCGCAAGCCGCGTCAGCGCGGCCTCGAGCGCGGCGAGCGCCTCGGGCGCGGCTTTGCTCCAGCCCGGCGTCTCCAGCACCGCGAGGCGGCGCGGCGGCAGCGGCGGTGGCGGCTCGGCAGGACCATAGAGGCCGGGATAATCGGGATCGCCGCCGGCGCGATCGGCGATTTCGCGCAGGAGCACCCAGGCATCCTCGATGCTGGCGGCGAGCGCGCCGTGCACGCTTTGCGAGAGGCCGTCATGGCTGCCGCTGCGGTTGATCGCACCGAGGCTGGGCTTGAAGCCGACGCAGCCGCAGAAGCTCGCCGGCCGCAGGATCGAGCCCAGGACCTGCGTGCCGAGACCCGCGGCGATCATGCCGCTGGCGGCGGCCGCCGCCGAGCCGCTCGATGAGCCGCCGGGCGTGCGGCGCGTGTCCCACGGATTGCGCGTCGGACCGGGCGGCGCGGTTGCGAATTCGGTGGTGACGGTCTTGCCGAGGATCGCCGCCCCCGCCTCGCGCAGTGCCGTCACCGAGGCGGCGTCGCGGTTGGAGTGCCAGCCCTTGTAGAAGGCCGAGCCGTTCTCGGTCGGAAAATCGCGGGTCTCGATGATGTCCTTGACGCCGACCGGCATGCCGTCGATCGGCGACAGCGGCTTGCCGGCGCGCCAGCGTGCGGTCGAGCGTTCCGCCGCCGCGCGCGCCGCCGCCGCATCGTAATGGACGAAGGCCAGCACCTGCGGCTCGATCTCGGCAAGCGTCGCGAGGCAGCGTTCGAGAAACGCGCTCGGGCTGTCCGTGCCGGCGCGAAAATCTTGCTGCGCGGCGAGGTATGAGCATGCGACGGGCTTGGTCATGGCGTCCCTCCGCGGCAACGATACCATGAAATCGTCGCGGCCGCGAAAGCCGGCGACGGGTTGCGCTCGGCGAATGCAGCCATAAACTGGCACGCCGAGAACAGCGACGAGGAAACGAGGCGCCATGACCGACCTCTACGACCGGAAACCGCCAGGCCCCGGGCACAATCAGCCCGAGGAAGAAGGCGATGTGAAATGGGAGCGCTGGACCCGGCGCCGCGTCTTCGTGCGCGAGCTCGCCGGCACCTATTCGCATCTCTACAAGCAGCTCCTCGATCAGCCGCGGGTCTATTCGGCGAAAAGCCTGCCGTGGAAGGGCGGACCGCAGCAATACGGCAAGCAGATCATCAACCCGCAGAACGCGATGGTCGCGCAATCGATCGAGACGCATATCGAGGCTTACGGCCCCGGCGCGTTCGGCCAGAAGCACGGCCATATGAACAGCGCCGTGTTCTATGTGCTGAAAGGCTATGGCCACGACGTCCATGACGGCCGTCGCATCGAATGGAAGGCCGGCGACGTGATGATCGTCGAGAATGGCTGCGTCCATCAACATTTCAACGACGACCCGGAGAACGAGGCGATCCTGCTGGTGATGAAGGCGAAGCCGCTGTTCCTCTTCATGCATCTGCTGTTTCAGAAGATCGTGTCCTATCCGCCGAACGAGCCGATCAAGGGACATGAGAACTGGCAACCGCCGACGGACCTCTAAGGAAATCGAACATGGCAAAAGCCCAAGACGAACGCGATGTTGCCCATGCCGGCGGCGAAAGCTGCAGCTTCCGTACCGAGGCGATCGCGCAATCCGCCGAGTTCCGGCAGATGTACGACAGCCTGCGCAACGTCGTCCATGCCGAGGAGATGCCGTTCGAGAACGCACCGGACGGCTTGTTGAAGCATCTCGTCCATGAGCGACTCAACACGCGCGAATGCTGCATCGAGGCTTATATGCAATTCCTGCCCGGCGGCGGCCAATCCGGCAAGCACCGGCATATGTGGGAAGAGGTCGCCTTCGTCGCCGAGGGCTCGGGCTACGACCTGCATTGGGATTTGAAATTCGATTGTCTCGATCAATTCGAATGGTCGTGGGAAACCGAGCCGAAAAAGATCGAGTGGTCGCGCGGGGATTTCCTTTACGTCCCGCCTTTCACGGCGCATCAGCATTTCAATGCCGACGCGCACAGCGAGGCGCGGCTGATCGTCATCAGCAACCGCATCGTGCGCGAGATGGGCTTCGACTGGCTCGATCAGCTCGAGCACGCGCCGGGATTCTAAAAAGATAAAGGGGGAGGATATGCGGATTTTCGGGATAGCGGCCGCCGCGATTGTCGCGCTGGTCGCGCATAGCGCTCACGCGGCCGATGCCGTCGCGAGTTTCTATAAAGGCCGCACCGTCACGATCGACATCGGCTACAGCGCCGGCGGCGGCTACGACATCTACGCCCGCGTGCTGGCGCGCCATCTCGGCGACCACATTCCCGGGAAGCCCGACGTGGTGCCGCAGAACATGCCGGGCGCCGGCAGCCTCAAAGCCGTCAACTATCTTTACAACATCGCGCCCAAGGACGGCACGGTGATTGCGACCTTCGCGCGCGGGCTTGCGATGCAGCCGCTGTTCGATAAGACCGGTATCGCATTCGACGCGCAAAAGCTCAACTGGATCGGCAGCATCACCAACGAGGTCAGCGTCTGCGCCTTCCGCGCCGATTCCGGCATCGCGACCTGGCACGACATGCTGACCAAATCCTACACCGTCGGCGGCACCGGCTCGGGCTCGGACACGGACGTGTTCCCCGACGTGCTGCGCAACCTGTTTCACATGAAGATGAAGCTCGTGACCGGCTATCCCGGCGGCGAGGATGTGGTGCTCGCGGTGGAGCGCGGCGAGGTCAACGGCCGCTGCGGCTGGTCTTGGTCGAGCCTCAAGAGCCGCAACTACGCGCTCTACCAGAAAAAGGAAATCGTGATCCCGGTGCAGCTCTCGCTCAAGAAGCATCCGGACCTGCCCGACGTGCCGCTGATCATGGATCTGACCACCGATCCGCAGCAGACCGCGGCGCTGAAGCTGATTTTCGGCCGCCAGACCATAGCGCGCCCCTATGCCGCGCCGCCCGGCCTGCCGCCCGAGCGCGTCGCCGCGCTCCGCAAGGCATTCGACGACACGATGAAGGACCCAGCGTTCCTCGAGGAAGCGCAGAAGACCGCGCTCGAAGTTCAGCCGGTCTCGGGCCAAGAGGTGCAGGCGCTGGTCGCCGAAATCTATCGCTCGTCGCCGGCCGTGGTGAAGATCGCCGCCGACGCGGTGAAGGGCGCGAAGTGATCGATCGCCGTAGCGAGGCGGAAGTAACGACGGCTAGGCGCATTTCTTAAAGAATGCCGCAAGCTTCGCCGCGACTTCCTGGGGTTTTTCGGTGTGAAGCGCGTGGCCGGTCTCAGCCATTGCGTCGAGCGTCGCGTATCTGATCGGCTTTTGATAAAGCTCGGCGCAGGCGAAGGGACAGATCTCGTCGTTCTTTCCCCAAACGAACAAGGTCGGGACGTCGATGCGATGCAGCCAATAGGGTAACTGCGGATTGTTGAGCCGCGGGTTCCAGGCGAGCCGTGCCGCCGCCGCGCGGTTCTGGAGCTGAACATCCTGGTCCATCGTCGCGAGAAGCCTCAGCCGCTCCTCGACCAGCCGCTGATCGAAGAACATGTGGCGCGCATGCTCTTCCGGCGACCACAGGAAGATGTCGCCGAACGGTACGGTCGGCGAGCGCACGCCGGCCGGCGCCAAGAGGCTGAGGCTCTTCAAGCGCGCGGTGTTGCGCACCGCGATCTCGGCCGCCGCCCAGCCGCCGAGCGAATGGCCGACGAGATGGACGTGTTTGAGATCGAGCTTCTCCAGCACGTCGAGATAGAAGTAAGCGAGATCGCCCATGCCCAGCATCCATTCGGGAATCTGCGAGCGGCCGAAGCCCGGATGCTCGGGCGCGATCACGCGATGGCGCTCGGCGAGGAGTTGCAGCAGCGGACTCCAATTCGAGCCGCCGGCGCCGTGGAGGAACAGCACGGTCTCACCTTTTCCTGCCTCGAAAAGATGCAGCTTGGTGCCGTTGACGTCGATCGTCGATTCCTGCATCCGCTTTCCTCCCCGCGTGTTCGCGACGATAGAAAGCGCGCCGGTTGCATGCAAGGTCGCGAGCGGCGCATAGTGGCCAAGACCGGAGGTTTGATCATGCACAAACTCGCCATTCCGCCTGCCATTATCGAGCGCGTGATCGCGCGCCGTGGCAAGGAGCATGTGTTCGACGATCTCGACCCCACCCGCACCGCGCTGATCGTCGTCGACATGCAGAACGGCTTCATGCTGCCCGGCGTGGCCTTCGCCGAGATCAAGGCCGCGCCGACGATCGTCCCGAACATCAATCGCCTTGCGGCGTCGCTGCGCGCGGCCGGCGGCACGGTGGTGTGGATCGTCACGACATATACCAAAGAGGTCGAGAGCGAATGGTCGACCTATTATCGTCTCTCGACCCCCGTCAATGGCGCCATGCGCAGCGCGGCGCTGACCAAGGGGAGCAAAGGCCACGAAATCTGGGCCGGGCTTGAGGTGAAGCCCGGCGATCCGATCGTCGAGAAGAAGCGCTTCTCGGCTTTCATCCAAGGATCGAGTTCGCTGGACCAAGTGCTGCGCGCCCGCGGCATCGACAATCTGCTGATCACCGGCACCGTCACCGGCGTCTGCTGCGAATCGACCGCGCGCGACGCGATGATGCTGAACTACAAGGTGACGATGGTCACCGACGGCAATGCGTCCTATAGCGATGAAGAGCACAACAACGCATTGACCGCGTTCTACGGCACCTTTGGCGACATCATGCCCACCGACATGCTGATCGGCCTGATCGCGAAGAACGGCAAGCAGCAGGCCGCGGAGTAGCTGGCCTCATCCTTCGAGACGCCCGCTACGCGGGCTCCTCAGGATGAGGAAAAAGTGAAAACCTCACCCTGAGGAGCGATCCGGAGGATCGCGTCTCGAAGGGTGACTTATTTCACTCCGTCTCGTCCGGCCGGAATTTGGTCTCGGGCTTCAGCCCTTTGCGGCGCTGCTGCTCGCTGATGCGGCCGTTCTCGAGATAGCGGCCGGCCGCGGCGCGCGCGGCCGCTTCATCCCACTCCGGCGACCAGTCGCCGAGGGAATACCCGAACCACGGCGCCTCGGGCCGCAATGCGGGCAGGCCGAGCTTTTCCCAGATCGCCTTGGCACGATCCATGTATTCGCGTTTCGGCAGCGCCAGCGGCGGCATATCGCCTTTCGCCGTCGCATCCATCAGCAAGGTCGAATCCTCGTCGTTCTCGGCTTCGCGCTTCGGCCCGTGGCCCTGGCCGCGATGCGCGACGGTCTGCACGTCCTCGACCGGGTTCATGCGATAGGCCATCGCCCACAGGATCGCGTCGGCATTGTCGGGATCGATGTCCTCGCTGACGGCGATGGTGATCTTGCCCATGTCGCCCTTGAAGAAGGCGGCGCCGTGGAGCGCGCGCCACACTTCGGTGCGCGGCGTGGCCTTCGCGACCACGATGATCGTGACGCGCAGCAGCCCGGTCAGTTTCTCGTGCAGCGCGACGCGCTTCACGCCCTTGATGCCGAGCGTGTCGCGCAGATGCGCGAGGAACAGCGGCTCGTAAGAGACGCGCTTGATGACGCTCGATTCCGACGGCGCGACCTGGCTGATATAGGACGGGATGATCGCGTCGCGGCGATGGGTGATCGCAGTCACGCGCATCGGCATGTTGAATTCCTCGAGCGCGATATGGCCGTGGCTCTCGCCGAACGGCGCCTCCGGCTCGAGATACTCGGTGTCGATCAGCCCTTCGATCACGACCTCGGCCTCGGCCGGCACCAGGAGATCGACGGTGCGCGCGCGCACCACATTGATCGGCGCGCCGGCGAGGCCGCCCGCGACTTTGAACTCGTCCATATCGAGCGGCAGCTTTTGCGGCCCCATGAAGGCGACATAAGGCGGACAACCGAGCACGATCGCGCAGGGCATGGTCTTGTCGCCGCGCTTCTGGTGTTTCAGATAATGCTGATAGCCGCCGGCGCCGCCGACCCGCGTCGCCATACGCACGACGAGCCGATCCGGCGCTTTGAGCGCCGCCCGATACGTGCCCATGTTCTGCACCAGCGTCTCGGGGTCGCGGGTGATGACGTTGGTTGCGGTGAGCGTCGGCGCGGCATCGAAGCCCGGCGTCGAGATCGGGATCGGCAGGGCATCGAGCCCATGCCCCTCGCCTTCGAGGTCCTTGCCCTCGATCACCACCTCGTGGCACGGCGCGTCGTTGACGATGCGCGGCGCGACCGGGTTGGCGATCGCGTGCTCCCACTTCGCATCGATCGCCTCGACCGGCGCGCCCATGCCGATCGAATAGATCGCGCGATTGGCGGCGATGGCGCCGACGACGACCGGCATGTCGTATTTGCGCCCGCGACCGTCGACGATGTTGGTGAAAAGGAACGCCTTGCGCTCGTCTTCGGCCATGCCGCCGACGAATTGCCAGCGCACCAGCGGATGCAGCTCGGCATCCTTGTCGATCTTCGCGTCGATGGTGACGAGCAGGTTCTTGGCCTTGAGCGCGGCGAGGTGATCGTGGAGATCGGGATAGCCGCGCGACGATGCGCTCACAGCGTCGCCCCGCACTCGCAATCGATCTTGAAAATGCGCGCCGCAGTCTCGCCCAGAATGGCGCGGCGCTCGGCAACCGTGAGCGGGGTCTCCTCGATTACCTTCACCGGATCGGGATCGCCGATCGGGAACGGGAAATCCGAGCCGAGACACACCTTGTCGCTGCCGGCGACATCGCACAGATAGCGCAGCGCCCGCGGCTCGAACAAAACGCTGTCGAAATAGAGCTTCTTGAATTCCGCTTCGACATCGGCGTATTCGCCTTTGTGGATGGCGGTGTTGCGCTTGAAGCGGCCGAGCGCGTAGGGCAGCGCAGCGCCGCCATGCGAGATCAGCAAGGTCATGTCGGGATAGCGCGTCAGATGGCCGGCGAACATCAGCCGCGCCAGCGCGATCGAGGTGTCGGAGACGCGCCCCACCGCGTTCATCAGGTCATAATCGTTCACCCGGTCGTCGCCGCAGACGAACATCGGGTGCACCATCAGCGTGACCTTATGCGCGTTGCACGCTTCCCAGAACGGGTTGAGATCGGGATCGTCGAGCTTGCCGAGCTGGCCTTTGGGCTGCGTGCCGATCATCGCGCCGTGAAAGCCCTGGCCGAGCGCCTCTTCGAGCACTTGCGCCGCAAGCTTGCCGCTTTGCAGCGGCACGCAGGCCAGGGGCTTCAGCGCCGCCAGCGGCTTGATGTCGTTGAGCATGGTCTCGTTCATGAACCGGCACCAATCGGCGCCCTCGGCCGGTGGCAGCTCGTAGCCGAAAATGTCGAGCCAAGAGCCGACGAGCTGGAAATTCACCCGCGCCGTGTCGAGCCATTCCTTGCGCTTCTCCAGATCGACCAGCAGCGGCCCGACCGGCCGCGACGGCGGCGCACCGCCGAAGACGAAGCGCATGCCGGGCTTTTCGTTGATGACCTTGACCGACGGAAACAGCCGCCGCTGCGCCGCCAGGCCTTCGAGGAAAGAGCCGGGAACGAAATGGCCATGCGTATCGATGTTCAATGAAGCCTCCTATCCAACTCAACATTAGTTCGTCGTTCCCGCGAAAGGGGGAACCCAGGATAAGCGACGCGCTGTTTCCCTGGATCCCGGCTTTCGCCGGGATGACGAAGAACGGTATGCGTCCACCCCTGTAAGCTCACGCTTTGTTCTCCGCCGCGATCAGATCGCCGAGCAAGCCCGGCGTCATCGGCAGCTCGGCGATCGAGAGCCCCAGCGGCGCCAGCGCGTCGTTGACGGCGCATGATATCGCGGCCGGGGCGCCGAGATAACCCGCCTCGCCCGAGCCTTTCTGGCCGAAGACGGTGAGCGGCGACGGCGTGCAATGATCGACGATCGCGACATCCGGCACCTCATGTGCCGAGGGCATGAGATAATCCATGAACGTGCCGCTCAAAAACTGCCCGGTGTCGTCGTAGCGAAAGCGCTCGTAAAGCGCGGCGCCGATGCCGTGCGCGATCCCGCCATAGGTCATGCCGTGGACGATGTCGGGGTTGATCATGGTGCCGCAATCATGCCCGACGACGTAGGGCCCGAGCGTCACCTGGCCGGTGATGCGATCGATCTCGGCGTAGACGACATGCACCTCGAAGGCATAGCACGGGTACATCTGCACCCGGCCGTCGGGACCGGGCAAGCTGCCGCCGGTCGGCACTTCGAGGACGTGGGTCGCCTGCAAGCCCGGCTCCATGCCGGGCGGCAGCTCGTGAAATTTGCGATGCGCGATCTCGGCGATCGCTTCCCAGGAGATTTTCTTCGCCGGATCGGCACGCAGCGACACCGCACCGTCGCGGTATTCGACATCGCCCACCGCCGCGCCGAGCTTGTGCGCGCCGATTTCGGTGATGGTCGCCTTCAGCTTCTTCGCCGCGCCCGCCGCAGCGCCGCCGAGCATGATCGCCATGCGGCTGCCGACCGGGCTGTTCGAGGGCAGCGCCGAGAGCGAATCCGCGCGCACCACGCGGATCGATTCCGGCTCGCACTCCAGCACCTCGCCCACCACGGTCGCCGCCAAGGTCTCGTGGCCTTGGCCCGCCGAGGACGTGTTCATGGACACCACGATCGCGCCGGCCGCGTCGATCTTGACGCTGCACGCCTCCATCCAGGTGGTGGTCTCATTCTTGGGGTTGAACAGCGGCTCGAACGCGGAATTGCCGCCCGAGGGCTCGAGGCAGGTGGCAACGCCGATGCCCGCGAGCTTGCCCGCCCGGCGCGCGGCGTCGCGGCGCGCGACCAGCGCCGGATGATCGGCGGCAGCGAGCGCCTTTTCCAAGACCGCGTGATAGTCGCCGCTGTCGTAGCTGCTGCCGGAGGGGATGGTGTAGGGAAACTCGTCGTGGCGAATGAGATTGGCGCGGCGCAGGGCGAGACGATCCATGCCGAGCGCCGCCGCTACCCGATCGACCGCGGTCTCGAGCGCGAAATTCGTGGGCGCCTGGCCGAAGCCGCGCACGGCTTCCTGCGGCGTCTTGTTGGTGGTGACGCTGATCGCCTCGTACTCGACCGAGTTGACGCGATAAGGTCCGCAGATCGCGCCGACCGGCTTACCCAATTGTAGCGGCGCGCGGCCGGCATGCGCGCCGCAATCGTCGAGCGCGCGAATTTTGAGCGACCGAATGATGCCGGCGCGGCTGAACGCGACCGCCATGTCGAAGATGCGGTCGGGCCCCTGTGCGTCGCCGCCGCGCATGTTCTCGAGCCGGTCCTCGATCAGCCGCATCGGCGCATCGAGCTGGCGCGCGAGAAAGCCGGCGAGGATCGCATGCTTCAAGCCGCGCTTGACGCCGTAGGAGCCGCCGACATCGACGTCGTAATGGACGCGCACGCCGTTGCCCGAGAGCCGCAACGCGCGCGCGAGCTGGTCGGCGAATTTCGGCATCTGGATCGAGGCCCAGACGTCGAGCAGTTGCTGCGCCGGGTCCCATTGCGCGACGACGCCGAAGGTCTCGATCGGCACCGTCGAGCTGCGATGCCAGCGGGCGCGGAACGACAGGGTTTGATCCGCGGCGGCGAAATCCTCCGCGACCGGACCCCACACCCATTTCTTCTGGAACAGCACGTTCGAGCCATGCTCGGGATGGATCGCTGGCGCATCGGCGCGCATCGCCGCTTCCGGATCGGTGACCGGCGTCAGCGGCTCGTAATCGATCTCGACCAGCTCGGCGGCGTCTTCGGCGACGGCGCGGCTCTCGGCGACTACGGCCACGACCCATTCGCCAACATAGCGCGCGAATTGATGCGCCAGCGGCCAGCGCCGCAGCTTAGGCGCATCGAGCCCGCTCATCATCGCCTCGGTGCCGGCGGCCAGCTCGGCGCCGGTCAGCACCGCGCGCACGCCGGGCAGCGCCAGCGCCGCTTTGGCGTCGATGCCGCGGATGCGCGCGAACGGATAGGGACTGGCGGCGAGCGCGACATGCACCATGCCGGGGATCGCCAGATCGGCGACGAAGCGGCCGGCGCCGGCGATGAAGCGGCGATCCTCTTTCGGGCGGCGCTTCTTGGCGATGTAGCGAAAGGCTTGCTCAGCCATCTTGGCGTGTCGCCTCTTGTCCGAGCGCCGCGTTCATGCCCTGGAGCCGCGTCGCCGCGAGCTTGATCGCCTCGATAATCTGTTTGTAGCCGGTGCAGCGGCAAAGATTGCCGCCGATCGCGTCGCGGATCGCCTCGTCCGACGGTGCGCGGTTTTGCGCCAGCAGCGCATGCGCCGCGATCAGCATGCCGGGCGTGCAGAAGCCGCATTGCAGCGCGTGCGTCTCCCAGAAGCAGTCTTGCAGCACGCTCAAGCCGCCCGGCTCGGGCGCGAGGCCCTCGACCGTGGTGATGGTCGCGCCGTCGGCCTGCACCGCGAAGATCAGGCAGGAGCGCATCGGCCGGCCGTCGACGAGGATCGAGCAGGCGCCGCAAACGCCATGCTCGCAGCCGGCATGCGTGCCGGTGAGCCGCAATTGATCGCGCAGAAAATCGACGAGTGTGAGGCGCGCCGGCACGGTCGCCCGGTAGGCCCGGCCATTGACGGTCAGCGCGATATCGTGCTCCGACATGATCAGATAATCGCCGATAAACCCTCTCCGCCGCGATAGCGGGGGAGAGGGAGACCGCCGCCATCGAGCGGCGGCCGGGTGAGGTGGGACGATGACCATCGAATGTGGGGCGCCGATGGTGCACGACCGTTAGCGGAGCCGTCCCACCTCACCCGCTTCGCTTCGCTCGGCACCCTCTCCCCCACTATCGCGGCAGAGAGGGTTGGTTTCCGATCGCAACAGGCCATCATCAAACGCGCACCGCCAGGGCTTCGTCGCGCGCCGCGGCGATCGCTTGCGCGGCCAGCGCGCCGGCGACGCGGCGCCGATAATCCGCCGAGGCATGGATATCGGCAAGCGGCGACAGCGCCTGCTGCATCTCGCTCATCGCCACCGCGACATCGCCGGCATCGAGCCGGGTGCCGGTGAGGTGCGTCTCGGCCGGCGCCGCGCGCAACGGTGTCGGCTCGACGCCGCCCAAAGCGAGCGCGATCCGGCGGCAGACGCCGTCGCGATCGAGCGCGAGCTGGCACGACGCCGCGACCAGCGCGAAATCGCTCTGCCGCACGCTCATCTCGGCAAAGCCGGTGCCGACGCGTCCGGCCTCATGCCAGGCGGGGAACCGAATCTCGGTCAGGCATTCTTTCGCCCCAAGGCTCGTCGTCATCGCCCCGGCGCAGAAATCGGCCATCGCGATCTTGCGCGCGCCTGACGTCGCGTGCGCCGTAAGCTCGGCATCGAGGGTGCGTGCCACCAGGCAGATTTCCGCGGCGGGATCGGCATTGGCGAGGCTGCCGCCGACGGTGCCGCGGTTGCGCGTTTGCGGGTGGCCGACCAGGCGCAGCGCCTTGGCCAGCAGCGGCAGGCGGCGATGAACGATCTCATCGCTCAGTACATCGGCTTGGCGCGTGGCCGCCTTGATGACCACACCATTGTCGTCGCCGGCGACGCCCAGCAGCGCGGCAATGTGGGTGATGTCGATCACGAGGGTCGGCCGCGCCAGCCGCATCACCAAGAGCGGCACCAGGGTCTGGCCGCCGGCGATGATCTTGCCGTCGCCGCCGGCGCCGTCGAGCAACCGGCAAGCCTCTTCGACGCTGCCGGCGCGCGCATAGTCGAATCCAGCCGCCTTCATTCGTTTCCGTCCGGCACCTGCAAATAGACGCGGGCATCGCGCACTGTCACGCCGATCGGCTGGAGCCGCACGCTGGTGTCGCCGGGATGGCAGCCGGTCTCGAGGTTGAATTCATAGCCGTGCCACGGGCAGACGATGTTGCGCGTCGCCGAAAAGCGCAGGCCGCGACTGGTCTTGTCGGCGCCGAGCAGCTCTTCGGTCTGATTGAAGATCTTGCCTTGACAGACCGGTCCGCCGTAATGCGGACATTCGTTCTTGTAAGCGATGAGCTTCTTGCCGAGACGGAACACGCCGATCTCGAGGCCATCCACTTCGACGACGCGATGATCGTCGCCAACGAAATCGCCCAGCCTGCCGATCTCAACCTCCGCCATCGGTCCTCGCTCCGTGCTCGTCATTCACCGGACGCCGGAACCACATCGCGACATCGAAAAGATTGAGGTCGGCGGCGCGGATCATCGCGCACGCCGCCACCACGGTTTCGGTCGCGGTCACGACGCCATCGAGGAACGGCGCGATCTCGCGCCCGGCATCCTCGGCCTTCGCAGCATAGGCTTGCACCGCCGCCGTCAGCACCCGGCGCAACATCTCATCGCCGATCGCTTGCGGCTTGCCGCGTTTCAGCGCGCTCTCGACCGCCTTGCAGAACGCCGCGCCGGGATCGCCCGCGCGTCCGCGACGCCCCGCCTTGGGCGCCGGCCGGGCACGCCGCGGCACAGCCGATCGCTTTGATGAACCACGCTTTTTTGCCGTCATGGGCTCTTTATTGCATGCCCGCGGCGATGGCTCAACCCTTCTCCGGCCAGCGTGCCGGGACGCGGATATGCTCGGGCCGGACGCCGACGCCGATGAGCCGCGCCGGGATGCCGCGCAGCGCCGGAAACCGCTGCAGCAAGGTCACGATCAAGGGCGGTTTCATGGTGGCGCCTTTGAGCGTCGGGACAAGCACCCGATTCTGCACGAAGATTTGGAACGCTTGGGTGATTTTCACGGGAAATTCGCGCCGCTTCTGCACGGCCGCGAGATCGTCGTCGGTCAGCCGCCGTGCGGCGAGCGGCGCCGCCAGCAGATTGGCGGCGGCGACCGCGTCTTGCACGGCGAGGTTGATGCCGACGCCGCCCACCGGCGACATCGCATGCGCGGCATCGCCGATGCAGAGAAGGCCCGGCCGATGCCAGCGTTTCAGGCGATTCACCTGGACCGTGAGCAGCTTGATCTTGTCCCAATCGTCGAGCGCGGCGACGCGATCGGCCACATAGGGCACCGCTTCGGCGACCGAGCGCTGAAACGCGGCGAGGCCGCGTGCGCGGAGCGCGTCGCTCGTCCCCTTGGGGATGACATAGCCGAACTGCCAATCATCGCCGCGGTCGATCGCCACCACCATGCGGCCGGAATCGAGCCGGCCCATCGTCTCGTTGGGATCGCCGGGCTGCCGCTTCAGGCTGAACCACAGCACGTCCATCGGCGCGCCCAGCTCGTCAACCGCGAGGCCGGCCTGCTCGCGCACCAGCGAATGGCGGCCGTCGGCGGCAATGACGAGGTCGGCGCGGATTTCGAGTGGGCCGCGCGGCGTCGCGGCGGTGACGCCCACCACCTTGCCGCCCTCCTCCAGGAGACCGTTCGCCTCGGCACTCATCTTTAGCGAGAAGGTCGGGTAGCGCGCGGCGCGATGCGCCAGGAAATCGAGAAAGTCCCATTGCGGCATGAGGGCGATGAAGGGACAGCGCAGCTTGACGCGCGTGAAATCGGCAATGACGCCCCTGGTCTCGCCGATTTGAAACGCGAGCTGCCTCGCTTCCTGATGCGGCAGCGCCAAGAACTCGTCGAGGCAGCCGAGCTCGTGCATCAGCTCCAAGGTCGAGGGGTGGATCGTGTCGCCGCGGAAATCGCGGAAGAAATCCGCGTGCTTTTCCAGCACCACGACATCGACCCCGGCGCGCGCCAGCAGCAGCCCCGCCATCACCCCGGCCGGGCCGCCGCCGGCAATGCAACAACGTACCGCGATCTTCTGCATCCTGCCCCCGCCCAGGATTGTCGCGCGGCGACCGTCGCTATGCAAGGCGCGGCTCTTGCCGCGGCGCAGCAAATCCCGCACTCTGGCGCATCGTCGCAGACAAGCCCAGGCGCGGCCGGGCAAAAGGGGAGTGACAGATGATAGAGATTAGCCAAGCGATTCGCGACCTGCTCAATTCGGCGCTGGCGGACGGAACCCCGTGCCTGGTCGGCACATCGACCAAGGACGGGCACCCCCAAATCAGCCCCAAGGGCAGCGTCGTTGCCTTCAACGACGACACGTTGTGCTATTGGGAGCGCAGCGGGCGCAGCTCCGCCAAGCGGATTCTCGAGAACCCGCATGTCGCGATTTTCTACCGCAATGCCGCCAAGGCCGCGAAGGACTTCCGCGGCGGCGTCATCCGCTTCTACGGCGATGTTACGGTGCTCAACGACGGCGCCGACCGCGACAAGGTGTGGGAGCTCATCCCCGAGGCCGAGCGCAAGCCCGATCCGGAGAAGAAGGGCGCGGCCGTGCTGGTGAAGCTTTCCAGCATCGAGGAGATTTCCGGCAACGTCCTCATGAAGCGCGACTGATCCTGGCCGCGCCCGCACCGTCATGAGCGCCGGAGCGCCGCAGGAAGGCGTCAGCTTCGTCGTCCCGGTGTTCAACAAGCGGCGCTTCTTGCGGCAGGTGATCGCCGGGCTCAAGGCGCAGCACGGCGATTTCGCGCGCGAGTTCATTTTCATCGATGACGGCTCGACCGATAGCTCGCGCGAGGAGCTAGAGCGGCGCGCGGGCGATCTGAGCAACGCGCGCGTGCTCGGCCAAGCCAATGCCGGGCCGAGCGTCGCCACCAATCGCGGCCTGCGCGAAGCACGGTTTTCGCTGGTGAAGCTGGTCGATGGCGACGACGTGTTGCTGCCCGATGCGACGGAGCAGCTTTGCGTGGCGCTGGCCCGCCACCCCGAAGCGGCGCTCGCCTATGGCCGCTCGGCCTATTACCGCGATGCCGAGGACGCGTTGGCCCGGATCGCGCAGGGCGGCGCGAGCGAGCGGCCGCCCGAGCGCGTCGAGAACGCCCTGCCCGGCCTCTTGCGCGAATGCTATCTCGGGCCGAGCAACTGCCTCATCCGCAAGGACAGCGCGCTGGCGGTCGGGGGCTGCGACGAGCGCGTGTTCGTTCAGGATTATTCGCTGCTCCTGCGCCTTTCCGCGACCGGCCCGTTCGTCGCGCTCGATGTGCCGGTCGTGCTCCATCCCAGCACGCCGGACGGCCGGCTCAACGATGGCGGGCCGCAGCTTTTGCACGACACCAATCTCACGGTCGCACATTTTCTTGCCGAGCACGACCTGCCGCCCGCTCTCGCGGATATGGCGACGCGCCGGGCAATGACGCGCGCCTGGCTCTGGGCCAAGCGCCGCGAGGGCGCGAGCCCATTGTCGCGCTGGTATTGGCTGCGCCTTGCCGCCTATCTGCCGCTGCCCGCGCTGCGGCCGCGCCTCCTCGGCCAAAGCTACGGTGCGTTCACCCTGAGCCGGAGCGTGCGCCGCAGTTACCCGGCGTCCGCGCCGTGACTATCGTCGCCGCGACCGCCGCCTATGAAAGCTGGGCGCGCCGACGCATCGGCCTGATCGATGCGGATATCGCCTTGAAGCATCGGCGGATGAAGGAAGGCGCGTTCCTGCTGCTGCGCGCGACCTTCTATCGCTGGGCGACGCTCTATCGCGAGGCATGTCCTGAGCTCGCTCAGGCGCCGAGCCTCTTAGCGGTCGGCGATCTGCATATCGAGAATTTCGGCACCTGGCGCGATGCCGAAGGCCGGCTGATCTGGGGCATCAACGATTTCGACGAAGCGCAGGCGATGCCTTACACGATCGATCTGGTGCGCCTCGCGACCAGCGCGCTGCTCGCCAAGCGCGATGCGGCGCTGTCGATCGGCGCCGGCGAGGCCTGCGCCGCGATCCTGCGCGGCTATCGCCAGGCGATCCGCGTCGGGGCGGGCAAGCCTTTCGTGCTCGAAGAGGAGCACCCCGAATTGCGCGCGATGGCGATGGGCGAGGAACGCGATCCGACGCGATTCTGGGCAAAGCTCACCGGCTTCCGCCCGGCCGGCCCGCCGGGCAAGGTGCGCGCGCTGATCGCGCGCCACCTGCCCGACAACGACAGCGCACCGCGCTACGTGCATCGCATCGCCGGGCTCGGCAGCTTGGGACGCGCGCTATGTCGGCATCGCCGAGCATCATGGCGGCCTGATCGCGCGCGAGGCGAAGCCGATGCTGCCCTCGGTCTATGCCGGCTTGAAGGATTCGCCCAAGACCTTTTATGCGGCAATTCTCCAGCACGCGGTCCGCGCGCCCGATCCGTTCGTCGCCGTCGAGAAAGGCTGGCTGCTGCGGCGCCTCGCGCCGCATTGCACCCGCATCGATCTCGCCGACGTGCCGAAACGCAAGGACGAGCGCCTGTTGCTCGAGGCGATGGGCGCCGAGACCGCGAACATCCATCTCGGCTCGCGCGATGCTTTGGCCGAGCTACGCCGCGACCTGAAGCGACGCGGCGATACCTGGCTGCACGAGGCCGCCGGGCGCATGGCCGACGTGACGCTCAAAGACTGGAAAGACTGGCGCGCGTCTTGATTCTGCTTCGCACGACGTCTAGCGCCCGGTCGCCTCGGACGAGCGCGGGCTCTGACGCTCGGTGATGAATTCCAACAGCGCCGGCTGGCCGCCGTCGATTTTGGCCAGCGCGCGCTTGATCGCGGGGACGATCGCGCCGGGCTCGGTCACGCGCTCGCCATAGCAGCCGAGCGCCGTGGCGAAATCGGCGTAATTGCCGCCGATATCGGTCGAGTGGAATTTCTCGGTCGAGTATTTCATCACGTTGAGCTCGGCCGCCATTACCGAATTGTTGAAGAGGATCGAGAGGATCGGAATGCCGCCGCGCGCAGCGGTCTCGAGATCCATGCCGGTGAAGCCGATCGCGGCGTCGCCCCAGACGTTGATGCAAAGCTTTGTGGGATCGGCGAGCTTGGCGCCGATGGCAAGGCCGAGCCCGTAGCCGAGCTGCGTGCTCTTGCCCCAGCCGATATAGGAGCGCGGGGTCTTCGATTGCCAGAACGGCACGAGCTGGTCGCGCGGG
>DATLUE010000336.1:0-11500 GCA_035533255.1 Allostellaceae bacterium | reverse complement strand
CGAGATAGAAATAACTGACGAGCGGTACCGTCGGCTCGATGGCGCGGCCGAGCGGCGCGCCGCGCTTGATGGCCTCGCCGGTCGGGCCGTCGCTGCAATCGGTCGCCATCACCAGGAACTCGCCGGTCGATAAACGCTCGGTCTCGCCGCAACGCATGAAGCCGGCAACCTGGCGGGCGAATTTTTGCGCGAAGGCGATGGCTTTGTCGGGGCCCCAGGCGTCGTTGGAGGCAATCTGATCCCAGCCGGCGCCGAACGAGGTGGTCGCGACCTTGCCGCTCCATTCCGGCTTGAGCAAATCGTCGAGGCTCTTGGGCGGCTCGGGCGCCAGCTTCGCGTTGTAGCTGAAGCCGAGCGTCGCCGAGGTGACCTTGACATAGGTGCCGTGCTCGACGACCGCCTCGGTGAGGCGATCGGGCAAATATTGGCCCCAGGGTGCCGAGAGGAACAGGTCGTACTTCAACAGCGAAGCGATATCGCGCGAGAAACCGAGATAGACATCGGTCGGCGAAGCGAGGCCGTTGGCATGCGCCATCGCGATCTGGTTGCCGACATTGGGCATCGCCGGCCCCGGCGTCCACGCGATATGGATATGCGTGCCATAGGCCCGGTTGATCGCCGCCTCGAATTCCTTGGCGCCCGTGGCGCCGCCGAGGCTGTCCGAGCTCCAGGTGAGGAGAATTTCGCCCTCCTTGTCGGCGGCGGCGGCGAGCGCCTTCATCTCGGCGGTCGGGGCGGTTTGCGCTTGCGCAGTGTGCGCGACCGCCAGCGCAGCGGTTACCGCGCTAAGCGCCGCGTATGTGGCCAAGCGGCTCATCTGGACCTCCCCGTCATGCCCGGTTTTGCGGTTCTTGGTATCTTAAACGCGCTATTTCGTGCCGATGGCACCCGCGAGCTCCAGCTCCTTGCTGCGCTCGGTGAAGAACGAGTGGTTTGGCCGCCGCCATGCTTTGGGTCCGCTGCCGTCGGCCAGCGCTTTTAGCTCGCGCGCCCACATCCGGCGCAGAAAGATCACCGATTTGTCCGACTGGCCGAGGCGATCTTTCGAGCGATCGACCAGCCGCCCCTGGCCGGCCAGCGCGACATTGTCTTGAACATTGAAGAGGCCGGGATAATCGGGATCGATGTCCTGCACCCGCAACCTGCCGGCCAGCACCTCGTCGGTCAGCGCGTTCGGATCGGGATGCGTCTCGGGGCGCGGCTTCAGGCCTTTGCCGCCGCCCTTGGCCGCGGCGACGATGAAGCTCGCCATCTCCGTGTCGGTGATCGGCACGCGCCAGGCAAGATGCAGCATCCATTCCGGCCGCGACGGCCGGCCGGGCGTGAAGGTCATCAGCACGTTCGGCATCATCCAATAGGCGGTGCGGTTGACGTTCTGGCCGTTTTCCTGGCGCAAGCCGCGGCGCAGAATGCCGTAATCGGTCTCGGTGACGTCGATCTCCGGGAATTCGACCAGCCCGATCTGGTCGGTGCTGACCTTGTGGACGAAGTGCAGATGCAGCTCGTCCATGTCGTTCTCGATGCGCTGGAAATAATTGCACGGCACCGGATGGCGATTGTAGAGCACCGTATCCGCGGCGACATCGATCTCGGGCATCAGCGGAAATTCCGGCGCCTCGCCCTCGCCAAGAAAGGCGAACACCAGGCCGAGATAATCGCGGGTCGGATAGGCGCGGATGGCGATCTTGTGCTTGAAGGATTCGTTCTCGGCCGGCTGCTCGACGCAGCGCCCGTCGGGAGCGAATTTCCAGCCGTGATAGAAGCAGCGGATGCAATCATCCTCGACCCAGCCGAGGAAGAGCTGCGTCTGGCGATGCGGGCAGGCATCCTGCACGACATGCGGCACGCCGTCGGCGCCGCGATAGGCGGTGAAATGCTCGTTCAGGACCTGGACGCGCTTGGGCCTGCCGGGAGCGAGCTCGTCGCCGACCGCCACCGGTTGCCAGAACCGCCGCAGGAACCGCCCCGCCAACGTGCCGGGGCCGATATGGCCGAAATCTTCGTAGGGTTCCATGACATCGTCCTCGCCCGCGGTGCGAAAGCCTAGCGTTGGGCGGCGCCGCGCGTCCAGTGAAACTGCCGCGGCGATGGTCGTGCCGCGCCGATCGATCCGGCAAGTTTTTGCCGCGCGCTAATCCGCGATGAGGCAACGCCCGGCGTGCCCGGCCCGGCCCGGTCAGGGTGACGAGCGCGTCGTGCTCGGCATGCTGGAAAGTTTCCCTGGTCTATGACGCGCGCCAATAGGCAAAGGCCATTGCATTGCCGGTTCCCGCCGGCGAGCGATAGCACGGCACGTAATCGATCAGCGTCATCGGCAAGCCGGCCTCGCGCATCGCGCCGCAGACCGGGATCCAGTTCTTGATCTCGGCGGTGCCGCCCGAGGCGAACAGCGCATCGTCGATCGCGGCAATCGCGGCGTCGTCATCTTTTTCCATCGCGCGCAGCACCGAAAGATCGAATTCCTCCTCGATCACGTAATGCGTGAGGCCGCCGGAGCCGATGACCGCCACCCGCGCGTCGTCGGGAAAGGATTTGATCGCGCGTCCGATCGCGCGTCCGAACTCGAAACAACGCCGCGCCTTTGGCCGGTTCGGCGGATAATGCGTGTTGACGAGCACCGGCACGATCGGGATCGGCTGATCCTTCATGACTTGGCGGAAGACATAACCGAAGGCGTGCGGCGCGGCATTGGAGTTGCGCGGGCCGATCGGCAGGCGCTTCGATTGCGCGACGTCGAAGCCGCTATCGATCAACGCGCCGATGACGTGCTTGCCGAGCGCGGGCGCGCAGGCATACTGCGTGCGCGCCGTCGGCCGATAGCCGATCTCGGCCGGCGCGATGCCGGGGGTCAGTTTCGCGATCTCGTCGGCCGAGCGCGGAAAGTTCTCGATACTCTCGCCCCAGAAGACGCTGAACGCCGGAATGTTCTCTTCGGTGAATATTTCCGCCTGGTCGTTGCCGATGACGATGGCGAGATCCGGCTTGGCGATGCGGTAGATGTCGGCGACCGCGCCGATCGCGCGCTGGCAGCGGTCGAAATGCGCCTGCTTCGCCTGCGGTGTGAGTTGCGCGGCAAAGCTCTCGTCCTGCCGCGCAGCGAGCAGCGTCTCGTAATTATAAGGCTTGCCGCGGAACCAATGCTGCGGGTTCTGCCGATCGGCGGTTGCGCGCAGCTCCCATTGCTCGGGCTTCAGGAAAAGCTGCGGCCCATGCGATGTACCAAGCCCGAGAACGATCTGTGCCATGCCAGCGCTCCTGCTCCCGCGGGTCCCAAAAGCGATGCAGCGCCCGCGGCGGCATCGTGCGGCCGCGGTTGGGAAGTTTCAAGAAGTTGCGCGGTGGCGGGCGTCGCCTTGAATGGGGCCAAGCCTTATTCTATATCTCGTCGCGTCAACTGCCTTCGGGTCGGCTTCGACACGGCGTCTTCGAGAAGCCGCTATCGTTCCTCCCAGATCGTTGCTTGATCCGCCCCGCGCGCGCGCGGCGGCCCATTATTCTATGGAAGGTTTTCTATGTCGATCGGTACTGTCAAATGGTTCAACTCGGCCAAGGGCTTTGGCTTCATTCAGCCGGAGGATGGCACGAAGGATGTGTTCGTGCACATCTCGGCCGTCGAGCGCTCGGGCATCGGCAATCTGCAGGAAGGCCAGCGGCTCAGCTTCGAGGCTCAGCGCGACGCCCGCACCGGCAAGGTCGCCGCGTCGAACCTCAAGAACGCCTGACGCGTTAAACACGCCCAAGGCGAGCGCGGGGCGGCTTCGGCCGCCCTGCTGCGTTTCGGGCCAAGGCTTCGCCTTGCGGATCGCACGCTACCCGCTCAAGGGGCGCCGGCATTCGCGATGGACCGGGTAGGGCGAGACCGGAACGGCGAGCCGTCCCGATCCCGTTCTTATGCGCGATCAGCCAGGCATCTGGCCCATGAAGTCGCGCTTGCCGAGCTCGACGCCGCAATGGCGCAGGATGTCGTAAGCGGTCGTGGTGTGGAAATAGAAATTCGGCAGCGCGTGGTGATAGAGCAGGACCTGCGCCTTGAATGTGCGATCGTTGGGGCCAAGCTTGACCGTCACATCGCTCTGCTCTTTGCCGTCGATCTGTCCCGGCTGGAGGCCTTTCAGGAAATCGACCGTCGTGGCGATGCGCTGCTTGAGCTCGGCGATGGTCGCGCCGTCGGCCAGTTTCGGCAGCTCGACACCGGCGATGCGGCCGGGTGCCAGCGCATGCGCGGTCGCTTGCTGAACCTGCCGCACGAGCGGGAACATGTCGGGCGCTAACCGCACTTGCAGCAGCAAAGCGGGATCGAATTTGCGGGCTTCGGCGAAGGCGTGGCCCTTGTCGAGCGCGCCCGACAGCGCGGGCAGAAGCTGCAGGAAGACCGGAACCGAGCCGTGATACATCGTGATCGACATCGCGAGCGCTCCTCTAATTCTTGGTGGTCGGGTAAATCCCGCCTGAATCTAGCGGGGTTCCAGTGCGAAATGAAGCGCAACGGTCGCCGAGCGCAAGCCGGCCAGGGCAGGAAACCGGGGGCAGGGATGCTGCCGGCGCGGGTTTTAAAACCGGGCGCCACGCCATAGATTGGACGTTCACGCCCCCTGGTTCCGGATTTCGCCCGCATGCCGCTCCGCGTCTCGCGCCACAGTCTTCTGCTCGGGATCGTTGGCGCGGCGTTTTTGATGCAAAATCTTGATGGCACGGTGATTACCACCGCGCTGCCACAGATGGCGGTCTCGTTCGGCACCACGCCGATCCATCTCTCGATCGGCATCACCGCTTATATTCTGAGCCTCGCGGTTTTTATTCCGGTCAGCGGCTGGCTTGCCGACCGGCTCGGCGCGCGGACCATTTTCGGCACGGCGATCGCGGTCTTCACCCTCGGCTCGGTGCTGTGTGGCTTCAGCAACGGCGTCACCGAATTCGCGCTCTGTCGCGTGTTTCAGGGCCTCGGCGGCGCGATGATGGTTCCGGTCGGCCGGCTGGTGCTGTTCCGCGCCGTCGGCAAAGCGGGCCTCGTCCGCGCCCTCTCCACCCTCAGCATGTCGGCGATGATCGGCCCGGTGCTGGGGCCGCCGGTCGGCGGCTTCATCACGACCTATGCGAGCTGGCGCTGGATTTTCTTCCTTAACCTGCCGATCGGCCTCGTCGGCGCGATTCTCGTCTTCATCTTCATCGAGAACTACCGCGAGGAGCATAGCCCGTCTTTCGACTGGGTCGGTTTTATCTTCGCGGGCGTCGCGATTTCGGCCTTGGTGCTCGACTGCGACCTCGCGGTGCAGCCGGGCATCAGCTCGGCGGTGACGATCGGATTGCTCGGCGTGAGCCTCGCCTCGGGCGCCTTCGCGTCCTGGTATATGCTGCGCCGGGCAGAGCCGATCCTCGACCTCAGCCTCCTGCGCATCCCCTCGTTCTTCACCGGCGTCGCGGTCGGCGCGCTGTTTCGCATCGGCGCCGGCGGCGTCGGCTATCTCATGGCGATCATGCTGCAGGTCAATATGGGCATGTCGGCCTTCGCGTCCGGCTCGATCACCCTCGCCGCGGCGCTCAGCTCGCTGACGATGAAGGCGGCCATCCCGCCGGTGCTGCGGCGCTGGGGCTTTCGCACCGTGCTGCTCGGCAACGGCTTCATCAGCGCCTGCGCGGTCGCGGCCTGCGCGCTCGTCACGATCGGCACTCCGGGCTATGTGGTATTTCTGATCCTGCTGATCGGCGGCTTCTTTCGCTCGCTGCAATTCACCGGCCTGACGACGCTCGCTTATGCCGATATTCCCAATCATCGCACCAGCGCAGCGACCAGCTTTTCCAGCATGATGCAGCAAATCAACAACGGCATGGGCGTCGCTCTTGCCGCGGTGCTGCTCCATACGATGCAGCGCTTTCACGTCGAAGCTTCCAGCGTGGTATCGAGCGAGGATATCCGTGCGGTGTTCGTGCTGATGTCGCTGGTGGCGCTGTCGGGCTGCATCTTCTACGCGCGGCTTGCGCCCGATGCCGGCGCCGAGGTCAGCGGCCACGGCCGCGCGGTCGAGCCGGCCGAAGCCGCGGCCGACTAACGCCGCTCGCCGCCAGGTCATGAAGCTGCCGATCGCGCGAACCATGATCGTGCCGTTGATCGTCGCGTCGGCGCTGTTCATGGAGAATCTCGACAGCACCGTCATCACGACGGCGCTGCCGCAGATGGCGGTTACCTTTGACACGACGCCGATCCATTTGAGTATCGGCATCACCGCCTACGTCCTCAGCCTAGCGATCTTCATCCCGGTCAGCGGCTGGGTTGCCGATCGCTTCGGCGCGCGCACGGTATTTCGTATCGCGATCACGGTGTTCACCATCGGCTCGGTGTTGTGCGGCCTGTGCAACGACGTCGCCGAGCTCGCCGCCGCGCGCGTGCTGCAAGGGATGGGCGGCGCGATGATGGTTCCGGTCGGGCGGCTCATCATGTTCCGCAGCGTCGCCAAGGCCGAGTTCGTTACCGCAATGGCGTACCTGACGATCCCGGCGATGGTCGGCCCGACGCTCGGCCCGCCGATCGGCGGCTTCATCACGACTTACGCGTCGTGGCGCTGGATTTTCTTCCTCAACGTGCCGGTCGGCCTACTCGGCGTGGCGCTGGTGACGCGCTTCATCGAGAATTATCGCGAGCCGCAAACGCCCTCGCTCGATTGGCGCGGGTTCCTGCTGACCGGCACCGCGCTGGCGTGCTTCGTCTATGTCTGCGACCTGGTCGAGCGGCCGGAGGTCGATTGGACGGCGGTCGCGATGCTTCTCGGCGTCTCGATCGTCGCCGGCCTCGTCTCCGCCCGCCATCTCCGGCGCACGCCTTATCCTGTCATCGATCTCACCTTGCTGCGGGTTCCGACCTTCGCCGCGAGCGTCGTGGGCGGCGCGATCTTTCGCGTCGGCACCGCCTCGCTCAACTATCTGCTGCCGATCCTGTTGCAGCTTGGCCTCGGCTTCAACGCTTTCGAATCGGGCTTGTTGACGGTGGCCGGCGCGCTCGGCTCGTTCGCGATGAAGGTCGCCGCGATCCGGATTTTGCGGCGCTGGGGCTTTCGCCTGGCGCTGTTCGCCAACGCGGTCATCAGCGCCGCCGGCGTCGCCATCTGCGTCGTCTTCAATCCCGCGATGCCGTTCGTCGCGATCTTCCTCATCCTGCTGGTGACGGGCTTTTTCCGCTCGCTGCAATATACCGCGCTCAACAGCATGGCCTTCGCCGATATTCCGGCGTCGCGGATGAGCGCGGCCTCGAGCTTCTCGAGCATGTTGCAGCAGATATCGAACGGCATGGGGGTCGCCTTTGCGGCGATGGCGCTCAATCTCGTGCTCGTGCTGCGCGGCGATCCGCAATCGGCGATGTCGCTCGACGACATGCGGATCACGCTCGTGCTGATGGCGATCGTGACGCTGGCCTCGTCGCGGTCCTTCGCGCGGCTCGCGCCTGATGCCGGCGACGAGGTCAGCGGGCACCGCGCCGCGGCGGAGTGAGCGTTCAGACCGCTTTCAGCACCGGCTTGGCCGGGGTCATTACCGCTTCCATCGCCGGGAAGTCGGGCACCGAGCCCCACATGCAGAACGAGGTCAGTGTCGACGGGAACTGCCGTGGACGATAGGTCGCCTCGTCTTCGGGCATGATGTGCTTCACGCCGCAGGAATATTCATAGACCATGTTGTCCGGCCCGTAGAAATAGACCATCACCGCGGTCGAAAGAGGATGGCGACCCGGACCCCAGGCGATCTTCACACCTTTTTCTTTGAGGAAGTAATACGACTTCATCACATCGTCGAGATCTTCGACCTGATGATTGATGTGCTGCACGCCCGGGCGCGTTGCCGGGAACATCGCGATCGAATGGTGGCAAGTGCCGATGCGGAGCAGCGGCGCGTCGCCGAGCCAGTCGGAGACGCGCGCATTGCAGAGCTGGGTCCAGAATTTCTCGTCGCGCGGCGCATCGGTCGAATTGAGCCCGATATGGCTGAAATGCGTGATACCGGCGTCGCGGCTCGGGAAATAGCGCGTGGCCGAATGATAGGGCCGGGCGACGATCTCGATCTTGTTCCCGGTCGGGTCGCGCGACTGGATCACGCCGCGCGCGCGCCGCTTCTCGCATTCCTCTTTGGTCGCGAGCTTGGCGCCATAGCCGGCATTGTCGAGCGCCGCGCCGACGGCGTCGAGGTCGGCCGGGTCTTTCAGATCGAAGCCGATGGTGTGATCGCTCGGATCGCCCTCGACATAGACCAGCGTGTGGTCGCGCGTGTCGCCGCGCACTGCCACTTTGTCGCTGCGGAAATAAACCGCCTTGGCTTCGCGACCGACGAGCTGCAGCCCGAGGATCTTCGTGGCGTAATCGGTCGCGCCCTCGAGATCGCGCGTGCCGAGCCGGACGTAGCGGATATCCTGCAGATTGATCATGCCAAGCGCCCTCCGGCCCGGCCGTCCCGGGCGAGAGCTTGTTAGCACAAGCGGCTTTTCAGCGCGAGATGGCGGCTTGGTGCGAGATGATCCCGCTCGCCGACGGCTAGCGCGGCGGGAAGTAACGATCGGGGTGAAGCGGGCCCGCGTCGGCCTCGTCGATGGTGACGATCATCCGCCCGATCGGCCAGAGCGCGATTGCCGCCAGCTTCACATGCGCCCAGGCGAAGGGAATGCCGATGATGGTGATCGCCAGGCCGGCGGCGGTGACGAGATGCGCGAGCGCGAGCCACCATCCCGCCAGCACTAGCCAGACGAGGTTGCCGATGAGGCCCAGCGGACCGGTGCCGAAATCCTCGCGGCCGGTGAAACGTGCGCGCGGCACGGCGCGGTGGCCGAAGGGCAGGAAGGCATAGAGCGCGATGTTGAACGCCGCGCGCGCCCAGGGCAGCCCGATGACGGTGATCGCCATGATGAGCGCGGCCAGCAGCCATGCGGCCGCCATCCACAGGCCGCCGGTGAAGATCCAGGCAAGATTTAGCAGGAAACGCAGCAGCGGCATGGAACAACAACGGATAGGGACGCCGATTATGCCGCGTTGCGAGGGCTGAATCTCTACGCTAGAAGCCCGGCATGGCAGCTTACCAATATATCTACATTATGAAGGGTCTGGGCAAGACCTATCCCGGCGGGCGCGAGGTCTTGAAGAATATTTCGCTCTCGTTCCTGCCCGGCGCGAAAATCGGCGTGCTCGGGGCCAATGGCGCCGGCAAATCGACGCTGCTCAAAATCATGGCCGGCGTCGAGCAAAGCTTCGTTGGCGAGGCCTGGGCGGCGGAAGGAACGAGCATCGGCTATCTGTCGCAGGAGCCCGACCTCGATCCCGAAAAAGACGTCGCGGGCAACGTCACCGAGGGCCTTGCGGCGACCAAGGCGCTGGTGGAGCGCTTCGAGGAAGTGAGCGCGCGCTTCGCCGAAGAACTCGGCGACGACGAGATGAACGCGCTGATTGCCGAACAGGGTGAATTGCAGGAACAGATCGACGCGGCCAATGGCTGGGAGCTCGACCGCACGGTCGAGATCGCCATGGACGCGCTGCGCTGCCCGCCGGGCGATGCCGATGTCGCGAAGCTCTCGGGCGGCGAGCGCCGCCGCGTCGCGCTGTGCCGGCTATTGCTGCAGAAGCCCGATCTGCTGCTGCTCGACGAGCCGACCAACCACCTCGACGCCGAATCGGTCGCCTGGCTGCAGCGCTTTCTGCACGATTATGAAGGCACGGTGGTGACGGTGACCCATGACCGCTATTTCCTCGACGAGGTCGCGGGCTGGATCCTCGAGCTCGATCGCGGCCAGGGCATTCCCTATCAGGGCAATTACACCGGCTGGCTCGAGCAGAAGCAGAAGCGGCTCGCTCAGGAAGGCAAGCAGGAAGAAGCCCGGCAGCGCTCGCTCGAGCGCGAGCTCGACTGGGTCAAGCAAAGCCCGCGCGCGCGCCAGGCCAAGAGCAAGGCGCGGCTCGCTGCCTATGACGAATTGCTCGCACAAAGCCGCGAGAAAGCGCCTGACACCGTGCAGATCGTGTTGCCGCCGGGGCCGCGTCTCGGCGATCTGGTGATCGAGGCCGAGCATATTTCCAAGGCCTATGGCGACCGGTTGCTGATCGATGATTTGTCGTTCCGGCTGCCGCCTGGCGGCATCGTCGGCATCATCGGCGCCAACGGCGCCGGCAAGACCACGCTCTTTCGCATGATAACCGACCAGGAAAAGCCCGATAGCGGCAGCTTCAAAGTCGGCGAGACGGTGAAACTCGGCTATGTCGATCAGTCGCGCGATTCGCTCGCGCCGACGAAAACCGTCTGGGAAGAGATTTCAGGCGGTAATGACGAGATCGATCTCGGCCGCCGCAAGATGCCGTCGCGCGCCTATTGCTCGCTGTTCAATTTCCGCGGCTCGGATCAGCAGAAGAAGGTCGGCCAGCTATCGGGCGGCGAGCGCAATCGCGTGCACCTCGCCAAGATGCTGAAAACCGCGTCCAACGTCATCCTGCTCGACGAGCCGACCAACGATCTGGACGTCGATACGCTGCGCGCGCTCGAGGAAGCGCTGCTCGATTTCCCGGGCTGCGCCGTGGTCATCACCCATGATCGCTGGTTCCTCGATCGCATCGCCACCCATATGCTCGCGTTCGAGGGCGAAAGTCATGTGGAGTGGTTCGAGGGCAACTACGCGGATTATGAGGCCGACAAGAAGCGCCGCCTCGGCGCCGACGCAGACCAGCCGCATCGGCTCCACTACAAGCCGCTCACCCGCCTCTAAGCATTGCCGCGGCCGGCCGCAGGCTACTTGCCCGCGTCCGCGGTGACGCTCTGGATTTTTTGCTGCATCGCCTGGTTGAGGCCTTCGACCGTGCCGCCGTTGCGGTCGGCCACGGCCGCGATCTCATCGCGCTGCGTCAGTGCCATGCTCACGCCTTCGACCGACACGTCGACGACCTTGTAATCGCGGTCGCTGCTTTTGCGCACATGCCATTCGACTTTCGCCGGCGGCCCGCCATTGGGGCTGACGAACTGGCTGAGCACCACGGTGGCGCTGTCGCTTTCCGGCCGCGTGCCGGTCACTTGGATGGTCTCGCCGCTATAATCGTGAAACCGCGCCGAATAGGTGCGCACGACCCACTCCTCGAAGAGCCGGTCGAATTGCTGACGCTGCTCGGCGCTGGCGCTCCTCCAATAGCGTCCAAGCACGAAGCGCGAAATGCGCGGAATATCGAAACCGCTCTCGAGCAGGTTGCGGAATTTCGTTTGGCGGTCCTGCTCCGATACTTGCTTGTTCTGAATGATGCCGATTGCCTGGTTGACGAGCTGGCTGATCAGCGTGGACGGATCCGCTGCCTGCATCGCCCGCGCGGGACTGCCGAGAAGCGCGGCGGCAAGCGCAAGAACCGATAACAACACGGAAAAACGCTGACGCATGGGTGCGGCCCTCAAGGGTGGGAAAGCGGTAGCGTGAGCATAGTTCCGGTCCCAAAAGCCGACAAGCCCTCGCGGAGGCGGCGGAAACGCCCGGATTTCCGCCAAGTAACGCCTGATTGACATA
>DATLUE010000335.1:0-6274 GCA_035533255.1 Allostellaceae bacterium | reverse complement strand
CGCCGCTTGCTGATCGATCGCTTCGGCATCGCGGTCTCTTGCTCTGTCGCGGGCCAATTCCCTGCTTGGGCGTGAGACCTATGGGCGGGGCCGTCCCGCTTGAAACCGTCGCGGCCCAGTTTTTTCCCCGCCTGCGATGCAGGCTCCTCGCGGGCGCTACGCTCCAAAAAACCGGGTCGCTCGGGTCCTCCGCTGTGCTTCGGCCCTTCGGGTTCAAGGGTCCGTCCGCGCCCATGACCGGTCTCCCATCGCAGGGGAATAGTCCCCGGCGACCATTAGGAGACAGTGCAATGCCTGCCATCGGATACGTCACCAAGCAGTCGAACGGCGGCTACAAGGGCCAGCTCAAGACCTTGAGCATTCGCGCCGATATCGATCTCGTGCCGAACACGGCCAAGAGCGCCGACAATCAGCCCGACTTCCGCGTGCTGACCCGGGGCTACGAGATCGGCGCCGGTTGGATGCGCAAGGGCGAGACCTCGGGCAAGGATTATGTGAGCCTGAGTCTCGCGGCACCGGAATTCGGGCCGCGCAAGCTCTACGCCAATCTCGGTCGCGCCGCCGGCCAGGATGACGACGACGTGTACGCCGTCATCTGGAATCCCGCCGACTGAGGGTACGCGTCGGCCCCGCGCCTTCGGGCGCGGGGCTTCGCCCTCGCGCCCTGCCGATCACAAGGGGGGCGAAAACGCAGAGGCACGTTTTCGCCCGTCCCCGGCGCGACCCCACGCGCTCATCCTCGCTGTTGGGGTCACGACAAGCGCCGTCGTGACCCCAACATCTGGCGAGGCAGGCATGGAAGACGAAGCCGATCGCGCTGCCAGGGCAAAGAAGGGCAGCCCGTTTCTGACCACAGCCCAAGCCGCTCATTATGTCAGTCTATCGCGACGGACGCTCGAGAAGATGCGCACGACCGGTGGCGGCCCAAAATACCGCAAGCACGGCCGATATGTCCGTTATCACATCGACGATCTCGACGCTTGGTCGTCGTCGCATGCCAAGCGGACAACCTCCGATGTTTAGGCGTTTACCCGGCTCGGAGCAGCCGGCGAACGCGACCGCGTCATTCGGCGAGAGCCGCCGCAGACGCGCGATCTTTGGTGCCGCCACGATTGGTATTACCAGTCTCGTCCTGGCTTCGCGGGCTCAACCCGTGCCGCATCTTATCTGGAACGCCAGTGCCAGCGCGCCGCTCGGCTTCTATTGGGTGGTGTCGAGTAAAGCGATGTCACATGGGGATTTGGTGCTTGCCGACCTCCCGCCCGCGGCGCGCATGCTGGCCGCCAAACGCCAGTACTTGCCCCTCGGCGTCCCGCTGGTGAAGCGCGTCGCGGCGCTTACCGGCGACACGGTATGCAGCCTCGGGCTGAGCATCAGCATCAACGGCCGCGCTATCGCCCAACGGCTTCCAGCAGATTCCCGCGGGCGCGCTTTGCCAGCCTGGCAAGGCTGCCGCGTGTTGAGCGATGGCGACGTGTTTCTGCTAATGCGCGAGGTGCCCGACTCCTTCGATGGGCGGTATTTCGGGGTCACTCAGACGACCGCGATTCTCGGCAAATTGGTGCCGCTATGGACATGGTGACACTCCTTGCTGTTATCGCACTGCGTTCAGCTATACCGAGTTGGCAATCTATCAATGTCGCGCAGACAGGCGAGGCCACGCAGGCCGTATCGGCTAGTTCCATAGATCAATGGGCTCCGTTCATCACCGAAGCGGCGCGGCGTTTTCATATTCCGCAAGACTGGATCCGCAGCGTGATGCGGGCCGAAAGCGGCGGCCACACCATGCTCGACGGAAAACCGATCACGTCGCCGGCTGGCGCAATGGGGTTGATGCAACTCATGCCCGCAACCTATGCCGACTTACGCCGCCGTCTGGGTCTCGGTGTCGATCCTTATGATCCGCACGACAACATTTTTGCAGGCGCTGCGTACCTGCGCCAGATGTTCGATCGTTACGGTTATCCGGCCCTATTTGCAGCCTACAATGCAGGTCCGGAACGCTTCGAAGCCTATGTCGGTCAGGGCGTGAATCTGCCAGCGGAAACTTGGGGCTATCTCGTGAAGCTTGGTCCCGGCACCGCCGAGACCATGCTGGCGATGGGCTCGACTACCGCGTCGACGAGGCAAGACCTGGCTCGTTCCGATGCATCGAAAGAGCCGGATTTTTCGTCCGGGCGTTCGCTGTTTTTCGCGCTCGGAGACCGCAAAGTCAGCTCCTTCCCGGCACCGGAAAGCGATCCCGCGAAGAGCAATTTTGGGTCTGGCAGCGCATCGATTTTCGTATTCCGAAGCGATGAAAATGCCCCGGCAAACGAGCGATCAGCGGGTCTGCTCTTCGTGCCACCGTCAGGCGAGCCGCGGTAGGTTTCAGGAGAGAGAGGGTTGATGCGCGCAGGTCAGGGCGGGAGTCGAGACGGGATTACGGCATGGCAAGATAAAAGACCGCCTCCAAAGCGCGGCTATGTCATTGCCTGCACATCTGATCCCGTGGAGGCATCGCCGTGCGACTGCCTCCGAGCCTCGTGCCAACACATTGAGTTGCCACGATCTCGATGCCTCCAAGTTGCGTATCTGGCGCAAGCGTCTTCTTCTGTGATTGCAGCGCAATCAGCGCAAGGCACAGGCGATGCAGTTCGACGATGATTTCGATCCCAAGCTCGGCAAGATTCGCTCGCGTGGCGGGCGCGTGCGAAGCCGGTATCTCCGCGAGATCGCCGATTTCGTCGGCCGGGCCGGCGGTCGAAGCGGCCATTCGCGCGGAAAATTCAGCGTCGGCCGATCGGGCCGCGGCGCCGGCGTCGGCCGCGTGTTGGGCGCGCGCGACCGCTACGCAGCCTTTCGTCAGCGACGCGTTGTCGTCAAAACGCGGCTGATCAAGCTCGGTGGCGGCGGGCTCAAAGGCGCGCGGGCGCATCTGCGCTATCTGCAACGTGACGGCGTGACCCGCGCAGGCTTGCCGGGAGACCTCTATGACGCGACGCAGGATCGGGCTGACGGAAAAGCCTTCCTCGAGCGTTGCAATGGCGATCGGCACCAATTTCGTTTCATCGTCGCGGCGGAAGATGCGGTCGAATACCAGGACCTCAAGGAATTCACGCGACGACTGATGAGCCAGGTCGAGCAGGATTTGGGCTCAAAGCTCGACTGGATCGCGGTCGACCATTACAACACCGGCCACCCGCATACGCATATCGTGCTGCGCGGCAAGGACGAGCGTGCCAAGGACCTGGTCATCGCGCGCGACTATCTGAGCCACGGCATGCGCGAGCGCGCCGCGGAACTCGTCACCCTGGATCTCGGGCCGCGCACCGATCACGACGTTTCCGCACGACTTGCGGCTGAAGTCGAGCAGGAACGTTTCACGAGTCTCGATCGGAGCCTGCTCCGTGAGGCCGACGAAAACCGCATCGTGAGATCAGGGGTCGTTGCCGGCGATTCCTTCCAGCAAACGCTTCGTGCCGGCCGGCTGCAGAAGCTGGGGCGCCTTGGCCTGGCCGAGGAGATGCGTCCGGGTCAGTGGAAGCTCGCGGAGGATTTAGAGCCCGTGCTCCGGCGCATGGGCGAGCGCGGCGACATCATCAAAGCCATCCATCGAGAACTGACGCGCGAAGGCCTGAGGCGTCCGCCGTCGGATTACGTGATCTACGATCCCGCCGAACCGCGTCCCAATCGTCTCGTTGGGCTAGTGCTGGCGCGAGGCATGGCCGACGAGCTGAACGATCGGCATTATCTGATCGTCGATGGCGCTGACGGCAGGACGCATTACGTCGAGATCGGCAAGGGGGCCGAGGCAGAGCCGATGCCGGCCGGCGCGATCGTTGCCATCGAGCCAAAGGCAACCAATCCGCGCGCCGTCGATCGCACCGTCGCCGAAATTGCTGCGGCAAACGCGGGTCGGTACAGCATCGATATCCATCTCAATCACGATGCGGGTGCAAGCGAGGCTTTTGCCGAAACGCATGTGCGCCGGCTCGAAGGAATGCGACGCGCCGGCTTCGGTGTCGCACGCGAGCCCGACGGAACCTGGATCATTGGTTCCGACCACCTCGAGCAGGCTGCCGGCTTCGAGCGGGCGCAGGTGCAGGCGGCGCCGGTTCGCCTGGAGTCCCTCTCGAGTTTGCCGCTGGAGCGTCAGGTAGGAGCCGATGGCGCTACATGGCTCGATCGCGAGCTGGTTGGCGAGTCGCAAACCGCGATCGCTGATGTGGGGTTTGGTCGAGAGGTTCACGGGGCGCTCGCCCGCCGACGGCAATGGCTGATCGAGCAGGACTTCGCTCGACAGGAGCAGGATCGCATCGTCTATCGCACCAACTTGCTCAGCTTGCTACGGCGGCGCGAATTGGCGCGGGTCGGGGGCCAGCTTTCGAAAGAGCTTGGCCTCTCCTACGCCGAGACCCAACCGAGCGATCGCATCACGGGCATTTACCGCCGCCGCCTCGATCTCGCGAGTGGTCGGTTTGCCCTCATTGAAAAGAGTCGGGAATTCACACTCGTTCCGTGGCGGCCAGTTCTTGAGCGCAAT
The DNA here is from genome assembly GCA_035533255.1 of Allostellaceae bacterium. GTDB lineage: Bacteria > Pseudomonadota > Alphaproteobacteria > ATCC43930 > CGMCC-115725 > CAIKMD01. Next base: position 1,749 of record DATLUE010000335.1, on the reverse strand, counting down.
CTCGGTAAGCAAGTGTCCGGGATAATGCGCCGTGAGTCGATCTCGTGGACGCTTGGCCGGCGGCGTGGCGGGCCGTCGGTCGGCACATGAACGGTGTAGGATCAAGACCCCGAAAAGCTCAGGCTATCCCTGTTGATGCCCGACCTTTCTATCCGCTGAGGGCTGCAGTCGGAGTTGACGATGCTGCTGACGGCGCCGACTCCGCTTTTGTTCCAGCAGCGCTGGGCCGAAATAGTTCGTGATCCAGGTGGGCGGCGGCGTATCGGATTTCGCTTGTCAGCTCCGCATTTACACCATGGTACCGCGTGAAACATTGGCGCATCAGCGGCATGACCAAGTCTCTGTCCAGCTCCTCGGCCGAAAGCGTCCGGAGACCTTTCAAGAAGGCCGTCGCGTCCACCGCCTTTTCTACATCAAACTTCTCCTTCGCAAGCAGTCGGTCGCGTGCGCCTTTGTTTGTCGCTGACGACGTGCGCGGGGGCGCTTGCCCTTTGGCCAGCCGTTCGCACTGCCGCTTCCGTCGTGCGGGATAGCTGGTCGGTTCCAGCTTGAGCAGATCCAAAGCGTCGACGACGGTCTTTGCCGACAGTAAGATGTAGTAGTAGACGGGTAGCCAAAGCGGCTGAACATGGCAGAGCTGCCGGATGTAAGCACCTGGATCCGGAACCGCCCGCTCCTCAAGGAACGCCTCTATAAGCTCGCGCTCATTGATGCTGACGTGTTCGGTGCGAGCGAGCGCATCGTCTATCACGGGTCTTACCGGCTCGAGCTGACCAATAAGCCTGAGAGTTGGCGCGCCTTCCGTCTCCGTGAATTGCCCTTCCCGAATGAAGTTTAGTTTCGGGACGAGGCGTTCATCGATGAGGAAGGTGCCCGCGGGGCCAGCGACCTTTCCTGTGCGCGGGTCGAGAATCGCCGCGTTGTCCACGCCGATGCGCTGAATTCGCCGCACAGCCTGCATCCATTTCTGCTCGACGCGTCGGTCCCGTTCGGCGAGCATCTGCATCAGCTCCGGGTACATGATGCGGCTCGAGGAGCCGACATAGCGAAAGTAGATTTCCGCGGCCTTGAGCTCGTCGTAGTTCTTAAGGCAGACGACTGGCTTCTCGGCCGCTGGCCACACATAGATTGCGCCCACCTCAACGCCGCCGAGCGTTAGGACCCGCATGTCCCAGCGCAGCGACGGCGCCAGATGCTCTCCAAGGTAGATTGCGCCTTTCGCGGGGTCGAAAGAGGCGAAATTCTTGCTTTTGAGGCCGACTATCTCTTTCGAGGCGTCTTTAACGCCGAACAGGAGATAGCCGCCACGGTTGTTGGCGAAACCAGCCATTGTCCGCGCGTAGGCCGCGCGCGAATTCCAATTGAAAGCCTCCTTGAATTCCGTCCACTCGTTCTCGCCGAGATCGATGACGGGAGGCTTGCCGGATTTTACGCGCAGGATTTGCGCCGCGGCAATCGGATGAAGCGGGTCGCGCTCGATAAAGCTCTTATAGGCGGTGGCTCGATCGTGATAGTTCTCCAGAAACGCCGTCAGCTGCCCATCGGTCGCGGTGGCGACGGTTGCGTACATCTTGCCCGATGCGATTTGACTGATGCGGGCTTGATTGATTGGACGCTCTGGATGGGAAAAATGGGCATGGATGTCCTGCTTGGACCATCGCTTGGTGGCGAGCATCGCCTTGACGAGAGATACTTCCCATTCTTCGAGCCCGTGGCCGCGAGTGCGCCGCTTTCGCTTCGAAGCAGCCA
>DATLUE010000334.1:0-9723 GCA_035533255.1 Allostellaceae bacterium | reverse complement strand
GCCGATCGCCGCCTTGAATGGCATGACACCGCCATTCGACTGCATTAAGAAACGCTGCTGCGTTGTGACGCCGGCACTGTCGAGACCATTGGCCAAATGCGCGATGTAGCGGACAAGTACGGGCTGAAGATAGGCGTTGAGCAGCGTCGTCGACAGGCGCGGCCATTCCCGGATGCGCGGAAGCACTTCGCAAGAAAGCGAGACGTCGGCATCGGCGAATTCCTCGAGGATCAGCCGCCGCGTTTCCAGCTCATGCGTCGGATTGGCATAAGAAAACAGATAGCAGACAGCGATCGACCGCGTGCCGACGGCCTTCAGCTCGCGCACGGCGCGACGAACGGCATCAGCATCCAGCGGCTCGAGTTCGTTGCCCTCGAAATCGATGCGGCCGGGAATTTCGCGTGTCATACTCTGCGGCGCGACGGGCTCGGGCTTTTCGTAGAAATAATCGAATGGATTGCCGTCACGCGCCTGGCTTTGGACCTCCTGAATGGCGCGGAAGCCTTTCGTGATCAGGAGCCCGACCTTCGCGCCACGCATCTCAAGGAGCGCATTCGTCGTGATCGTCGTGCCGTGAGAAAAAAATTCAATCGCGTCGGCAGGGATTCCGCTTCTTATGAAGTTGGCGATGCCGTTCAAGACGCCGAGTGCTGGATTCTTGGGCGTGCTCGATACCTTTTCGACGGCGATCGTACCCGCGGTGACGTCGAGCAAGACGAGATCGGTGTGCGTTCCTCCCACATCGACGCCAAGCCGATAACGCAATCTCTTTTTCGTTCTCATGCGCTTCCTGACGCAGGCCCCGCAAACGCGGCCTGCTTCGTCGAGTTGGGTCCCTTCGTGCCTCCGCGCACGCTCGCCGCGATGATCGTTCGTCGCAGGCGTGTTATTCGCTTTATCGATCGAGCTTGGATCTGTCGATATATTTATTCGTCCAGTACACGCCCTCAGGCGTGCTCTTTACGTCCTTGATTAGCCCGGTCTGCTGCGCGAGCTCGACGGCATTCTCCCAACCTTTCCGGGACTGCATGCCGTCCTTCGCGAAGGGGATGAACTCCAGGCTCTCCTGCAGAACCGCCGCGCTGAGCGTCGCGAAATGCTTCTCTTCGAGCGCCAGCGTCTGCTTCGGGTGATTACGCATGAAGTTCAGGGCCTGGGCGATCGAGGTCGCGACATCCGTCGTGATCTGCGGGTGCGCCTGGGCATAGGCAGGAGTGGTCGTCAGAATGTCGTAGGCGACGTTGTTGAACTGTTTGACGTTCCTGCGGTCGGCGAAGTCCTTGGCGTAGCCTTGTTGCGTAAGCTGAAAGGAATGCGGCGGCGACTGGATCGAAATGTCGACGATGCCCTTCTGAATGGCGAGAGAGATCGCGGCCAGCGAGTCGATCTTTTCGACCTTGTAGCCAGAGCTCGGGGGTAGTCCGGCCCAGCCCCGCAAGAGCCCGAAAAAACTCTGCTCGGTCGTGCCGACTTCGGCGAGAATAGCGCCGTTCAGGTCGGCCATCCTTTGCTTGAACGTCGCGTCCGCGGAAATCGGATGCTTTGCCAGCCACTCGGTGGAGACGAGCACTTGCAAGCCGACGCCGTCGTCCACCGCGTCGACCGACATGATCGGAACGCCGTGCGAGCGGGCAAGCATAAGCGGATTGGCTGCTTCGCAGGCGAATTGCAGGCTCCCGCCGATCATTGCCGCGTTGGCGGCCGAACTGCCGTGGACCAACTCTTCCTCGACATCGACCCCGTTCTGTTTGAAGTAGCCCTCGGCTAGTGCCACGTCCACGACCGTAAACGGGATCGTGTCGACGGCCTTGCCGATCGTCACCGTGGGCAAAGTCGCAGAAGCTTCTGCGGGCGTCGCCCACAAAGCGAAACCCGCCGGCGCGAGGCTCAAGGCCAGAAAGGCCGCGCCGCCTGCGATCCCCTGCAAGCGACGGCGACTTACGTCCTCGGTCTTCTCATCGCCCTTTATCTTCTCATTGCCGTTCATATCTGCTTTTCCTCCCATTTAATTTGTTACCTTATTTCCGCCTTCCGCTCAGGTTCGTCAACCCGACGAAGGCGAGCCGCAAGTCTTTTCCGGTATGGGCCACCGACCATTTCGCGCTCTTGACGCAAACGGCAGCCTTAGGTCAGCGTTGCCAGCGCAGAAGCCGGCGCTCCAAAAGCTGAACGAGCCAATTCCCCAACAGTGTCATTGCGACCAGAATGCAGACCCCGGAAAATAACCCCGCAGAATCGAACAGGTCGGTGGCGTCGCGGATATAGAATCCGATCCCCGCACTCGCTCCGATGAACTCGCCGACGATGACCCCGACGATTGCGAGCGGCACGCTGCTCTTCAGACCGGCGATGATGTAGGTGCTGAGGAACGGAAGCATAATCTTGCGCACGATAATGCCGCGGCGCGCTCCGATGACGCGCAGGACGTCGATGAGCGGCCTCGGCGCGACGAGCATCCCGCCGAGCGTGTTATAAAACATGAGAAGCGCGACCATCATCGCCGCGATCGCGATCTTGGATCCGGGACCAAGCCCCATGGCGATGAGAAAGAGCGGCGCCAGAGCCACCTTCGGGATGGCATTCATGGCGGAGAGCACGGGCTCGAAAATCCCGCGCGCGATCCTGTTGAGGCCGAGGAGCAGCCCAAACACGATTCCGACGACCGCGCCGAGCGCATATCCCATGACCAGCTCTTCGGATGTCACCGCGATGTCGTGCCAGATGGTGCCGAGCTGCAGGTCGTGTGCGAGCCGAGCTGCGACATGCACCGGATTGCTGATGACGAAATCGGGAACCAGGCGATTATCCGCGAGCTGCCAGAACGCGAGGATCGCAAGGATCAGCATGATGCGGCCGACGATCAGGATCGTCTGCTCCGAGAGGCCGCTGCCCAAGCGTGCGATCCGAAACAGCGCCGGCCGCTGCACCGTCTCAATGTGCAAGGTGTCGTCCGCTTGCTTCGTCACGGGCCTTCATCCGTCTCGATCACTTCGGAGCGCATCAATTCCCAGAACTGGCGATGAATCGCCGCATATTCCGGCGTCTCACTGAGGCTGAAGGCATCGCGAGGTCGCTCGATCCCTACGGATAGCACGGCCTTCACGGTGCCAGGCCGCTTGGTCATGACGACCACGCGGTCTCCCAGGGTGATCGCCTCCGTGAGGTCATGGGTCACGAAGATGATGGTCTTCTGCCGCTCTTGCCACAGTTTCAGCAGAAGGTTATGCAGCACCATCCTGGTGATGGCATCGAGCGGACCGAAGGGCTCGTCCATGAGGATCACGTCCGGGTCATAGACCAGCGTTCGCGCGATCGATACGCGCTTTTGCATGCCTCCGGAGAGCTGGTGCGGGTAGTGGCGCTCGAAGCCCTCGAGGCCCACCTGCGCGATCCATTTCCGGGCCAGCGACCGCCGGTCCGCCGCCGTCTTGCCCACATTGCGGATATCGAGCGGAAGCTGAATGTTTTCGAGAACCGTAAACCAGGGCAAGAGATTGCTGTCCTGGGTGATGTAGCCGATATCCGTATTCACCGACGTCACGGGGCGGCCGCGAAATTCCACCCGCCCTGCGTCGACCGGCGAGAGGCCCGCGACGAGGTTCAGCAACGTGCTCTTGCCGCAACCGCTCGGTCCGACGATGCAGGTCAGCTCATTTTCTTCCGCCTCCAGCGTCACGTTTTCGAGCGCCGTCAGCCGGCTCCTTTCCTTGGTGAAGAGCTTCTTCACCCCGTAGAACCCAACAGCGACGCCATGGGATCCACTCACGCTCTCCTGTCCTCCTATCATGCGCGTAGCCTGCAAGCTTGCTTGCATTTATCGTTTCCGCGGCGCCCGGTTGTACATCGGCAAGCCTATCGCAAGGGTGGGCCAATGGCGAATCCCGGCAAAGCCGGGGTCAGGCGTCGGCTTGAGGTTGTTGGCGGCAACGGCAACACACGCGCGCTTTTCCGGCTCTAAGGCGTCGCGCTCAGATCGTCCATTGTCGTCCGCTAATCTGCCGCGCTCTCGCGCGAGACATAACCTTCTGCGATGTCGCGGGCCAGTCGCGACGGGTCGCGCTCGTGCGGGTCGCCGTAGCCGCCGCCGGCGCTTTGCAGCAAGAAGCGCGTACCCGCCTTCATCTCGAGGCGGGCCGAGGCCGGAAGCTCTCGCTCCGCGTCCGTGCCGAGGCCGATCACGAAGCGGCTGCGGGCGCCGGCATGGCCGCCGGCCATGCCTTTCGGCGGATAGCGCGTCTTCTCGAATCGGCAGATCACGGTGGCATCCTCGAGCAGCTCGTATTCGCGGCGCAGGCTCAAGCCCCCGCGCCAGCGCCCGGCACCACCGGAATCGGGCACGAGATCGAAGCGGGCAATGCGACAAGGGAACTCGGATTCGAGAATCTCGATCGGGGTGATATGGACGTTGCTCATATGCGTCGCCGTCGCCGAGGTCCCGTCATGTCCCGCGCCGGCGCCGTAGGCCGAGCCGGAGCCGATGAGCTCATATTGCATGGCCGGCTGTCCCGGCCGTCCCCGCGCCCAAGCGATGCCGAGGGCGCTCGACGAGCCGCTATGGGCGATGGCGCGCGCCGGATTGAAAACCGCCAGCGTCTCCAAAATAACGTCGACGAGGCGCCGGTTGACCATTTGATAGTTGGAGACCGGCGCCGGCGACGCGGCGTTGGTGATCGTGCGTGGAGCAAAGATCATGCGCACGACATCGCGGATGCCATCGTTGAAAGGGAGCCCGGGGTCGAGGCAGCCGATAAGGGAGTAGTAGACGCAGGCCTCGACCATGGGAGGCCGCAGGTTGACCGGCCCGCGCGCCTGAGGGTCGCTTGCAGAGAAATCGAAGGTGGCGCAGCCGCCCTTTATCGTCGCCGCGACCGCGAGCTTCAACGGCTTGTCGACGTCGATACCGTCGCTGTCGAGCAATCCTTCCGCCGCTGCGCGTCCTTCTGGCAGCCTTGCGAGTGCCGCGCGCAGCGCAGCGGCGGCGCCTTTAAGGATGGCATCGAAGGCCGCGGTCACGCTGGCAACGCCGAACCGACGGCAGAGTTCAGCAATGCGTGCTGCGCCCATTTTCGTTACCGCTACCTGCGCGTCCATATCGCCGCGCACCAGGGCCGGCTGCCGGCTGTTGGCGAGGATGAGCCTCTCGATGTCCGGCAATGGCCGGCCGGCCTCCCATATTTTGATCGGCGGCACCAGCAGCCCTTCCTGGAACAGCTCGGTGGCATTGGCCGAGGTCGAGCCCGGGACGGCGCCGCCGACATCGGCTTTGTGCGCGATCGAGCCCACGAAAGCCGCGAGGCTTCCGTCCGCGAACACCGGCGCGGCGAAGGCCATATCGGAGACATGCGGCAGGCCAGCCTCGTAAGGATGGTTGGAGACGAAGACGTCGCCGTCTTTGATCGCCCCGCCATAGAGCTCGAGGATGCGACCGATGAGATGCCGGTAGACGGGAGCGTGGAAGAGCATCGGCGGGGCGACGATCACGCGACCTTCGCGATCCAGAACCACGCAGCTGAAATCGCGCGACTCGCGCACGATGGTCGAATAGCCGGAACGATAGAAATGGTAATGCATCTCATCGACCAGGCTCGCGATCTTGTTGCGTAGGACCTCCACCATCACGGCGTCCATCACGACGGCTCCTGCTCGAGAATCACGCAACCGCACCATCGGGCACGGAAGGCAAGACTTTGCGGTGCATTGCTTCGGCGATTCGAACACTCCCTTGGCGCTGGTAGGTTCTTCGCTCGGATGGCGGTTTCCGCTGCCCCCGCCGACGTCTTTCGCCGGAACTCAGATCGCCCGGACGATGCAGACCGTGACGGTCGGCGCTACGCGACGTTCAGGCTTCAGGATATCTCCATCGCCATGACGCCGCCGTCCACGAAGATGTTTTCTCCAACAATAAACGAGGATTCATCGGTGACCAGGAACAGAACCGCTCGCGCCGTTTCGATGGGCTGGCCGGACCGCTTGAGAAGATTGGTCACCGGCCGGGTCGGGTCGAATTCGGCCTTACCGACAGGCGAACCCGTCTTGTTGGGGGAAACCGAATTGACCCGGATATTGTGGGGCGCCAGCTGCACCGCCATGGACCGGGTCAGGTTGGCAACGCCGCCCTTGGCGGTCGAATAGGCGATGGCACGGTTGCGCCCGCGGAAACCCGACGTCGATCCGATATTGACGATCTTGCCGCCAGAGCCCTGGGCAATCATCTGTTGAGCGACGTGCTTTGCCATCAAGAAGGGGGATTTGAGCGTCACTGCCATCACCCGGTCCCACTCCTCCTCGGTGATCTCGAGGATACTCTTGTTGTCCGAGGTCGCTACATTGTTGACGAGGATGTCGATATGGCCGAAGCGCGTCACGACGGCCTTGATCAAAGCTGCAACATCGCGGCTGTTAGAGACGTCGGCGACGAACGCCGCCGCTTCGCCGCCCGCGACCTTGATGTCTCCCGCGACACGCTCGCCGCGATCCCGATCCATATCGACGACGGCGATGCCGGCGCCCTCGGCCGCCAGCAGCTTTGCAATCTGCTCCCCGATATTGCGGCCGCTGCCCGTGACGATTGCGACTTGATCTGCAAGCTTCATATCTCGATATTATCGCTTCTTCGATCTCTCGTAAATCGCCCGCGACGGTCTCATGATTGCCGCCGGTACCGCCGTGGTTGGGCTGATCGCCAATCGGCTTGGATCGCGCACGCAGCTTCTGCGTGTGACCGGCGCAGCCACGGACAGAAGGCTCGGCCACCAGCAAAAAATAGGGTCTCGCGTACGGGGGCAGGTCGACCACGAGTTCGCAGCGCTAGGCGACGTTTCATTTGGTGGCCCCCGCCGTTGGTTGGGGAATACTAGACCTTTGGATCAAGCTGCTTGCGCCCTGTTCGAGAGACCCCGCTGCGCGCCGCTCTCGCTCAGAGATATTTGGTCGGCCGCCGGATCGTGCGCCACATGTGCGCCGAGGGGCTGTTGTCGAAGCCCAGCCCTTCTTCCGGTTGGCGGAAATGCCGGCCGACGATGTCGACGAAAGGCTCCCAGGTCACGACCACATTGGGATCGAAGGCGTAGAGATCGTGCACGGTGATCATGCGCGCGGTCATATACCATTTGTGATCGCGCGCCACTTGGTAGTCGTGCTCGATGTAAGCGTCGGGCACATAGTCGGCCCCGAAATTCTTGACATACATTTCGGGATAGGCGTAGCCGACGGAGTCGTCGGGGAAGAAGCGCAGCGCCTGATGGGCGCGGATCGCCCAGCTCACCTCCTCATCGACATAGGGCTCGATGAGCTGCGCACCCCAATAACCGTGGTCGCTCTTGATGAAGAGCGCGTTGGCGATATCGTGCAGCAGGCACGCGAGAACGATCTTCTCGGGCATGTCTTTCTTCAGCGCGAGATTGGCGCTTTGCAGGAGATGGTTGGTGCCCGCCGCGCGGTATTTGAAAAAATCGAGCAGGGTTGGCCGGTCGGGCATCTTCGGCAACCGCGGGTCGTCGCCCATCAGGTAATATTTTCCCGCCCCGGCCGCCATGCCCTGGCCCATTTTGGTGGGACCGAGCTTGCCGTCGGCCATATTGAAGAGCGCCGATTTCGAGATCAGCACGTCGAGCTCGTCGCTCATCTTGCGCTCGAGGGCATCCGCGCGCTCGTCCAATGTCGCTTCCGTCATTGCTCCCTCCAACTCGATTGCCGAATACTCCAACGCTATACCGTACCTCACATTTGAGATCGGCGTGGCGCTTACGATGACGTCTTGCCGCGCGCGGCGAGGGACAGCCGCGGCCGTGAAGCCGCCGCCGAGCTACCCAGCGCCATGTCGAGTTCCTCGATCGTGCGGCCCTTGGTCTCGATGCCGATGAACAGGAACGCAACGACGGCGAGGATGTACCAACTGGCGAAATACGCGAATGCGGGAACCAACGCGGCCAATGTCGCCTTTGGCGTGACGTAATTCGACGCACCCGCGATCAAGGCGAGGCCGGCCGGACCGATGAACTTGCCGAGGCTGCTGGTTCCATAGACAACGCCGAAGCCGCTGGCGCGCAATTTCGATGGCCAGATCTCCGACATGTAGGGGAAGACAATCGCAAAATTGCCGCCGGCGACGAAGGTGTGCAGCATGATCAGCAGAAAGTACATCGAGACCGAGCCGATATAAACATCGTGTAGGTATCCGGCCAGAAACAGGATTGCGCCGGCGGCGATTCCGGTCAGCGCGCCGCCCCGGCAGCGCCCGAGCGCCTCGGATATCCAAGAGCCGAAGACGCGGCCGGGAAAGCCGACGAGCGTGATCCAGATCGTCAGAAACGAGGCTTCGGCCGGCGTGATCCGGAGGATCAGCGACAACAGGACGACGCCCCACAACGCCAGGCCAATGCCGCCGGTCTGGCTGATGCCGGTCAGAATGCCGGCGACGAGGCTGCGCGGATATTTGAATACATCCAGCCACCGAGTGCGCTCCACCTCGGGCAACACTGCCGGCAGACTGATCGTCGCGGGATCGACCTGCAGCGCCCAGGCGAGCGAGCGCCGTGCCTCATCGATCCGTCCGCGGCGGGCCAGCCAGCGCGGCGATTCCGGAACCCAAGCGAAGATGACGAGCGCCAGCAGCGCCGGCAAAAGACCGACCGCGAACAATCCGCGCCAGCCGATGACGTTGCCGAGATAGGCACTCAATACCGCGCCAAGCAACGGGGCAGCCGACATCAGGCTCATCGACAGCCCGCCGACGAAGCCGCGCTTCGAGGTCGGCACGAATTCCTGCAATAACGGCAGGGAAACCGACGCCATGCCCGCGACTCCGAGACCAACGATGAGGCGCATCGCCGCCAGGTACATCCAGGCGCCGTGGGGCGTCACCGCCATCAAGCCGGTCGCGATCGAAAACATCAGGATCGTGATCATGAACACCTTGCGGCGGCCGATCTTGTCGCCGAGCCAGCCGAATAAATAACCGCCGGGCACTGCGGAAACGCCGGATGCCAACAAGATCATCCCGGCTTTGCCGTAGGTCAGATGCCAATTACGTACAAAGAAGGCCAGCACGAAACCGATCAGCAGAAAATCGAAGAAATCGAGCATTTGAGCGACTGTCGTCGCACCGACAATCTTCCATTGATTGGCGGTCAGGGACTGCTGCCGATCGAGCAGCTCTAGCATGACGTCCTCCCTTTCGGCTTCGATTTCGGCCATGTTCTCCACGGCCGTCATATTCTTCTGTCGAATGCCACGCGGTCGGATTCCGGGCCAGCCGGCCGGCGCGCCGGAGACTAGATCGGCGCTTTCCGATGACGTCCTTGATGATTTCCTTTTTCTTTTCGCTCCAATCCCAGGCGGGGATCGGTCAGATGGCCTGCATCGGGTTCTCGAACTGGACGACGCCGGAGCTATTGACCAAGTCGAACTCGTCCGACCGGGTGCTCAGCTCCGGCACGGGGGTCAGACCAACGATGTGCAACACTATCTCCTCGGTGGCCCTGACATGGAGCTTCTCGCCCGCGTCCGCCTCGATCGCGGCCAGCCGACCGATCTCGATGCCGTTCGCTGTCGCGGTGCCGGAGAGCGCGACGATCAGGCGCCGGGCGCCCTCGCCGGCGGAAAGCCACTCCGCCCCCGCATCGACTTTGATCATCTCGATCCAGAAGGCGCGTTCGGTGAACGAACCGAAGTACTTGCGCTCTACCCCAGCCACGCCTGCCACAGGGAGCCAGTTGAAATGCG
>DATLUE010000333.1:0-5095 GCA_035533255.1 Allostellaceae bacterium | reverse complement strand
CGGACGATCTCGGCTGCGTCTTCATCGCCGCCGAAAGCTGGCTTGCCGGGCAGCCGCCGTTTTGCGGCCAGCCGACCGCGCCGCGCTCGCCCTATTGCCCGCGCCATCGCGCGCTGTGCCGGCGCGATCCGGCAGCGCCGGAGCCGCGGCGATGAGCCGGCGAAAGCCACGCGCGAAGCCGCTCGACGAGCTGGCGCCGAGCCCCGAGCGCCGCGCGCATGGCACGGTCGAGCGCCTGCCGCATGCGATCGCCGACGAGGCGGGCCGTCCGGTGCGGCCTTATCGCGCGGTCGATACGCTGGGCGCGATGCTGCGCAAGGGCACGATCACGCCGGCGATGCATCAGGCAGGCGAGGAGTTCCACGCGCTCTTCATGACGGCGCAGCTCGAGCCGCTGCGCGCCGCCGATCTCCGCCGCATGCCCGACGGCATGCACGAGCTGCCGATGAGCCTGCGCCAATCCGAAGCGCGCAAAGCCATTTGGCGCATGCTGAAGACCCTCGGCGGGGTCGCGTCGCCGGCGGGCTCGTGCCTCTGGCATGTGGTCGGCTGCGCCGCGACCTTGAAGGAATGGGCGCTGCATCACGGCTGGAACCGCCGCGCGCTGTCGCAGGAAGCGGCCTCGGGCGTGCTGATCGGCGCGCTCGGCGCGTTGCAGGCGCTGCTCGGATTGTGAGCGGATCGCGCGGCGGGGCGCTCAGCCGGTCTTGGTCTCGGGCGGGTCCTGGGCGAAGACCGGATGCGCGGGCAGGGAATCGGATTGGCGCTTCAGGATCAGCCTTCCGTCGGCGCGGTTGATATGGCCGATGAAATTTTCGTGCTGCCAGAGCTGAACCATTGCGATCGACGCTGCATCGTCCAAGAACGCGCGTGCATGCTCGAATGCGTCGAGGATGTCGCCATGCTCGGCGCGCTCGGATTTGACCAGGCGCGCGCCGCCGTCGAAGAGAAAATAATTGTAAAGTGCCATCCCGCTCTCGCGCCGTCGCGCTCGTTGTGGACGGCAACGACGAGTGTCGGTCGCAAGTCTTGCCATTGCGTTAACCTTGTGCGCCATCGCGTCGGCGGTCGGACATAGGGCATGGCGACGAGCGCGAGGAAAGCGCTGCCGGCCGCCGCCGATCGCGCGCGGCCAAGGGCGGCTCGATCCGGACCAGCCTCAAGCCAGGAACGTCGCCGCGAGCACCTTCTCGAGCTCGCTCAAGTGAAACGGCTTGGTCAGGCGCGGCGCGCCATTGAGCGCGTCGGTTGCGAGCTTCATCTGTCCATAGCCGGTCACGACAATGAACGGAGTCGCTTTGGCCACAAGCGCGGCGGCGACCGGCGTGCTGCTTTTGCCATTGAGATTGGCGTCGAGCAAAACCCCGTCCAGCCGCTCGCTGCGCACGAGGGCGAGAGCTTCCTCGATCGTGGCGACCGGCCCGACGACGTCGCAGCCGAAACCCTCGAGCACCGCCAGGATATACTCGGCGACGAGATATTCATCGTCGACGACCAGGATCCGCAGGCCGGTCAACCGCGACGCCGCGAGCGATGGCATCAGGCGGTCGCCTGCGGCGGCGGCGGCGGCGCGGCGCCGACCGGCTGGATCGCCGGCGTCAAGGGAAAGCTGAGCTCGATGCAAACGCCTTCGCGCTCGAATCGGATGGTGGCCTTGCCGCGCAATTCGTAAGCGATGCTGCGCTCGATAAATCGCGTGCCCTGTCCGCGGTGCGAGGGAGCAGCGACGCTCGGGCCGCCGCTCTCGGTCCAAGCGAGCGTAACCCGTTGCTCTGGCCCGTCGGCGGCGATCCGCCAGGCAACCGCGACTTTCCCGACCGGCACCGACAAAGCCCCGTATTTGACGGCATTGGTGGCCATTTCATGGAGGATCATCGCCACAGAGAGGCTCGCTTGCGGACGCAAATCGACATCCAGGCCATCCTCGAGCACGACCTGACCGGGCTCGCCGAATGGCGCGAGCGCCCGCTCGACGATGCCGCCAAGCCTGACGCTCTTCCAGCTTCCCGCGATCACCGCGTCGTTCGCGTTGGCGAGCGCGCGCAACCGGCCTTGGAAGGCCTCGTCGAAGGCAGCCGGCGTCGCACTATGGCGTCGCGTTTGGTGGGCGATCGACTGGACGATGGTGAGCATGTTCTGCACACGGTGGCTCAATTCGCCCACCAACATCTCCTGATGACGCGTCGAGGTCTTCCGCTCGGTGATATCGTCCATGGCAAGAAGGATGAGCTCGGGCCGTCCGCCGCCGCCATCGATACGGCGGGCGTTCAGCAAAAAATATCGGGGATCGGAAGGCGGTAGAACCAGCTCGACTTCGAAATCGTTGATCTGGTCTTGTGCCGGGATCATTTCTTCCAGCAGCAATCGCAACGGCGCGATGTTCCATTCGCCGCTGCCAAGCTCGTAGACGAGCCGCCCCGCGATTTTCGACCGGTCGAGACCGAAGGTCGCGTAGAACGCCGGGTTCGCCGATCGCGCGCGCAGGTCGGCCGTCAGCACCAACAAGGGGTCGCGGACGGTTTCGACGATCGCTTCCGCGTAATCCCGCGCTTCGGCGATCTTGTCTTGGGCATTTTTCAAAACGGTGATGTCGATAAAAGTGGCGACCGCCCCGGCAATCCGGTGGTCGCGCGTGTGGTAAGGCAGCACGCGCAGCAGGTAATGGCGTCCGTCCTCGGTGCTCACTTCCTCTTCGGACTTGATCAACCGCGCGATCGCGGCCTGCACCTTTTCGAGGATTTTGCCGCCCGCAAACTTCTGCGAGAAATTTCCGATTGGCCGCCCGATATCCTGGTCGATCAGATTAAAGAGCGTTTGAATCGCGGGGCTGAACCATTTGATCCGCATCTCGGTGTCGAGGAAGATCGTCGCCACCTCGCCGCTGATCAGGAGGTTTTCCAAATCGTCGCCCGTTGCGGCCAGCTCTCCGATCTTGCGATCGAGCTGCGCGTTGACCGTGCTCAATTCCTCGTTGAGCGACTGCAATTCCTCCTTGGACGATTCGAGCTCTTCGTTGGTCGCTTGGAGCTCTTCGTTGATGCTGGTGACTTCTTCGTTCGCGGCGGTCAGCTCCTCGTTCGTCGCTTCGAACTGTTGAATGGTGACGCGCATTTCTTCGCGCGAGTCTTTAAGCTCGCCTTCGAGATCGCGCCCGGGCGGGCTCGCGCCGGCGACCGGCGGGCTTTGCGGGGAGGTCCGGGGCGCCGTTTTGAGGTCCCGCGCGAAGCTGACCATGACCATGCCGTCGCCGACGGGGCTCGCGGTCACCAGCACGGATTCGTCCCGCGCTCCATGTTTGATCTCGGCGCGGAGCGTAACGTCGCTCTTCTCGTCGAGCGTCCTGCGCACCGCGTTTCGGATGGTCAGACGCAACCCGTCGCGCGCGAGTGCCAGCAAATCCAACGTGGGCGAGCCGTCAGGCTGCGTCAGATAGTCCTCGGTCAGGCCATGAAAGTGGAGCGCGCGGTAATTGCGATCGATGAGCACCGAGGCCGGGCCGAAACGCTCGGCCAGCGACTTCAGCGCGACATCGGCGGGCCTGGGCTGGACCGTCGATCGACCCGGCGGCTCGTCGCGCGTCGGCCAGCTTGCGAAGTCGATGGCGGTCGAGCGCGCCGGGCCGATCCGCCGGTAGATCCGCCAGCGCTTCGATACGCTGGTAAAGAGGTGATCGCGTTGCCCGACGGTCTCGGCGTTGCCGAGAAACAGATAGCCGCCTTCACGCAGGGCAAAATGCGCCAAAGACAACACTTTGTCCTGCGCCGCCGGCTTGAGGTAAATCAGCAGATTGCGGCAGCTCACCAGATCCATGCGCGAGTAGGGCGGGTCTTTCAGCAGGTTCTGCGGTGCGAACAGCACCGTCTCGCGCAGCGCGGGCCTGACGCGGTACCAATTGTCGTCGAGCTTTTCGAAAAAGCGCGCGAGGCGCTCCTCGGGCAGGCTTTCCACCATGCTGCCGGGGAACGTCGCCTTGCGCGCGGCGCCGAGATGTTGCTCCATCGCATCGGTCGCGAAGATCTTGACCGTCAGGTCCTTATTCGCCGCGGCGCTCCGTTCCGTCAACAGCATCGCGATCGTATAGGCCTCTTCGCCCGTCGAGCAGGCCGGCACCCAAACCCGGATCGCCTGACCGCGCGCGGCATTGTCGACCAACGGCGCGATCACGTCGCGGTCGAGCGCGTCCCACGCCTCGCGGTCGCGAAAGAACGCCGTGACGTGAATCAGTAAATCCTTGACGAGGGCGGCGGTCTCGTCCCGGTCCTTGGCAAGCCGGGTGAGATAATCGTCCAGCTTTTCGACTTGCGCGAGGTCCATGCGCCGATGGATGCGGCGCGACAGGGTGTTGTGCTTGTACTGGCGAAAGTCATGATCGGCGCGCGCGTGCAACAATGTGAGCACGTCGTCGAAACCGGGACTCGACCCGTCCGCGCCCGGACCCTCGGCCATTTCAGGTCGAGCACGACTGATATAGGAGTGCTGGGTATAGCGCCGCAGCGCCGCGGGCATCTCTTCGGCTGGGAGGATGAAATCGACAGCACCCGTGGCGATGGCGTGACGCGGCATGCTGTCGAATTTGGCGGTCGCGGGATCCTGCGCGATGCACATCCCGCCGACCTGCTTGATGTCCTGGATGCCGGCGCTGCCGTTGCTCCCCGCGCCCGAAAGCACGATGGCGATCGCGTGCGCCTTTTGGTCATGCGCAAGCGAGGTGAAAAACTCGTCGATCGGATGTCGCTGCCCGCGCGGCTGCTCTGGCTCGACCAGTCGAAGGATGCCGCCCTCGATGACCAGCGTCTTGGCGGGCACGATGACGTGGACGCGGTTCGGCTCAACGCGCATGCCGTCTTCGACCGAGACCACGGGCATCGCCGTTTCGCGGCCGAGGAGGCCGGTCAACATGCTTTCGCGCGTCGGATCGAGATGCTGGACGAAGACGAACCCCATTCCGCTGTCCGGGGGCATCGCCTTCAGAAAGGCGGTCGCGACTTCGAGGCCGCCCGCCGACATGCCGATGCCGACAATGGGAAACGACCCGCCGACACCTTCTGCCGCGTCGTCGTCGAGCATTTTACTGCGTTCCGGAGATGTTCCGGGG
>DATLUE010000332.1:0-21387 GCA_035533255.1 Allostellaceae bacterium | reverse complement strand
GCCAGCTATCGGCGATGCAGAGATTGCCTTCGGCCGCGCCCTCCAGCAACTTGCCCTCGCCGTCGACGATCTGCGGCGTGATGCCGAAGAATGGCCGCGTCGCCGAGCCGGGCTTCAACGGCGTCGCGCCCGGCAGCGGCGCGATCAGAATCCCGCCGGTCTCGGTCTGCCACCAGGTATCGACGATCGGCACGCGCCCGCCGCCGACGACGCGGTGATACCACAGCCACGCCTCGGGATTGATCGGCTCGCCGACCGAGCCCAGGAGCTTTAACGATTTGCGCGAGGTCTTGGCGACGAATTGCTCGCCCTCGCGCATCAGCGCGCGGATCGCCGTCGGCGCGGTGTAGAAGATGTCGACCTTGTGCTTGTCGATCACCTGCCAGAAGCGCGAGGCATCGGGGTAGTTGGGCACGCCCTCGAACATCAGCGTGGTCGCGCCATTGGCCAAGGGACCGTAGACGATGTAGCTGTGTCCGGTGACCCAGCCGACATCGGCGGTGCACCAATAGATCTGGCCGTCGTGATAATCGAAGACGTATTGATGCGTCATCGCGGTGTAGACGAGATAGCCGCCGGTCGTGTGCAGCACGCCCTTGGGCTTGCCGGTCGAGCCCGAGGTGTAGAGGATGAACAGCGGGTCTTCGGCGCTCATCTCGGCGGGCGGGCAATCCTTGGGCGCCTTGCCCATCGCGTCGTGATACCAGACGTCGCGCCCTTCGCTCCAACCGATCGCGCCGCCGGTGCGGCGCACCACCAGGACTTTCTTGACGCCGGGGCAGGTCTTCAGCGCCTCGTCGGTGTTGGCTTTGAGCGGCACTTTACGGCTGCCGCGCAAGCCTTCGTCGGCGGTGATGACGTAAGCCGAATCGCAATCCTGGATGCGGCCGGCGAGGCTGTCGGGCGAGAAGCCGCCGAAGACGACGCTGTGAACGGCGCCGATCCGCGCGCAGGCGAGCATCGCATAGGCCGCCTCGGGGATCATCGGCAGGTAGATGGTGACGCGGTCGCCCTTCTTGACGCCATGCGTTTTCATCACATTGGCGAGGCGGCAGACATTGTCGTGCAGCTCGGCATAGGTGATGTGCCGGCTCTCGTTGGGATCGTCGCCCTCCCAGATAATCGCGGTCTGCTCGGCGCGCAGCGGCAGGTGGCGGTCGATGCAGTTGGCGGCAGCGTTGAGCGTCCCGTCCTCGTACCATTTGATCGCGACGTCGCCGTCGAAGCTGGTGTTCTTGACCTTGGTGTAGGGCTTCATCCACTGCAGCCGCTTGCCTTGCTCGCCCCAGAATTTCGCCGGATCGGCGATCGATTCCTCATAGAGCTTCGAATACTTCGCCTGATTGATCCAGGCGCTGCTTGCCAGCGTGGAGGGGACGGGAAAAACGCTCGTATCCGACATGGCGCGGGGCTCCCTGTGGCTTTGGCGCTAGAATAAATCCGCGCTGCCCACGCAACAAGGACGCGTTAACCTTGCCTTTACCATGATCGGGCAGGCTTGCGCGCATGGCCATGTCACCCGTTTCCGGCGCGCTGTCGCCGACCCAGCTCGCGGTGCTGGCGCAGATTCGTGCCCTCCGCGCAGTCAAGCCGCCGATGCAGGCGGTCGCGCCGGCGCAGCCCGCGCCGCCGGCCGCGGCCAAGCCGGTGCCGGCCAGTGTGGCCGCGAGCGACCGCCCGCAGCCCAATCTCGCCCGCGGATCGATCCTCAACATCTCGGTCTGACCGCCTGTTCGTCCGCATTGCCGCGTGCCAAACTGCAACCAAACAAGATCGCGGGAGGGTGCGATGCGCTTGGCGGGAAAGGTGGCGATCGTCACGGGCGGCGGCTCGGGCTTCGGCGCAGCGATCGCCAAGCGCTTCGCCGAGGAAGGCGCCAAACTGGTGGTCAACGACATCAACGATGAGGGCGGCACGCGCGTCGCCCGCGAGATCGAGGGCGCGCAAGGCCAGGGCAGCGCCACCTATCTGCGCGCCGATGTCGCGCGCGACGCCGACATGGCGCGGCTGATCGCGGCCAGCCTCGAGCGCTACGGCCATCTCGACATCATGGTCAACAATGCCGGCATCACCCACGTCAATCGGCCGATGCTGGAGGTCGGCGAGGAAGAATTCGATCGCATCTATGCGGTCAACGTGAAATCGATCTACCTTTCGGCGCGGCATCTGGTGCCGGTGCTGCGTCGCCAGGGGACAGGCGGCTCGATCATCAATACCGCCTCGACCGCCGGCATTCGGCCGCGCCCGGGCCTGGTCTGGTATAACGGCTCGAAGGGAGCCGTTATCACGCTGACCAAGGGCATGGCGGCCGAGCTCGGCCCCGACCAGATCCGCGTCAACGCGCTCTGCCCGGTTGCCGGCGACACGCCGTTGCTGCCGAGCTTCCTCGGCGGCAACACCGACGCGCACCGCGCGCGGTTCATCGCGACCGTGCCGCTCGGGCGGCTCTCGACGCCCAAGGATGTCGCCAGCGCCGCGCTCTACCTCGCCTCGGACGAAGCCGAGTTCATCACCGGCGTCGCGCTCGAGGTCGATGGCGGACGCTGCATCTGAAACGAGCAACAGCCGCGAATCGCTCCGCGGCCGTTGCAGAAAGCTGAGAGCTTAAAGCTACAGGTCGAGCGTCCCCGGAACGAACAGCTCCTCGACCGGAATCCGCCGCGAGATATAGCCCTGGTCATGCGCATAGCGCACGAAGGTCTCGACGATCTTGCGGTTGGGCTTGAGGCCCTGGACATAAGGGTTGGAGCCATAGGCGGCCTTCTGCTGCTCGAGCACGAATACCGAATCCAAGAGCGACAGCAGCTTCGGATCGGTCTGGCAAATCTGGTCGGCGACCTTCTGCGAATCGGCGAAGGCCTGGTAGAGGCTCTGCGCGATCCAGGGCTCGCGCTCGGCGAGCGCTTTCTTCATTACCAGCGTGTGGGTGATCGGCATCACGCCGGTGCGCTGAACGAAGCGCTGCATCTCGCCCTGGCAATCGGGGAACAGGCGGCGAACCCAACCCTCGCCGTTCTCGAATGCGGGTGTCACCGAGGTGCACCAGATCGCATCGACCTCGCCGTCTTTCAGCTTCTGCTCGGGCGATTTCTCTTTGCGGATCTCGACCGTGACGTTCTTCGGGATCAAGTAGCCGGCGCCTTCGGTCTCGTTGGTGACCCAAATCGCCTGCTCGGGCGCAAAGCCGTAATGCTCTTTGAAAATGCCGCGCAGCCACAGGTTCACCGTGTAGCGATAGCCTTGCGCGCCGATGCGCTTGCCGATCAGATCGCTCGGCTTGGTGATCGGCGAATCCGCGCGCACGAACACATAGGCCCAGACCGCCATGCGCAGCGGAAAGATCGGCAGCGCGATGCAGGGCTCGCCGCGATCGCGCGCCGCGACATACCACGAGAACGACATTTCGGCGGCATCGTAATCTTCATAGACCGGCCGCGTGCAGAAATCGCCAATCCAGGCGGTGTTGGCCTTCAACGCAATGCCCTTCGCCTTCACCCGCCCGTCGATCAGCGGCCGCGTGCGGTCGTAATCGGCGAAGGCGATGTCGATCGGGTACAACGCCCCGGCGCGCGGCTCATCGCGTGTCGCAACAAGGGCTCCGTTATCGGGCGATGTCATAAAGTTTCCTCCAGCCAGGCTTGTCGGCAACAATTCTACGAGTGGGCAGGGCCGAATGCCAGGGAGACGAAGACTTGCTAAGACGCCGAAGGTCATTATATAATTAATGTCATAATGATAAGGAACTTTTATGGCACGTCGTCCGCCCCAAGTGATCACGATCAATCGCCCCGACGTGATCGCCCTGGTGGAAACTGCCGCCGAGAAGTTGACCAACGGCAATAAGACCGAAGCCATTGCTTTGGCGATGCGCCGGTTGCTCGAAGCCGATGCCCGCGCGGGCTCGCTATTCGGTGCTCATCCAGGTTCCGTGCGCGTCCGCGCTGGCGTCGATCTTACGGAGCCGGCACTCGACGTGATCCCGGATGCAGAAACGGGGCGTGAGATCGAGCGGTGACCGCTCGCCTCGTCCTCGATACGCATATCGCTCTTTGGCTCGACGGCGGCGACGAGCGGCTACAGCTTCCGACGCGAAAATTAGTTGATGAATGCTGGAAAGCTGGTGGTGTCATCCTCTTCAGCGCCGTCAGCGCTTGGGAGATCGCCTTGCTCGTTGATCGTGAGCGAATCGAGCTCGATGTTCCGGTCGAGGCGTGGCTTGAGCGCTTTCTCGATCGACCGGGAGTCGAAGCGGTGCCACTAAGCCATGCTGCCGCGCGCGGGGCCTATCAGCTTCGGCATTTCGAACATCGGGATCCGGCCGACCGCTTGCTCATCGCGACCGCGATCGAGCATGCCGCACCGCTCGTTACCTATGACGAGCGCATTGTCGGCTTTAGTAGGCGATATGGCCGACGCTATGGCTTTACCGCCACTGCCTGAAACGAGTCAGTGCCTGAAATGCCGTATCCCCGTGAAAACCATCGCGATGCCGGCCTGGTCGGCGGCGGCGATCACGTCGCGGTCGCGGACCGATCCGCCGGGCTGGATGACGGCCGTGGCGCCGGCCGCGACCGCCGCCTCGAGCCCGTCGGCGAAGGGGAAGAACGCGTCGGACGCGACCACCGAGCCGATCGCCGGACTCTGCGCCAGGTCCGCAGCCTTGCCCGCTTCTTCGGCCTTATGTGCGGCGATGCGCGCGCTGTCGACCCGGCTCATCTGGCCGGCGCCGATGCCGATTGTCGCGCCGGCCTTGGCATAGACGATGGCGTTGGACTTCACATGCTTGGCGACCCGGAATGCGAATAGCAGATCGGCGCGCTCGGCCGGTGTCGGGGCGCGCTTGGTCACGATTTTCAGATCGGCATCGCCGATCCGGCCGTCGTCGCGCGTCTGCAGCAGATAGCCGCCGGCAAGCGAGCGCAAGGTCATGCCCGGCGCACCGGGATCGGGCAAGCCACCGGCTGACAGCAAGCGCAGATTCGGCTTCTTCGCCAAAAGCGCTTGCGCTTCCGGCGTCACCGCGGGCGCGATGATGACTTCGAGAAATAGTTTGCCGATCGCCTCGACCGTCGCCGCGTCGAGCGGGCGGTTGACCGCGACGATGCCGCCGAAGGCGCTCACCGGATCGCAAGCCAGCGCTTTCAGGAATGCCTCGCGTAAATCCGCGCCGATGGCGACGCCGCTGGGATTGGCGTGCTTGATGATCGCGACCGCCGGCGGCTCGAACTCGGCGACGCATTCATAGGCGGCGTCGGTATCGTTCAAATTGTTGAACGACAACTCCTTGCCCTGAAGCTGTGTCGCCGTGGCGATGCCCGGTCGCTTGGTGCCGCCGAGATAGAACGCCGCCTGCTGATGCGGGTTCTCGCCATAGCGCAGCGTTTCCCTGAGCGTGCCGGCGACCGTGAGCGTCTTCGGAAATTTCTTGCCGTCGAACTCGGCGAACCAGGCGGAGACCTCGGAATCATAAGCGGCCGTGCACGCGAACGCCAATCCCGCGAGCTTGCGGCGCAGCGCCAGCGTGGTCGCACCGTCATGCGCCGCCATCTCGGCCAGGATCGCCTCGTAATCCGCGGGATCCGTCGCCACCGCAACGCCATCGTGATTCTTGGCCGCCGCGCGGATCAGCGCCGGCCCGCCGATATCGATGTTCTCGAGGCATTCGTCGAAATCGCCGCCGCGCGCGCGGGTCGCAGCGAAGGGGTAAAGATTGACGACCACGAGATCGATCGGCGCGATGTGGTGCTGTGCGATCGCGTCGATATGCGCCGCGCGATCGCGCCGCGCGAGGATGCCGCCGTGGATCGCGGGGTGCAGCGTCTTGACGCGCCCGTCGAGCATTTCGGGAAAGCCGGTGACCGAGGCGACATCGGCAACGGCAAGCCCGGCCTCGCTGAGCGCCTTCGCCGTACCGCCGGTCGAGACCAGCGCGATGCCGCGCGCGGCGAGCGCACGCGCGAAATCGATCAGGCCGGTCTTGTCGGAAACGGAAATTAGCGCCCGCTTGATCGGGCGAAGCGTGTCGGCGATGTCGGTCATGCGTTGGACCTTAATTCGCGCTGCCGCCAACGATCAAGGGGGCGTTCAACCCCCGCTCACGCAGGCCAGCAGCTTATCCACATCTTCCGGGATCCGGTTGCCGCGCCAGGCAACGATCTGATCCGGACGGATGAGCGCGAGATCGGCTTCGTAGAGCGCACGCAGCTCGGGCTCGCTCCGGTCGACGATGGTCAGCTTCATGCCGCGTTTTTTCGCCGCCGCGATGAACGGCGCGGCATCGGGCGCGCTCTTGCCCAGCCGCAGCAAGCTGAATTCGAAGCCGAGCGTATCGTAGAGCGAGCGCCCATCGCTCAGCCACGCATGCGGCGCGCGGCCGCCGGGCACCGCGCTCGGGATGTAGTCATTGGCGCGGTCGGGCGGCGGCGCGGTGCCGTCGCCGGCGATAATCGGCGAGGTATCATAGCGCGCGCCGAAGGTGATGCCCGGGATGTTGAATTCCTCGCGCACATGGCGGTTGAGATAGATGCCGGCCTCCGCGCGCGCAACCTTGCCGGCCGGGGTGTCATCCTCGATTTCCGGTGCCGCGGTGAAATTGCCGATCGAATTGGCGTAATAGCGGGCGTGGCCGGTGTTGCGCTCGGCGGCGGGAAGGCGCTCGGCCTCGTAGCTATCGAGGAGGCGCGCGCCGCCCCAGCCTTGCAGCACCGCCGCCAGCTTCCAGCCGAGATTGACCGCGTCCTCGATCGCGGTGTTGTAGCCAAGCCCGCCGGTCGGGGTGAACAGATGCACCGCATCGCCGGCGAGGAAGACGCGGCCGTGCTGGAATTTCTCGGCGACCAGTGCAAGACCCGCCGTCCAGGGCAGGCGACCCAGCATGGTCAGCGGACAAGGCGCGCCGAGCGCCTCGTCGAGCGCGGCGCAGGCCCAGGCGTCGGTGATCGCGGCTTCGTCGGCGCCCGCGGGAAGCTGGAACATGAAGACGAATTCCTCGCGGCCGTCGATCGCGACCAGCAGCCCGCGTTGGGTGCGATTGACCGCCCAATATTGCCACGCGCGCGGGAACGGGATGCGGTCGTAGAGCTGCGGCGCGCGAAACCAGATCGACAGCATCCGCCCACCCATATAATCGCGCGCGACCCCGGCCTCGCCGCGATAGTGAAAGCCGATCTGCTTGCGGATCGTGCTGCGCGCGCCGTCGCAGCCGATGAGATAGGAAGCGGTGAAGCGCCGCGTCGCGCCGTCCGCGATCTGCGTGGCCTCGACCGCGACGCCGCCGGCATCCTCGCTGAAGCGCTCGACCCGCCAACCGAAACGCAAGGCGACCGACGGCAGCTTCTCGGCCTCGTTGCGCAGCACCCGCTCGACATAGATCTGCGAGCCACGATGCGGCAGCTCGGCCGCGCTCCACGAGCCGGAAAGCGTCTTCACCAGATCGCGCGCCTCGCGCGCAGCGGGCAAGGCAAAGCGCGCCAGCTCATGCTGCGCCAGCCGCGTGAAATAGGCGACGTCGGTCGGGTAATCCGCCGGCAGGCCGACCGCGCGCACGGCATCGGCAAAGCCGAGGCGGCGGTAATGCTCCATGCTGCGCGCCTGGGTGGCGTTCGCCTGCGGAAAGCCGGTGGTCGAAGGCCGATCGCAGAGCAACAGGGTCGCGATGCCGCGCCGGCCGAGCTCGTTCGCCAGCATCAGCCCGGCGGGGCCGCCGCCGGCGATGATCACATCCGCGTGGCGCTCGGTCATGCGCGATCAGCCGCCGGTCGTTTGCGCAAGGAGCTGCGCCGGATCGTCGGGCACGCGATTGCCGCGCCAGGCGACGATCTGGTCGGGGCGGATGAGCGCAAGATCGCTGCCGTAGAGATCGCGAATCTCGATCTCGGGTCGGTCGACGATCGTCAGCGGCATGGACCGCGCCGCGGCAGCGCGCGCGAAACCCGAGGCGCTGGGCGGCGTTGGCCCAAGTCGCAGCAAGCTGAATTCGAAGCCGAGCGTGTCGTAGAGCGAGCGGCCGTCGGCGAGCCAGACATGCGGCGCACGGCCGCCCGGCACCGCGCTCGGCACATAATCGTTCATCTTGTCGGGCGGCGGCCCCGCACTGTTAGCCATGCCGTCGCCGGCGATGATCGGCGAGCCGTCATAGCGCGCACCGAACGTGATGCCAGGGATGTTGAACTCCTCGCGCACATGGCGATTGAGATAGATGCCTGCCTGTTCGCGTGCAACCTCGCCTGCCGCCGTGTTTTCCTCAATTTCAGTCGCGGGCACGAAATTGCCGATCGAATCGGCGAAGTATTTGGCAAAGCCGGTGTTGCGCAAGGCGACGCCGCGGCGCTCGGTCTCGTAGGTCGCGAGTAGCTTTTCGGTACCCCAGCCTTGGATGACCGCGGCCAGCTTCCAGGCGAGATTCACGACGTCTTCGATCGCGGTGTTGTAGCCAAGCCCGCCGGTCGGCGTGAACAGATGCACGGCATCGCCGGCCATGAACGCGCGACCGCGGCGATAGGATTGCGCCACCAGCGAATAGCCGGCATGCCAGGAATTGCGGTTGACGATCTCGACCGGGATTTCGGCGCCGAGCATGGTCTGGAACCGCGCCGCGCTGTCGGCGAGCGAGAAATCGCTTTCCTCCTTGCCCTTCGGGATCTGCATGCCGAAGGTGAACTCGCCCTTGCCGTCGATCGTCACCATCGTGCCGCGTTGCGCGTGATTCATCGACCAGTATTGCCAGGCGCGCTTGTGCTTGACGATGTCGTAGACCGCAGGTGCGCGCAGATAGGTCGTGAGCTGGCGGCCGCTCATATGCGGGCGCTCGACCTCGGCCTCGCCGTCGTAATGGATGTCGAGCTGCCGCCGCACGGTGCTACGCGGCCCGTCGCAGCCGACGAGGAATTGCGCGCGGGCGCGGCGTTTGGCGCCGTCCGCGACGCGCTCGGCCTCGACCGCGACGTGATTTTCCGCCTCGGCGAACCCGGTCACCCGCCAGCCGAATTCGAGCGCCACGGATTTGCGGCGCTTGGCCTCGTCGTGCAGCACTTCCTCGATATACATTTGCGAGCAGCGATGCGGCAGCTCGGCGGCGCTCCACGAGCCCGACAAAGTCTTGATCAGCGCGCGTGCGTCGCGCGCCGGTGGCAGCTCCAGCCGCGCGATCTCGTGGCGCGTCGGGCGCGTGAAATAGGCGACGTCGGTCGGGTGATCGGGCGGCAGGCCGCGCATGCGCAGCTTCTCGGCAAAGCCGAGGCGACGATAGAATTCCATCGTCCGCGCCTGGGTCGCGTTGGCCTGCGGATAGGGCGAGGTGCCGGGCCGATCGCAGAACAACAGCGTGGCGATACCGCGCGCACCGAGCTCGTTGGCGAGCATCAATCCTGCCGGGCCGCCGCCGACGACGATCACCGCCGCGTCGCCCACCGCGTTCATATGCCCATCGCGTTCATGTGCCGGTCGCCTTGTGCACGATCGGCATGACCTCGTCCATCATCAGCCGCATCGAGGCGGCGACGCGCTCGGCGTCGAGCGCGCCGAAATTCGACATGGTCGCGACATGCTCGACGCCCATGCGGTAAAGCGCGATCAGCTTCTCGGCGACGCTCGCGACCGAGCCGAAAAGGGCGAGACCGTTGCCGCGAATCTGCTCGTAGGTCCAGGGCTTGGCGTAGAGCCGCGTCCGGCAATAAAGCTCGAACGCCTCGCGCACCAGCGCCTCGGCCTCCTCGTCGCTGCGCGCGACATAGGTATGGAAGGTGGCGATATGCGGCGCGATCCCATGCGGCAACGGTGCCGCGCCGGCTTCCTGGCGCCCGCGCGCGAAGGCCGCAGCCAGCGCACCGATCTCGTCGAAATGCCCAAGCGTGCCATAGGGAATGGTCAGTAGGCCGTTGCCTTGCCGGCCGATATGATAGACCGCCTCGTTGTTCAGCGCTGCGACAAAGATCGGCACCTCGCGCTGCACCGGCGTCACGTTGAGCTGCACCGCGTCGAGCGCGGTGAAGCGGCCGGCGAAGCTGACGCGCTCGCCGCTTAAGAGGCGTTTCACGATCGTCATGTTCTCGTCGAACCGGTCGCGCTTCTCGGCCGGGTCGCGGCCGAAGCCGGCGAATTCGTGGCGGAGATAGCCCGAGCCGAGGCCAAGCACGAGCCGCCCCCGCGACAACTGGTCGAGCAGCGCATAATCCTCGGCGACGGTGCGCGGGTCGCGGAACGGCAGCACGGTGATCGCCGGGCCGAGGCGGATGCGCGTCGTGCGCTCGGCGATCGCGCTCAGCAGCACCGCCGGATTCGGCACCGCGCCATAGGGGTGGAAGTGATGCTCGGCGATGAAGCAAATCTCATAGCCGAGGCTTTCGGCCAGCACCGCCTGATCGACCAGCGCGCGATAGAATTCGCCGGTCGTGCGCGCGCGGTCGGGATAATGATCGGCGACCGAAAGAATCGATAATTTCACTGGTCTCTCGCTTGTCCGAATGCCCGTCGGTTTCTAGCTTGGGCGCGACCCGCGCGGGAGGCGCTCTATGCTCTACCTCTATCAAGGCAGCACTTCGGTCTGTTCCGTCAAGGTACGATTGGCGCTCGAGGAAAAGGGCCTGCCCTTCGACGGCGAGGTGCTCGACCTGCAGCGCGGCGACCAGCATCGGCCGGATTACGCCAAGCTCAACCCCAATGAGGTGGTGCCGACTCTCGTCCACGACGGCAGGGCGGTAATCGAATCGACGCTCATCCTCGAATATCTCGACGAGGCCTTCCCCGATCCGCCGCTGATGCCCGCCGATCCTTACGCCCGCGCCCAGGCGCGGCTCTTTATGAAGAAGATCGACGATTACCTGCATGCCGCCTGCTCGACCGTCACCTTCGCCACCGCCAACCGCAGGGTGCTGGTTCGGAAATCCCCCGAGGAGCTGGCGGCGCATCTTGCCAAGATTCCGAACCCCGATTATCGCGAGCGCCAACGCCTCGCGATCGCGCACGGCCTGGCCGCGCCGCATGTTGCGCCGGCACTGCGCCATTACGACAAATACCTCGCCGACATGGAGGCCGCGCTGGCGGCACATTCCTATCTCGCCGGCGACCGCTATACCCTCGCCGACATCGCGGCGACGCCCTACGTCTTTCGAGCTGAGGCGATCGGGCTCGACGGGCTGTGGCAAGGAGGCCGGCCGCGCGTCGCCGATTGGTACGCGCGGATTCGCGAACGGCCGAGCTTTCAGAAGGCGGTGGTGGCGCCGATCTCCGCCGCCGACCACGAGCGCTTCACCGTGCCGCGCGAGGAGACGTGGGCCAAAGCCCGCGAGGCCCTCGGCCTCGCATGATCGGGGCGAAAGCATGCGAGGCGCTTGGGCTGTCCTGAGCGACTTTACGGCTCGGCCGTCTGGTCGGGCAGCGAGGGCTCGGGATTTTCCGCCGGCTTCTTCGCCTCGCGGCGCAGCGCCCATTTGACGATCGCGCCGTTGCTGCCGACATGACCGTCGAGCACCACTTGCCGCGTCTTCTTGGTGCTGCCGGCGCCGACATAGATGCTCTCGCCGATGCTCA
The DNA here is from genome assembly GCA_035533255.1 of Allostellaceae bacterium. Lineage (GTDB taxonomy): Bacteria > Pseudomonadota > Alphaproteobacteria > ATCC43930 > CGMCC-115725 > CAIKMD01. The sequence continues at coordinate 9,861 of DATLUE010000332.1, read as the reverse complement.
GCACCGCGCCCTGCATCCTGAGGCGCCAGCCGATGCCGCCGGGCAAGCGCAGCAGCACGGCATTGCCGTCCTGGGTCAGCGAGGCCTGCACGTTGGGATGCAAATGGAAGCGGATGGCAAAGCCCTGACCGGCGCGGCCGGTGAGGCGATCCTCGCCGCGCAAATCCTCGCCGTCGGCGGCAAGGAAAAGCTGGCGCGCATGGGTGAGGCCGAGCGCCTTCTTGTAGCCGTCATGGCTCGCCGCGACCCATTGCGCGCCGGCATCCTCGGCGCGCATCGCGGTCACTTCCTGCGGGCCTGCCGCGACGCTGCCATCGGCGCGGAACTCGACCGAGCTGGTATCGGCGGCGATCAAGGTCGAATGCGCCGCGGTCGCCCGGAGCGCGCCGCGCCATTCGGCGCTCGGGCCGTGATAGGCGCCGCAATTGACGATCAGCCGCTCGCGGCCATAGCTCATCTCGAAGGCGAGCGCGCCGGCATGAAAATCCGCGTCGCAGCCGGCAGGCGGCGGCTTGCCGCAATCGAACACCACCAGCGCGTGCCCGGCGCGCAGCCGCTCGTAGCCGCAATGCGGCGCGGTCGCGGGCGCGCGGCCCTTGGCGTCGGCGCGGTTGAGCACGCGATCGATCGCCGTGCCGTCGCCCTCATTGGCGCCGTTGAACAGCGCTAATCGCCCGTCGCCGTGACGGAAGAAGCGCAGCATCGGCGCGGCGCGGTCGATCGCCTGCTGGATCGCGCCGTGAATCTCGTTGTGCGAGGCAGCGAGCGCGGCGCGCGCATCGACAAGATAGCGCAGCGCCGCGAGCTGGGTCTCGGGGTTGCGGGTAATATGCCCGCCATCGGGCAGGATCTGCGCTTCGGTCTCGCCGGCGAAATGCTGCAAGGCGTGGGCGAGCGCGCGGTCGAGCGCCTGCGCCGCGAGCGCCGCTATCAAGCCACGCAGCGCCGCGAGCCGCGGCAGGCCCGGCGCCTCGCGATGCGCCACGCGCGCCAAGTGGCGCGATTGCCGCGCGAGGCTGCGGCGCATCGCCTGGCCCAACGCCACATCGACCGACAGCCGGTCGAAATGCTCCAGCCAGGCGAACAGTCGGTCGCCGATGATATCGGCGCGCCAGGCGAGCCGGTCATATATGTCGAAATGCGCGATCCAATCGGCGGTCCAGCGCCGCGCCGTCTCCCAGGCCGGCTCGCTGCCGAGCGCGGCGAGATCGGCCAGCCAATGGAAGCCGTGCAGTTGAGCGCGCCACGCTTCGCTGGTGCCGGCACGCCACGGCGGCGAGGGCGCGCGCACCGCCTCGCTCTGAAAGCGAAACTCGCCGGCGAGCAGCGCCTCGCCTTGCGCCGGATCGCCGGGCCACGGATCGAGCTTGAGCGCGAGCTCGCGCGGCGCGCGCGCGGATAGGCTGAGGTGATAGATCGCCGAGCCGTGATAAAGCGCGCGCAAGCCCGGGCGCATGCCTCACCCGCCGCCGGCCGGGCCTGCCGGATGGGCTTTGTCATCGCCGCGCAGACGCCGGATGTTGCCGGCATAGGCAGCGCTGCCGCCGGCAAAGCTCGCCGTGCCCGCTACCAGCACATCGGCACCGGCGGCGATCGCCGCGCGCGCCGTGTCGTCGTTGATGCCGCCATCGACCTCGAGATCGATCGCGCGCCCGAGTTTGTCGATGCGCGCCCTGAGCGCGCGCAGCTTGTCGAGCGCCTCGGCGATAAAGCTCTGGCCGCCGAAGCCGGGATTGACGCTCATCACCAGGACCAGGTCGATGTCATGCAGGACGTATTCGACATGCTCGATCGGCGTCGCCGGGTTGAGCGCGACGCCGGCCTTCTTGCCATACGATTTGATGAGTTGGATGGTGCGGTGGAGATGCGGCCCGGCCTCGGGATGCACGGTGATGATGTCGGCGCCGGCGGCGGCGAAGTCGGCGATATAGGGGTCGGCCGGCGCGATCATCAGATGCGCGTCGAAGGTCAGCGCCGAATGCGGCCGCAGCGCCCGAACGACGCTCGGCCCGATCGTGAGGTTGGGCACGAAATGTCCGTCCATCACGTCGATATGGATGTAGTCGGCGCCGGCCGCCGTGATGGCGCGCACTTCCTCGCCGAGCTTCGCGAAATCGGCGGATAGGATCGAAGGCGCGATCCGGACCTTCTGCTGCATGACGGTGTGGTAACAGGGAAGGCCGTTCGGAGCAAGAAAGCCGCCAAAAGCCGCCAAAAGCCGCCGTAGCGCCGGCGGCCGCTATTTCAATGCTTCGGGATTGACGATCGAGCCGATGTCGCTTCGTGCCCGGCCGCCCGGCATCACGCCGGGACGGGCATCATGCGGGAACGGGGCGGCCGGGTGGTCGCGGTCGATTGGCCTCGACCCATTGCGCGCCGTCTTCGGCCAGCCGCTCATATTTCAGGGCCAGGGCGATAAAGCCGTTCGCGACGAACGGATCCTTGCTCTGCGCCGCCTGCTCGTGCATCTCGGCGGCCCGCAGGCGCCAATATCTTCCGTTTTCCATAATCAACCAACCCTCAGAACGGTACCTCCCACCGATCTTTCCAAGGAGCAGCCTATCCGCTCGATTTGGCAAAATAATGGCACGCGCGCGCGGCATCCGCCCCGACTTTGCCATTTTTCCCAAGCGCCCACCTCGCTTTCGTCGGTCACCCGACTATCGAGATTACGGCCCCACGCTCAAATGCGGCGCGCATCGGTCAGATCGAGTTTCTTTTCGAGAATGGCGGCGCTCTGCCAATAGCTCAACGCCCAGATCGTCTCGGTCGGATTATGGCCGCTCATGGTCGGCATCAACGCGCCGCCGGCGACAAAAAGATTGGGCATCGTCCACAACTGCCCGTAACGGTTGGTTGCGGAGCGGCCGGGTTCCGCCCCCATGCGCAAGCCGCCGCAATCATGCACCATGCTGGCGACCGCGATCGGCTCGCGCCGGCCCCAGATTTTCGCCGCGCCCGCCGCCCGGTAGAGCGCCGCGATTTTATCGTAGATGAACCGGCACATGCGCAATTCATTGGTCTTGACGGCGCGCGTCACCCGCGCGGCAGGCACGCCGTATTTATCTTTATGCGTGGGGTCGAGGTCGATGAAGCAGTCTTCGTACGGCATCGGCTCGGCGATCGCCAACACGCGCAAATAGCGGTTCAGATATTGCGACAGGTAAGCCTTATAGCCGGCGCCCCAGCGCGGCACGTCGGGCGGCACGTCGTTATAGGTCTCGAGCGGCAGGCGCTGCGATGCCGAGCAAATCGCCGCGCCGCGGACGAAGAAGCTATCCGGTCCCAGCCGCTGCTTTTCCTCGGCGGCATTCTCGCCGTTGAAATCGTCGATCGCTTGGCGCTGAACCGACGGACCGGCATAGCCATTGAGATAGCGGTCGTCGAAAGCGGCGGAGACGTGGAATTCCGGGCGGTTGATGAAGTACTTGCCGACCTGCCCGTTGCCGTCGATGCCGGAATGGAGGAGGAGACGCACATTCTGGAACGAATAGGCGGCGAGGATGAAAATGTCGCCGCGCTGCTCCTGCTCCCGGCCCTCGCCATCGATATAGGTGACGCTGACGGCGCGGCCGTTGCGATGGTTGACGCGCAGGACATGCGCATTGGCTCGCAGCTCGAAATTTCCGCTTTTCAGAGCGGCGGGCAGCAATGCCACCAGGCTGCTCCCCTTCGAGCCGTTCCAGCAGCCGTAATTCATGCAGTAAGAGCAATAGGTGCAGGCGTTCCGCGAAATTCCGTAGGGCGAGGTCCAGTCTTCGGTCGTGATCGCGGTGGGGACATGAAACGGCTTTAGGCCCAGAGCCAGCGCAGCCTCGCGAAAAACCAGATCGGTCGCGTTGTCCCGAAGCGGGCGAAACGGGTAGTCGCGTTTGCGCGGCGCCTCGAACGGATTGCCTTCGTCGGAACGCAACGGCCGGATCGCGCCTGCGATATTGCCCGGCCAGCCGCCGATGCCGATATGGTATTCGACCTTGTCGTAAAATGGCTCCAACTCGCGATAGGCGAGCGGCCAATCCGCGAGCGCCGCGCCATCCGCCGCCAGATGGTCGGCGAGCCCGCTTTTGCCATAGGCGGCATCGAGCGCCGATCGAAGACGGAAATCGTCTTCGTAAAAGCGCCAGGATTGGCCGCTCCAATGGATCGACGAGCCGCCGACCGCGCTCGCCATGCGATAGGGTGCCGGGATCGCAACCTGGTCGGCGCGGTTGCGGAAGGTCAGCGGCATGATATCGGCGCCTGGCACCATTTCCTGGCGAACCGCCCACCGCAAGCTGTCGAAAGATCCGGTTTGAAAATCCCGCTCGGTCGTGAGATGGGGCCCGCGCTCGAGAACCACGACCGAATATCCGGCCGCGGCCAGCTCCAACGAGACCGGACCCGCGGCTGCGCCGTACCCGACGATCACGACATCCTTTTTGGGAAGCGTCGACATGCCTATTTCACCGCCGCGGGCTCAGAGATCCTTGATGCTGCGATACGGCATGTGCAAAGGCTGCGTGCTCGTCTGCTCGTCCTTCGTGTAGAGACGATAGGGTCCGGGATAGCCGACGTCCTTCCATCCTGCGAAATCGCGATTGCCGCCGTAAACCGGATCGCTCAGCACGCCTTCCATGACATGCGCCCGCAGCATCTCGAAGAGCGCCGGTCCATTCGCGGCGCGCAATTCGCCGAGCGCATCGGCCTCGAGAGCGCGCAGCAACGCATCCTGCTGCTCGCCCTTGACTGCGGCAAAGCGTTCGCCGAACTGCTGCTTCGCGCGCGCGTCGAGCGCGGCGAGAACGACGCGGTAGCTTGCGAGGTCGCGCGCGTAAGCGCCCGCGAGCGCGCGGTCGATGTAGATCAACGCGCCGGCGGCGACGGCGCCGGGCCAGATGCGCTCCGCAAGCGCCGCCAGGCCGTCATATTGCTCGCGCGTCAAGCGATCGGCTGGTCCGGTTGGCTCGGCAGTGGCGGACGCATCGCGTCCGGCCTCGCTTGCCACGCTCGCCCCGACCAGAGCGCCGGCACCGAATTTCATTGCCACGCGACGCGAAATCGCGAACCGGGCGCCGCGCGGATACCGCAAGGGAGCCGTTCCTTTTGGTGGGTTGAGGCTGAACCGACGATCGACATTCTGAGACCGCCCGTGCCGCCGATCAAGCGCCGCACCGTCGGCGACCGGTCGGTGTCGATGCCTTGACGGGTTTCGACCAAGGAACCTATCCTTGAGACGCCGAGACATCGGCCTAAGCATTAGGGAGATTTGAATGAAGTTGGGTATTTTCGCATTGAGCGGCATGGTAGCGGCGGTTTGTGCCGTTGCGCTTGCTGCTCCGTCCTATGCGGCGGATTCCGTCGTCAACATCCAGTTGCAGGATGCGACGACGAAGAACATGAGCGATATGAAAATGTTGCTCGACCGCAACGTCGTGCCGGCCGGCAAGGTGACCCTGAGCGCCAAGAACGAGTCGAAGCAGCTCATTCACGAGGTCATCGTGATTAAAGATACAGGTGCCCCGCTCCCTTACGACGAGAAAGCTGGCAAGGTGGTCGAGAGCCAGATCAAGTCGCTCGGCGAAGTCTCGGACCTGAAGCCCGGCGCTGCCGGTAAAAAGACCTTCGATCTCACCCCCGGCACCTATCTCCTCATCTGCAATCAAGCCATGCATATGAAGAATGGCATGTTCGCCAGGCTCAAGGTGGTGGCGGCTGCCGCCGGCAAGACCGCCGGTCCGGACGAGAAAACGCCGCCTGCGACGCATGATGTCGTCGTCGCTCCGGGCGGCGCTGACGATGAAGGGTCGTGACCGGCGGCCGTCGCGGGACGCGGTCTTAACGCAAACCAGCGTATGACGGAGACGCCCGTCGGCGGTCCTGCCGCGTGCGGGATCGCGCCGATGGGCAGATCCATCGTTCCACCGGACGGTCAGGTTCGAGCGTTCTTTCGCGAAACCCTGACGCGGTCGCGAGCGCTCGCTCGCGGCCGCCGCCGGTTGGCAATTTTGGGGACACGCCGATGATCTTGCGCTCGCGCACGCCATCGCGGCTCGATCGAATGAGGCTGGTTCTTCTCGCCTTCTGTCTCGGCGGTGCGGTTTCCATCGACGCAAGCGACGCCTTCGCGCAAGGCGCGCCATCGCCGGGCGGCGCCGACGATCTCTGGACGCGCGCCGATCTGTTCGGCGACCTGGGCGGCCTGCGGACCGTGCTCGGCAATCACGGCATTACCGTTGGTTTGCAGGAGACCAGCGAGTTCCTCGGCAATGTCGCGGGCGGCATCGGTCGCGGTTTCGACTATGACGGCCTGACCACGGCGACCCTTGGCATCGATAGCGGGAAGACGCTCGGCTGGGATGGCGGCAGCTTCAATGCGAGCATGCTGCAAATCCACGGCCGCAATCTCAGCGCCGATTATCTCGACAATTTGCAGACCGCGAGCGGCATCGAAGCGAACCGCGCAACCCGGCTGTGGGAATTGTGGTACCAGCAAAGCTTCCGCGACGATGCCGTGGACGTCAAGCTCGGTCAGCAAAGCCTCGACCAGGAATTCATCGTCAGCCAATATTCCGGTCTCTTTCTCAACACGATGACGGGTTGGCCGATGGTGCCGTCGGCCGACCTCTATGGCGGCGGCCCTGCCTATCCGTTGTCCTCGCTCGGGATTCGCCTCAAGGCAAAGCCGGCCGGGGCGTTGACGCTGCTCGGCGGCGCGTTCGACGATAACCCGCCGGGCGGCCCCTTCAGCAATGATTCGCAGTTGCGCGGCGCGGAACGGGCCGGCGTGAAATTCAATCTGGGCAGCGGCGTCTTGTTCATCGGCGAAGTGCAATACGCGATCAATCAGCCGATTGCCGATGACGCGCATCGGCCCGCCACGGCTTCGACGGGGCTTCCCGGCACATACAAGCTCGGCATGTGGTATGATACGGCTGCTTTCCCCGATCCGAGATTTGACAGCAATGGGCGCTCGCTGGCGGACCCGGCGAGCAATGGCATGCCGCTCATGCGGCGGCACAATTTCAGCATCTATGGCGTGGTGGATCAGGCGATCTGGCACCCGGCCGCGGAATCGCCGCAAGCCCTCGGCGTTTTCGCGCGCGCGATGGGCGCCCCCGGCGATCGCAATCTGATCGCGTTCAGCGTCAACGCCGGCGTCGATCTGAAAGCCCCCCTGCCGGCCCGGGACGACGATAGTTTCGGGTTGGGCTTCGGCTTTGCCCAAATCGGCGCAAACGCCCGCGGGCTCGACCGGGACATGGCGGCGTTCTCGCCCGGGCAATTCTCGCCGGTTCGCTCGAGCGAGACTTTCGTCGAGCTGACCTACCAAGCCCAGATCGCGCCCTGGTGGCAGGTTCAGCCGGACCTTCAATATGTCGTCAATCCCGGAGCCGGCATTCAAAACCCAAAGGCGCCGGGCACGCGGATCGGCGACGAGCTGGTGCTCGGCGTCCGAACCAACATCACCTTCTGAACGCGAAAGCCCGGTGCCGCGGGGGCCTTGGTTGCAACCCGCCGGCGCGCCTAGGCTTGCACCAGCGGTCCCGGCGATTTCAGATACCGGTGCGTGATCGCGTCCGCCGCCCAATAGGATAGCGCGCCGACCGCGCCGGTCGGCGGATGGCCGGGGTTTTGCGGAAAGGTCGATGCGCCGATGATGAAGAGGTTGTCGGCGTCCCAGCTTTGGAGATAACGGTTGACGACGCTGGTCTTGGGATCGCCGCCCATGATCGTGCCGCCGGTGTTGTGGGTCGATTGATAGGGCACGATGTGGAAATTGCCGCGCCGCGGCATCGGCGTGCCGAGAATCGTCGGGTTCATCGCCTGGGCGATCTCGACCGCCTTGCCGGTCGCGAAGGCCGAGAGCTTCCGGTCGTTGTCGTGAAAATTATAGGTCATGCGGAGCAGCGGCCGGCCGAGCTTGTCGCGGTAGGTCGGGTCGAGATCGAGATAATTATCGCGATGCGCGAAATTTGCGCCTGAAGCATGGATCGTGAAAGCGCGGTTGTACCATTGGGCGGTCGCCTCTTTCCACCCGTGGCCCCAGCGCGGCGTGCCCGGCGGCGCAAGGCGCCCCACGATGGGCCGGCCATGAACCGGGCTGGCGAAGATCAGCGCACCGCCGTGGAAGCCCAAGCCGCCATGATCGAAATTATCGCCGTTGAAATCGTCGATGTTCATGGCGTTGGCGCCGGTTGCCATGAACGGGTTGATCTCCTCGTTCTCGAAGAACGCTGGAACGGTGCCGGTGACCTGGTAGCAGTAGTTTTTCCCGACCGCGCCGCTGCCGGTCAGCGGATCGTAAGGCGCGCCGATTTTCGAGAGCAGCATCAGCTTGGTGTTGGTGAACGGATAGGCGCAGAGCGCGACCATGTCGGCGGGCTGCTCGTATTCCTCGCCACTGGTGGTATCGGTATAGCGCACGCTGGTCACCTTGCGCGCGGCCTGGTCGTAAACCAGCTCCGTCACCCAGGCATCGCAGCGCAGATCGAACAGCGGATCGCCGAGCAGGACCGGCAGGATCGTCGAATGGGGGCTCGCCTTGGAGTTGGTCGCGCAACCGAAGCGATCGCAATGTCCGCAATAAAGCGTCGGGTTGAGCGTCGCGCCTTCGGGGTTGGTGTATTCCCGGCTGAGATTGGCCGACGGCGTCGGATAGGGGTGGTAGCCGAGGTTCGCCGCCGCCGCCTCGAACAGCTTGCCGGCATGCGATGCGATCAGCGGCGGATTGGGATAGTCCGACTGGCGCGGGCCTTCGAAGATGTTGCCGCCTTCGACCCGCTCGCCGCGCAGATTGCCGGCCTTTCCCGAGGTGCCGCATAGTTTCTCGAAACGGTCGTAGAACGGCTCGAGCTCGTCATAGCTCATGGCCCAATCGGCGATCGTCAGCTCGTCGGCGATCGCGTTCTTGCCATAGCGCTCGGCGATGCGGCTGCGCAGCCGGTGCTCGAACGGGGTAAAGCGCCAGGTCATCCCGTTCCAGATCGTGCCCGCGCCGCCCAGCCCCATGCCCGGCATGAACGCGCCGAAGCGGCGGACGGGCAGGGCCGATTCGCTCGGCGCGTGGCGCAGGGTCAAGGTCTCAAGCGCGGGATCGAGCACCAATTCCTGCCGCACCGCGTATTTGAGCTCGTCGCGGATGAACGGCAGCGCGAAATCGGTCTCCGGCAAGCGCATCTTGCCGCGCTCGAGCCCCACGACCGTCATGCCGGCCTTGGTCAGCTCGCGCGCGAGGATGCTGCCGCTCCAGCCAACGCCGACGATGACCGCATCGGCGCGCTTGAGCCGCGTCGTCACGCCGGAGGCCTCAAGCGTAATCGCCGATCGAGCGCGGCTTTACCGAATAGCGCTTGCCGCGGAATTTCTCGATCGCGGATTGATAATCCGCGGGCAGGCCGGGATAGCCGATCATCTTCCAGCCGGCCAGGTCGCGATTGCCACCGTAATAGGGATCGGCGAAAAAGCCTTCCATGACGATCGCCAGCAGCGCCTCGAGGAATTCGCGCGCCTCGAAATCGGCGAAGCGCGCCGTGCCGCTTTCCATCTCGCTCAGCGCCGTCGCGCGCTGCGCCTCATCGAGCGCCGCGAGACCGCAGCCGAAGCGCGCCGTCGTCCAGGCGTCGGCCGCCGCGATGCCGGCGCGGAAGAATTCGCGCGGCGTCAGGCCAAGCTGATAGCCGTGCTCGGGCTTGCCCTTGGCGATCGGCCCGTCGCGATAGAGCCGCGCGCCCTCCCCGTAAGGGCCGGCGAGCTCGCAATCGATGAAGTCGATGACGCCGCACGCGCTGGCCGAAGGCGAGAGTGCGTCGGCGGGAATGATCGTGTCGGCCGCAGCTTTGAGAAACGCCGCTTCCGCTTCCGTCAGCGTCAAATGGTCGGAAT
>DATLUE010000331.1:0-4661 GCA_035533255.1 Allostellaceae bacterium | reverse complement strand
GTTCTCCTTCAACGACGACAACATCAGTCCCGGAGCGCTTCTCACCATAGAAGCGCCGAACTGACCGTCCGTGCAGCGCGTGCCAGCGATAGTGAATCTCGACTTCTTGCCCGGTATGGGCAGAATAACCCTGCGATTGCGCTCGGCAGAAAGTCATGGCTCTTCGCCGGATCGGATCGCGGCGGCGAACGGGCCGCGCTCATGTACTCGCTGATCCAGACAGCACTATGCCGCGCTCGGCATAGGGCGGTTTATGCCGCCCGCCGAACTATGCCGAACGAGTCCGGTATGGCACGTCGTTGTCATGCTGGCACCGTCGATCGCGTGCATGGTTGCCCCATTCCATTCGGCATAGTCTGGTCATTCAGAGCGCCTCTAGGAAGGCGAGCAGGCGGTCGTTCGGCTGGAAGCGGGTTCGCTTGCAGCGCTCGTACGGCTTAAGCTTCGCCAAGGCAGCTTCCTTGAGGGCGAGGTGGGCGTGCAGGTACGTCTGTGTCGTCTCGACCGATTCATGACCGAGCCACAGCGCGATCACGGAGCAGTCGACGCCGGCTTGCAGCAGTTCCATCGCAGCACTGTGCCGCAGCACATGCGGTGACACGCTCTTGGCCTTCAAAGATGGGCAACTCTTGTGAGCGACACGAACATGCTTTCCCAGCAGCGACTGGACGCTGTCGGCACTGAGCCGTCCCCCGTGCACGTTGGGGAACAACGCTGTTGCTCCTTTCCGTAACGGTTCCTTGAGCCATGCCTGGAGCGCACACCGAGCGAGTGTGGTCAGCGGAGTGGTCCGCTCCTTCCGCCCTTTACCGACGCATCGTACGTGTGCGCCAGACCCGAGGTGGACGGCATCCCGGTCAAGGCCAGTTAGCTCGGAGAGGCGTAAGCCCGTCTGGGACGCGACCAGCAGCAAGGTGTGATCGCGGCGGCCAAGCCACGTCGTTCGATCGGGCGCTGCGAGAACCGCCTCGATCTCGAGGCGCGTCAGGAAGTGCACCTGTCGCTTATCGTGGCGCTTGGTTGGAATGGCGAGCACGCGCTGGATCAGCGCACTGTGTGCCGGCTCCTCGAAGGACACGAACCTGAAGAAGGATCGGATAGCGGTCAGACGCAGGTTACGCGTCTTCGCGCTGGCGCCGCGCTTTACCTCGAGATCGGTTAGGAACGTGCCGATGAACGTTGCGTCCAAATCGGTGAGCGTCAGGGCCGATGGGGGCTTCCGCAGCTGCACCTGTGCGAACATGAACAGCAGCCGGAACGTGTCCCTGTAGGAGGCGATCGTGTTGGCGCTAACATTGCGCTGGCGCATGAGGCGCTCGGTGAAGAAGCGCTCGATCAACGTGGCGACATTGCAGGCGGGCTTCATGGCGTCACCTCCCACCGCCGATCGAGACGCCGCGCCGCTTCTTCCATCAATTCGGGGCAGGCCGAGAGATACCAGTAGGTATCACGCACGCAGGCGTGGCCGAGGTAAGTGGAGAGCACTGGGAGTTGCTGCTCGACGTCCTTGCCTTCGCGATGCCAGTCGAGCAGCGTCCGGATGGCGAAGCGATGACGGAAGTCGTGCACGCGTGGCCCGGTACGATCACCTGGGCGCCGCAACCCGATCTCTCGGGACAATCGCCAGAAGACGCGATGAACGTACTGGTGCAGCAAGCGGCCTCCCTGTTCGGCAACGAAGAAGGTCGAGCCGCAGCGTGATCCGAGCATCGCGTCGCGCCGGCGGGCGTAGTCGCGCAACGCGGTTCTCGTCGTCGGATGCAATGGCACGAGCCGCGACTTGCCGAACTTGGTCAGCCGGACCGTCAGCACGCCGGCGTCGAGGTCGACGTCATCACGCTCCAGGCCCAGCGCTTCGGATATACGCATGCCCGTCACCGCGATCAGCCCGAACAGGGTATGGTAGGTCCATCGGCGCAGCCCGCCCGCTGGCGGCAGAGCTAGCGCTGCCGTCAGCAACGCATCGATCTCCGCATCGCTGTAGACATAGGGCTTGGCGCGCTTCCATCCGGGCAGCATGCCGACGGGCGGTACCTCCGTTCGCGGATCGAAGTTAGCGACATGGCGCGCGAACCCGCGCACGTCGCTCAATCGCAGCGCCCAGGATGCATGACGATCGGGCGGCAGCGTTGCCCATTCCATTGCCAGCTTCGTCGTGATGATCCTGGCCTTGCGCTTCTCCATGAAGGCGACGAAGTCGGCGAGCCGACGGGTCTGGTGCTCGTACTTGTATCCAAACCCCTTGCGCATGCTCAGGTACTTATCGAGTGCGGTGCGCAGATTGGTCATTGCATGCCTCCCGGCCAGGGCAGGCTCAATGTTCTCAACGCATCGATATCGACCTTCGCGTAAATCCGCGTAGTGTCGTGGTTCTCGTGCCGCAGCAACTGTCCGATCTCCGACAAGGTCGCGCCAGATCGGAGAAGCTCGGTAGCGAGACTGTGTCGGAAGATATGAGCGCCGCGGTGTGCGCAACCTTCGATTCCAACGCGATCGAGGGCGGCCTTGGCGATCATGGTGACCGCACATCCGGAAGCAAACCCGATGTGCGGCGCGAGTGTGCGGACGAACAACCGTCGGCACGACGACTTTGGGCGGCCACTGCGCAGATATGCAACGATGGCCGCGCCAACGTCAGGCGGAATCGGCATCCGTGCACGCTGTCGGCCCTTGGCGCGAACGAGTATCTCGCTGGCGCGCCAGTCGATATCATCGAGCGTGAGCGTCGCGACCTCGTTGGCCCGCAGGCCGAGTTTGGCCAGCAACAACAGAATGGCGTAGTCGCGCCGTCCCATCACCGTCTTTCGGTCGCAACCGTCGAGAGCCTTCCGCACCTGTGCGGCAGGCAGATAGGTCGGCAGAGTTGCGAGCTTCCATCGCCGCATCGATGGAACGCAATCCGCCAACGGGCGCGCGTTCAGCCCCCGATGGTGGAGGTAACGGAGAAAGGCGCGCAATGACCAGCACATCGCCTTGCCTGTTCCCGGGCTCCAATCCTGGGCGTGGCGCTCAATGTAGCGGATCACGTCCTCTTGGTTGATCTTGCACAGGGCGGCGGCGGCGCCGGAGCACACCTCGTGCAAAAACCTGCGGATGACCGGGAGATGGCGTACGATGGACCTCGGGGCCAAGCCGCGCTCTGATCGCAGGTAGGCATCGAACTCCTTGAAGATCCGTTCGTGCGGGGTGAGAGGCGGTAGCACCAACGGCGCGATTGCGCCTTCCTCGCGCAGCACCGACAACCATCGCTTGAGCGCTGCCCGGTCACCGGGTTGGATAGATTGCCTCCCGCCTCGATGTCGGAGGTACCGCTCAACGACCTGCTCATCGAGATCAATCAGATTATAGCGACGGCCCGCGATCCAACTCAGGAGCCCGCAAACCACGTTGAGGCAACGCCACGCGCCATGCTGAACGAGCCTCTCTTCGACGAGACGAACGGCGTAGCACTCGATGAGCCGTCCGTGCGGCTCGCTTCTGAGACGCCGGTACAGCCGGCTTCTGACTAAGTACTCTTCAACTTCCATCTTCCTGTTCTCCGCGGTTGAAAGCGGAGGTACAGAACGAACTATGCCGAACCGATCAAACGCTGGTCAGCCAGAAATCTGGGGAAAACGACCCGACTCGGCATAGTTCGGCGGGCGGCATAAACAGCAAAACTGAACGGCGTCGACCCCCAGGCATGGCTCGCTGACGTGCTGGCTCGCATCGCGGAGATCCCACAGAGCGGGCTTCAAGATTTGCTACCCTGGAACTGGACCCGCTTAAAATCCATCGACCTCGCCGCCTGAATAAAATAGACGGCGCCGCGGCGCTGGGCGGATGCTTACTGCTGAAACAACGTGAGGCTCTGACATTCCTAAGATTTAGCGGCTCGGCTGATTTCCTCTTGTGGCGTTTACGCCATTGTCGAATGCGTTTTGGATTTCTTCGAGCGCGGAGTTCAAACGGGCGGCGTGAACCGGATCCGGCGGATCGGCCCCGCGCGCTTGAATGCGATGAAGATCGTGCAGTGCGACCGCCGTCAGATCCTTCTGAACCTTGTCTGTTGCGCGCCCTGAAGCAGAAAAGAGGTTCGAGAGCCCATTGCGCGCTTACGCCGACCAGCGGATCTAGCGGGTCGGTCGAATTTCGCGTCGTCATCAACCATTGCGCCGCTGCCGGCATTTCCTTAGCCGGCAGGCGCCGTAGCCGCCGCATATCCGAGTGAGACGCTAACGTGACCTTAACCTACCGCAACTTTGTGGCTTTTGCGGCGACCTTTGTACTGGTCGCCGCCGCGCCGCTTTTGCTTTGGCGGCTTTCCAACGTCGTTATCCTTGGCTTTGGCGCTCTGCTGATGTCGGCGCTGATGACGCTGGTCGCTGAACCGTTTCAGCGTTGGACGCCACTGCCGCGTTGGCTCAGCCTCGCGTTCGCTGGACTGATCATTTTTGCCTTCGTCTTTGCCGCAGCCTAGATTTTTGGGTCGCAGATTTCGGCCGAGTTTTCTGTTGTATTGAAGCGGGTCGTCTCGGCGAGTCACCAGATTGGCGCGAAACTCGATCAGGGGCCATTTGGCAAATACCTGCTCAACCGCCTGAAAGCCAACCAGCTTTCTGTGACTCAGCTGCTGACGGGGTTCTTCTCGTTGAGCGTCAGCCTCATCGAGGCGCTTATCG
>DATLUE010000330.1:0-14944 GCA_035533255.1 Allostellaceae bacterium | reverse complement strand
ATGTAGCTACTCTTGGCGGCGATGTTGATCAGTTGGTTCATGCACAGCAGCAGGAAGTCCATGCGCTGATGCACATGGACCGGCCGCATGCCAGCGAGCGCCGCGCCAATGGCGACGCCGGTCATGGCGTCCTCCGACAGCGGCGTGTCAAAATTGCGGTCGGACCCGAACAGCTTGTGAAGATCGAGCGTGGTTCCGTACATGCCGCGCGGATCGTCGACGCCGAGCCCAAAGACGAAGACGCTGGGATCGCGCTCCATCTCCTGCCGCTGTCCTTCATAGAGCGCTTGGGCGTAGGTAAGGCTACGATTCGAACTATGCATGGAAGACATTGACGGAAAGTTCGTCGGGACCGGGGAAGGGGCTCTTCTCGGCGAAGGCGAAGGCCTCCGCTATCTCGGCTCCCACGTCGTTCTCGATTTTCTGGCGCGCGGCCTTACCCAGCATGCCGCCAACGCGCGCCACCTCGTCACGCTTGATCCAGGCGTCAAGCTCGGCATCAGGCCGGTATTTCCAGCGCCGGTCTTCCTCCGGCCCGACGTGATCACGCCAGCGATAGGTCATGCATTCGATGAAGCGCGGGCCCCCGCCGGCGCGGATCTCGCCGACCGCCTTCTCGCTGGTGGCGCGGATCTTCTGCACGTCGCCGTTCTCGATGCGCTCGGCCGGGATGCGAAAGACGCCAGCGCGCTCGCAGGGATTGGGCTCGGGCATGCGATCGCGGATATGCGAATAGATCGCAAAATTGTTGTTTTCGCATACGAAGAAGATCGGCAGCTTCTTAAGCGCTGCGAAATTGAGGCTTTCATAGGTGACGCCTTCGTCCATCGCGCCTTCGCCGAAGAACGCGGTGACGATGGATTTGCTCTTGCTCGTCTTGAGAGCGAAGGCATAGCCGACCGCCTGCGGAATGGTGGTGGCGACGATCGCTGAGGTACCCATCATGCCAGCGCCGACGTCGATCAGATGCATCGACCCCGCCTTGCCGCCGGCGCAGCCGTCGCGCTTGCCGTAAAGCTCGGCGATCATCCGCTTCAGGTCGCCACCCTTCGCGAGATAAAGCGCATGCCCGCGATAGGTGCCGAAGGCGATATCGTCGGGACGGAGCGCGCCACACACGCCGACCGCGACAGATTCCTGCCCGATCGACAGATGCACCGGGCTCTTGATCGCATCGGTCGGATAGACCTCGATGATCTTCTCCTCGACGCGGCGTATACGGTAGAGGTCGTGATAGATCGTTTCGAGTTGCGCAGCAGTTGTGGAACTGGTCATAGCTTGTCCGTTGCCAGGGGCCGGTTGAGCCGCCCCGCAGGCGACAAGCGTTCACGACACGACACGGAAACCGACCCCCGAATTTCGTGCATTGGGTAACACATCTCCCTGGCGCCATCAATCGCCACTTGGCCCGCTTCGGCTCGACGAACCGATTGTTTCGATGACGAAAAAACTAGCTTTGCACGGCTTCCGGCTGTGCGGACTTTGCCGCGTTCCGCCGCCACCACGCGAGCGTCAACGCAATGCCGTCGTCAAGCGAAACACGGGGTTGCCAGCCCAGTTCCCGCGCCGCCTTGGCGCTGTTGAGGCAGAGCGAGGTGTTGATCGTCGGCTTCGATAAATCGTGACGGACGGCGAGGCGTTTGCCGCTGGCGGCGACGATCTTCGTTACAATATCTTTGACGCACACTGCGCGGCCGCTGCCGACATTGTAGCGGGCGAACGGCTCCGTTTGGCGCTCGACCGCGCGTTCGACGAAATCGACCAAGTCGTCGACATAGAGAAAATCGCGCGCCTCTTCGCCGGTGCCCCAGACTTCGATCGCGTCGCGGGCGTTCATCACCTTGGTGACGGTGGCGCCGAATACGTGGCTGCGCTCGAGGTCAAATTTGTCGTGCGGCCCATAAATGTTGGAATGCCGGATGACAGTGTGCCGCGTCGCGCCGAGCCGAGCGTAAAAATCGCACATCTGCTCGATATAGAGCTTGGTCCAGCCGCTGGCGAAATATTGCGGCACCATCGGTTGACCGGGGTGCCAGTCGTCCTCCGTGAGCGGCGTGGGGCTTGATGGATACATCACCGAGCAGCTGAAAAACACAAAGTGCTTTACGCGCGCTTCGTAGGCGGCGCGCAGTAGCAGGGAATTCATCACGGCGTTGTCGGTCGTGTGGATATAGGGTCGCGTCAAGATGTCCTTGGCACCCGAGGTGGTGGCCGCTGCCTGGATGACGACATCGAACCCCTTCAGCAGGTTTTCAACGCCCTCGGACTGACGCAGATCGACGCGATGCCAGGTAACGCCCGGGCAGGCGTATTCGGCTCGCGTCAGGCGCACAGCATGCAGCTCGCAATCGCCACGCGCAGCGAAGTGTTGGGTCAAGTTCCGGCCAATGAAGCCAGTCGCCCCGCAGATGAGAATTTTGCGCGCCGCCATGGTGGTCTTTTTTCCCGCGCGATACTATCACGCAGCCGTGCGAGACGCGAAGGAGAAGGCGGACGCGATGATCAAACCCTGGCGCATCCTCAAGCGGAAGGTGATTTACGCCGCGCCGCCTTTCGTCGAGTTGTCGGTCGAGACGGTCGAATTGCCGGACGGTCGCGTCATATCCGATTACCACCATATCGAGACCGGCGATTTCGTCAGCATCGTTGCCGAGACGGCCGACCGGCGAATCATGGTGCTGCGGCAGTATCGACACGGCGTGCGGCGGACCGGTCTCGCCCTGCCAGGCGGCCGGGTCGACGCCGGCGAGACACCACTGGCGGCGGCACGGCGCGAACTGCTCGAAGAGGTGGGCGCTGAGGCGCCGTTCTGGCGGGCGATGTCGAGCTGGGCGACCAGCTGCACCTATGGCTTCAGCACCAGCCATTACTTCCACGCCACCGATGCCACGGTGACGCGCACGCCGGCGTCGGACGATCTCGAGCAGGGCGAGCTCACTTATCTGACGCGAGACGAAATCCATCGCGCGCTCAAGGCCGGTGAATTCGTCTCGATGGGCCAAGCTATGCCACTGGCGCTGCTGCTGGCCGACGAGGCGGGCGCGAAGGGCTAGCGTTCAGAGCGCGCGAACGAATCCATCTGGCGGTTAACGGCCAGGATGCCATCACGGGCGGTACCCGGCAGCGGGCCGAAATCACTCGCCTGGCTGTTCTGTGCCGCCTCATCGGCGGACAGGATGCCGGGGATGACCGAGGATACCGCCGGGAAGGACAGACAGAAGCGTAGCGCCACTTGGCTGCGTGATTGGCCAGCCGGCGCTTGTGCCGCCGCGTGTACCGCCGCGGCGCCTGCGATCCAGCGCTCAATCTGCGCGCGCGGCCAGCCTCGGCGATGGTCGCCGGGCGGAAATTGCGTATTGGCGGTTACCGCACCCGAGAGAAAGCCGAAACAGAGGGGGGTACGCGCGATGACGGCGGCTCCACGCCGCGTGGCCACTTCGAGCAATCCCGAATCGACGGCGCGCACGTCGAGCATGTTGAGGTTGACCTGGATCGACGCGACAGCATGGGTTTCGAGAATGGCGAGCGCGTCGGCGGGCGCCTTGACCGAGATGCCAAATGCGCGCGTCTTGCCTTCGCGTTGGAGGTCTTGAAGCGCGGCATAGGTTTTGGACGACGTGCGGAACAGATCCGCTGGCGGGTTGTGTAGCTGGAAGAGATCGACATAGTCGGTCTCAAGGCGCCTGAGGCTCGATTCGAGAGAGCGGCGTAGGGCGATGCCCGAAAAATCGGGCGGCTCGCCGAATTTGCTCAACCCTGCCTTGGTGGCGATCACCACACGGTCGCGCTTTTTGGCGAACGCGGCGCCTATCAACTCCTCGCTGTGTCCGTCGCCATAGACGTTGGCGGTATCGAAGAAGGTAATGCCGCGATCGAGGGCGCTGTCGAGTGCTGCGGCCGAACGCGAATCGTCGGTGTCACCGTACGAGGTTTCGCCGACGGTACGGCCGCCTATGCCCCAGGCGCCGAAGCCGATCTCGGAAACGACGATGCCGGTATCGCCGAGTGGCCGGTATTTCATGGACGCGGTGGAAACGATCGCCGGCTAGAAATGGCCGGCCATCTGCGTTTCGACGGTGCGGTTGCTGTAGAGATAGGCGCCCTTTTTGTTGCCCCACCACACCACTTCGCGACACCAAGTCTGGAAGTCGTCATAGGACTGGCTGGCGCGGTCGATCTGCACCGCCGTCGCTACGTCATGCAGCGGCGCCTTCTCACCCTGGCGGACGCCGTTGTAGAAGCTCATCAGATCCGCGCCGATCTCGACGATTTCGTTGTCGCGCCGATGCGGCTGCTTCACCAGCGCGCGGTTCACGCGCAGCGCATCCTCGACCATTTTCTCGACGCCCAAGTCGCCGCCATGACGCCTGACCAGGCCCGTCAGCAATCCGCCGGCCTGGCGATAGAACTCGTCGAACTTCTTCTCGGCGGTCAGCTTGATGAAGATGTATTCGTCGGCCGGCCAATAGATGCCGAGATACTCCTTGGAGAAGACGTATTCGGGCGCGCCTTCCTGGATGCGCTTGGCCTCGTCGATGAAGAAATCGCGAATCTCCCCCAATAGCGGATATTTTGCGCCGTCGACCTCGAGAAACGCCTCGAGCATCTCGCGGTACGAAATCCCGGCCAGCTCGTGCGCGGTGATGAGCGGAATCTGGAACAGCTTGTCGAAATGCAAGAGCGCTGTGATCCAGCAGAAGGCGCGCGTGCGCCGCCAATCGGGGCGCGGCATCGACGATGTCGCGATCACCAGCTGCTGGATCTCCGGCACGTCGTCCTCAAGCTCGATCCGCTCGCCATGAATGTTGATGATCTTCGATTCGACCGTCTCCATGCCGTATTTCTTCTGATACGCGGGATCGCCCATCTCGGCATTCGGCAGGATCGACAGGTTGTTGAACTGGATGCGGTTGTGCTGGCCGGTCTCGATCAAAAGGCGCACGCCCTCGACGAAAGAATCGTAGGTCTCACCGGGCAGGCCGAGGATCAGATCGCTGTAAGTCTCGACCTTGTCGCGGGTGAAGCGGCGCTGCAATTCCATGTAGGTGTCGAGCGAGATGTTATCGCGCTTGATCGCCTCGAGCGTCGTCATGTCGACGCTCTGCATGGAGAGCGCCACGCCCTTGTTGAGGCCGGCGTCGGACAGGATCTTTTGCGTCAGATAGGCGCGCTCGGTCGCGTTCTTGGTGTTCTGGACCGACAGCGCCACGGGATAGCCGGATTCGGCCTTCACCTTGGCGACGTACTCGGCGATCTCGACGTCGCGCTTCTGAATGCCGAAATTCGCATCGCAGCAGAAGATGTATTCGACCTTGTTCTTGGAGAACCAGTCGACTTCCGCGACGAGCCGATCCATGCCGAACTTGGTCACCTTGGCTGCGGTAGCCGAGCCCCAGTCGCAGAAGGTGCACTGGAACGGACAGCCGCGGTTGGTCTCCCACAGGCCGATCCAATGCTCGTCCGGATTGGCGCGCATCACCGGGTCGAACATCTCCTCGAGGAAGGGCGAGGGCACCTCATCGAGATCACGGAAACGCTCGCCGTTGGGATTTTTCGTGAAGCTGCCGTCGGGGGCGATAAAGCTCACGCCCGCAACCTCGGCCCAATCGCGCGACGGAAACATCTCGAGCAGGCGCACGAAGGTCTGTTCGCCCTCGTTGTGCACGGCGACGTCGATGAACGGATTGGCGCGCAAGAATTCCTCGGGCTGGTCGGGAACGTGCGGGCCGCCGAAGACGATCAGGATTTCCGGTCGGCGCGCCTTGAGGCGTCGGGCGATCTCGAGCGAAATCTGGCCGTTCCAGACATAGGTGCTGAAACCGACGATGTCGCAGCCGACGAGCTGCTCGACCGCCTTGCTGATCGAGATGCGCTTGTAGATCGGCACATGGAAATGATAGCGCGCTGGGTTGGCGGCCTCATGGCGCGCGTAGCACTCGAGCAGGGCCACCGAGTACGGCAGGTAGTTCTGGCCCGAGAAGCTGTTGTTGATCTGGACCAAGCCGATCTCGACGGGACGGCCGGCGGCATCCGCGCGCTCGCGGCGATCGCCTGCCGATGCAACACCTTCCATACCCGTCCTCGAGCACTCGATTATAGGCTTGTCCCCGAACGTTTTTAGCCCGGAAGGCCCGGATTTTCAAGTCAATCCGCCGCAAGTGGCGCTTGGCAGGCGCGTTTCGGCGCGCCGGCGTTCGCCCTCCGCGGCATCGAGCGCCGGCCGCGGCGCGGGCCCGAACCGCAGCGCCCGCATTCAGCGACACCGGCGCTCGGTGCACCACCCACGATTCCGCAGGGGTCGTTGCCAGCCGCCTCGGCCGGGACAATTTCTTGTTGAACAAGGTCACATGCGCGCGCCAGTATTGCCCGCGCCTGGGGCTCGTGGGCGCATGCTGGGCCAATCCGAAAGATGTCTTTTTCAACGCGAGACGATGCATGTATATCGTCGTGAGCATTGCCCACGTCTAACGACATTAGGCGGAGCGTAGAGGTGCCAACCGTCACTTCCCGATCTTGGAGGGCGCGCAGCGGCTCGCTCGAGAATATTATTATCTGGTGGCTGGCCAACACGCTGCCGATTGGCCTGTTCAAGCGCCTGCCAGTCTTTTACCACAAGATCAACCGGTATCGTTTTCGGCTGTTCGCGCGCCCGGTCATGCTCAAAGAAACCAGCAAGGCGAAAGAGCGGCGCGAGGCCGAAGGATTCTTCGAGCGGTATTTCAGTGGTCGGGGCATCGACGTCGGCTATGGCGGCGATCTCGTCGTGCCCAACTGCCGCGGCTGGGACGTGGAAGACGGCGACGCGCACGATCTTGCCGGCATTGCCGACGACTCCTTCGATTTCGTCTATTCGTCGCATGTTCTGGAGCATCTGGACGACCCGGCGCGTGCGGTCCGCAATTGGTGGCGCGTCCTCAAGCCGGGCGGGTACCTGATCCTCTATCTCCCGGAACGGGACTTGTTCGAGCGCAAACGCACTTTACCTTCGACCGTCTGCCTGGATCATAAGCATTTCTTCCTGCTCGATCGCGACGATCCGCCTGACACGACCGGCCTCGTTCCGCTGCTCCAGCGCAACTTGGCGGGACTAGAAATCGTCTACCAGCAGATTTGCAGCGACGGTTACGACCCAACCAAGCCGATCAACCTTTTATGGGACGCGGAATACTCAATCGAATTGGTTGCTAAGAAATCCGCGAACGGCGCGTCGATCCACCGAGCCAACTGATGCCCGCGTTTTTTGACCCAGCGCTCGTCGAAAAATGGGGCGTCGGCTTCATAAGCGAGGGCAAGATCGATGAAAGCCTGCGCAAGCTCATTCCCGGCGCATTCATAACGCGGGGCCAGTTCAAGTATCCGAGTCAGTCCGAACTTCGCGACTTGGCCTGGAATCACATGGACCAGAATCACCGCCCCTACATTCATCGCACCTACGGCGAAGCAATGCGGGTTTTCGTCCAGCAGCAATCGGCGTTCTCGCTGACCCGCTTCGGCCGGTGGCCGGCAGTGATCCCGGTATTCGACGGCTATTTCAAGGAGAACGGGTTTTACCAGTTCGTCGTCGTCTTCGGCCTCTTCGTTATCGTGAATATCATGGAAAACAAGGTCGTCGCCAACGGCACCGAGATCGACATCAGCTGGCTGATCGCGTCGCATCGCTGGCTTAGATTTGCTCATCCCATTCTCAATCGCCGGTTAACACGCGTGAACGAGATACAGAACCGAGAGGACGATCCCGTCCGCGATAGGCGCGTGACGCTGCGTGTGCAGGGATTTCGTTTCCTCACCGACGAACCTGATTTCGTGAATTCGAATGTCGTCGAGAACAACGCGATCTTTCCGTCACCACGGAATGGGGCGTCGATCGCGCTTTCGGACCTGCCGAACGGTCGCGCCATCCGTGTGGTGCTCGACAACCGGGCTTACGTGTTCCGGCGCAAGGACCAGGGCGTCGAAGTATGGCCAGGCATCTGCGTCCATGAAGGCGCCGAGATCGACGCCAGTCATCTCAACAACGACGTCGTGAAATGCCCGTGGCACGGGCTTGAGTTCGGCGCACGGTCGCTCAGCAGGGACGGGCAAACCGCCGTCGTCTGCGGCGCACAGCTGGAGCTCGCCGGCAACCGGATCGTGCTGGGCGCCGCTCCCGCACGACCGTCCGGGAAAGGATGATTTTGCCCGCTCCCGCAGACCTGTTGTGGTACGCCGCCGTGTTCTTGGCGACATGGGTCGTTTATGCCGTTGCGTATGTCGGCGCGGCGCGCCTCGGTCTTGTCCGGGGCGTGGGCTTCGGCACCGTCGTCCTCGGTGTGAGCACGGCGGCGCTAACCGGGTTCCTGTCGTGGATCTTCCTGGTCGGCCGATTCTCGTCCGTCGGCGCGCATGTGCTGGCTAGCGCGACGGCGCCGCTCTGCTTTCTCGGATTTTGCGGAATCTGGATTTTACTTGGGCCAGTGACCATCGACCGCTCGATCACGCTCACCATTCTTTCGGCGTTGAAAGCGGTCGAAAGCCGGCAGTTGTCGAACGATCGGCTGATGGCCGCCGTTCCGTTTGACAGGATCTATGGCAAGCGGCTCAAGGAACTGTCGGGCTCGGGCGTCATCGAGTTACGCGCGAACGGAGTCAGGGTGACGCCGAAGGGTGAGCGCGTTCTAAGGCTCTATCTTTGGCTCGGCCGCCTGTTGAACGTCGAATTGCAGTGATTGATCCAAGTGCCTGCATCGGCGGGGCACGCCGGCGAACGAGCGATTTCATGACCGGCCTTCGCAATATCTCATGGGCGGAAGGCTTCTTCATGTTCAAATCCATCGCTGACCTGAAAGCCCGGATGCATTGGGCGATTGCTGCCATCGCGGCGCTGATTTTCGCGGTCTGGTTTGCTTTTCACCAAATGACGGCGGTATCGCCCGCGTTTCGCGCCAACGCGCCGCTACGCGAGTATGTTCCAACTGTAATCACTACGTTTCTGGTTATGCTGTGCATTTATGGGTCGTCGCTGATGGCGATCCCGCGAACGGCAGCGTTGCGAGCCGGCTATTGGCCGGCAACGGCCCGCGCATCCGGCTTTCTCGCGAGCGTCTTGATCGCCATGCTGTTGTCGCCGCTGGCCGGCGCAGCGGTTTTCGTGCTTCTCGTCGTTGCCGCGTGGGTTCTCGATGTCTTTTTCTCTGCGGCCACCGAGCGCCGCGCGTGGCTGCTTAAGGAATACGTTGCGCCCCTGGCGGTTATCGCCGTTGCTTACTGCTTTCTGATTCCCTCGGTATCGCCATTCTACCTTTATCACGCCGCGTCAAGAGGCGCCGAGACCTACCTCTCGGCATCGACTCTCGCGATGCGCAATTACGTCGCGGCGCATTATTACTCATTCAGCTCCTTCACGCATAGCCTTTGGGGCGCGGCTCAAGACGTGCCGACGGGGCTGACTTCATTGCCTCTCAGCATTCTCAGCTTTCTGAACATATTCCCGATTTGGGAAGCAAGTTCGTTCTTCAAGCTTCTCTCTCTGATCCACTTCTCCGGATACGTTCTGACCGGTTATTTCTTTTACCTCTTTTTGCGCCAGTCGCGGATCTCTCGCGCCGTCGCGTTGGGTGCGGCGCTGGTTTACGTCGCCGGCAACCATTTCTTTCTCGTGATGTTGATCGAGGATACCGGCTGGGTGCTCTCGTCTTTCCTCGCCTTGTCGATCGCGCTCTGGGCGCTCGCCGTGTCGCTGCGAAGAGGTAGTCTTTTGGGTGGCGCGTGGTCCGGCGTGGCGCTGGCGTCGCAATTCTATATTTTGGAGCCGCATCCCGAGGTCACGATTTACTCGATCCTGACATACGCGCTTGTCGTCTTTGCTTATCTTGTCCTCGGCGATCGGGCGGGATGTACACGCTTGCGGGCGTTCATGATCAGCATTGTCGCTGGAATCGCGTTTATCCTTCTTTCGCTCTCCTATCTCACGCCGATCGTGGAGCAAATGCGATCCGGAAACCTGGTCGTGCTGGGCGAGAACACGATCATCGCGAAGACATACGCACTCTATAATCTTCCGTTCTGGGTGTACGTGATGGCGCTCGCGGCTGGGACCATCCTCGAGCTCGGCCGCGTCTGTCGATATCGCAGGCCGCGGTACGTGTTTTTGGGCTTCCTGGCACTCGCTATTCTCCTTCTTCCGCTGAGTTTCCCAGGCGTGCCCAGAGCGGCACGCGACGCAATTCGTACCATCGGCTGGACTGTGCACTTCCTGCCACCCGATAGGATTTGGGCTTGGCTCGGACTCGCCACCCTGGTCGTGGTTGCATTCGGCGTCGATGCGGGGTTGCGACTGCTCCGCAACTCGTCGGGATGGATCGCCGCTTGGACGTTTTTGACCGTCCATGGCGGTGCCAAGCGGACAGCATTCGCCAATAGCCTGCTGCCCTTGGTCGGTTTGGCGTTCATGGTTTTCGTTGTGCCCTGGGGCGCCGACAGCGATCCAAACGTTGCCGTGATCGACCCTCGGACGAAGCCGGTCTACGAGATGCTTCAGGCGACCTTGGCAAATTCGCTAGTGCCGAAGGATCAGCAATCGAGCGTTCTCTATATCCGCCAGAGGTTGTTGTCGTTCGAGGAAGACTCAGCCCATTCCTCGGCGCCCGCCATGACCGCGGAGCGAGCCGACTATCTGGCAGCTCTTAAATCCTTGGGCGCCGCCTCGGTGCGCGATCTTCCGGACGATCAGGTCCGGCCGTTTGCCAACCGTGTCGCGGCCGGTGTCGACCACGCCTATTTTGCGCAAGGGACGTTCGATGATATTCCGGAAAACGTCGACGGTTATCTGGCAGGCCTTCAAGATCCGTACACCCGTGTGATGGCGGTTGTTGGGAAATTGCAAGTCGCATTCCTCAGCGCGGGCCGCAACGTGACGAACGCTCACAACAATACCATGATGTATGACACGCGCGTTTACGGCGGGTTCCCGCCGATTCAGGCGCTTTACATGTATCCGGAAAGCGCGCTACGCGGCTTCCGCTACATGCTCGCCCTTCTGAGCAATTATCACATCAGCAATTCGCGGTATCCGTGGGTTTACTACAACGACGACATTCTCGGTAACGACGACTTTCGCAAGCTTTTGGAGATTGGCGGCGTTGGCGCGTATCTGATCGCGCCGGAGCCGGATCTGTTAAAGGCGCTTGCCAATCCGTCGGACCAACTGACGAGGATTGCCGGCAATGGTGGGCCAGAGTCGGGAAATTTCTATCTCGTGCGCGATGACCGCTCTAACCCCACGGCGTACCTCGCCCATGTCGTCGGTACGGCCGATTCTGCGACCATCGACGAGCTCGGGACAGCGGCGGAGGCGTTCTATCGTCAACGCCTGGGGCTGGACGCCTACCGCAAGATCCTCGACCCTGCCATTCGGCGCCTCGTCGCGATGCCGCAGCGCGACGATGCCATCATCGAGCAAGCGCCGAGTGCTCCGAAGGTGAATGTTCAGCCCGGCGTCGAGGGGCCTGAGAGCCGTGGCGGGTTCGTGAAGATCGATGGCGTCGTCGGGCCGCGCATCGGCCTCAAGGCCCACTGTCCGGATATGCAATGCACGCTGGTCTATAATCTTGCGGCGCTGCCTGGCTGGCGGGCCTACATCGACGGCAAGCCCACCACGATCTCGCGTGCGAATTACGCGTTCCTCAGCGTGCCGGTGCCCGAGGGCGATCACTACGCGGCGTTTTTCTATGCGACGGCTGGTCAGACGATCTCCGACCTCGCCTCCCTGGCGGTGTTCCTGACGTTGCTCATCATCAGCGTGCCGGCTCGCAAGCCGGCCGCGGGCGGTCCTAATGCTAAGAGCGAATTTTCCTCCGGCCGCCAGGCATTGGAGCACATGGCCGCAACGCCGCGAGAATCCGCCAACGCGGGACCGCCGCCGTCCTACTAAAGGCGATGCCCGTTCAGGGCTTGTGTATCGGGTGGGCCGCTTTGCCATCGGGCGTCGCGAACGGCGCCTCCAGCGCCTCGACGATTGGCTTCGCCTCGCGAGCCAGTATGCCAACGCTCTCGCGCAATTGTTCTTTCCGCGCGGCCGGCATGGCCTCGGCGTGACGCGCGGCATTGTTCAAGAAATCGACGAGCGATGCGTGCTGCAAGCCACCAGTCAGGCTTTTGATTCCGCCGCTATCGAGCCGTGCCGTGACTCTGCTGACTGCCCGTTCGGTCGCGAACATGCCCGCCGCGCCGATCAAAGCAATCACCACCAGCACGATTGCCGCCTTGACGAGAAACACGCCCATTTCACGCGTGACGGTACGTTCGCCGAGCGGGGCACCCCTCACGCGGCGTGCGCGCGGCGTCGGCAATTCGTTCTCGAGGCCGGCGCGCTCGATCTCGTGCAGAAATTCGAGCCTGACATCGCGGAAGTTTTCGTAGGCCGCTGAAACCGTGTCGCCCGACGCGATGAGGTTTAATTCGGGTTGGTAGAAATAGAACTTTCCGTTCTTTTCGCTCAGAATGGCCCGGTAGGGCAACTCTTGGCGATGCGGAAGCTCCCGCGAAATCGCTTCGGACATTTCGTCCCCCGTTTGTAACTTCGGAATCCGACGCACCTCCTAGCACAAAACTATTTTCAAAGCATCACCGCATGCGCGAAGATTATGCCGCGACCAGACGATCGGCGTCGACGAGGACTCAAACAACATGGCCATTACGAGGGATGTCGCTCCGGGTCCGCGCGTGGACCTGGTGGAGCGGGGTGCGACGGCCCGAGACAGTGATGTCCCGCTCTGGACGTATCTCGTATTCGTGGTCGCGATGGTCGCCGCCTATGTCGGCACGACGTTCGGCGTCTACGGAGTCCACGGCGACTACGACACGTTTCTAGGCAGATCCACTGCGTCGCCGTTCTGGTTCGTCGAGGAATGGCAATTGCTGTCGGTTGCCCGTCCGGTAGCGGTATGGGTTTCGAATATCCCGCTTTATCCGATGACCGGCATCGCCGATTTTCCGTGGGCCCGTGCGTTCGGGATCGGCACGCTCTGCCTTATCGGCCTGCAAATGATCGCGATCTGCGTGCGGTATCTGCGCATTCGGCCGTTCGACGCGCTCGCGCTCGCGGTTGTGACATTTGCGGTGCCGGCGTTTTCGGATTCGATCATGAATATTGCAGCGTGGGGGCCCTATCAGACGACGGTGTGTTTCGCGTTCATCGCCTACGCGTTTTTGTCGCGAACGAACGGCCAGGCCATGCTGTTCCGCGTCTATGCAACGCTTGCCCAATATCGCAGCTTCGGCGGCCACCTGTCGCGGTACATCGCGCGTTGGCCCTTCGTGCTGGCGTGCTTTTTCTTCCAGGTTGCGCTCTACGACTATCCGTCGAACGCGCTTGTCATTTGCTTGTTTCCGGTCATCGGACTGCTGTTCTCGGGGGACAGATTCCCGCGCCGTGCGCTTGTTGCGTGCCGAGACATCGTCTTCATCGGCGCGAATCTCGCGTTCTATTTCCTGGCGACGAAACTGATCTATTTCCCCATCTTACGGGCGACCTATCCCGTCCGCGTATTTCCGACGACAGGATTTACCTCGTACTATCGTTTTGAGCTGCAGCACGATCCTCTGGCTCTTCTGTCGAGGTTGGGCGAGCTGCTGCGTGTGGCGGGCAACCTTTGGTTTTTGCCGCAGAGCAATGCCTTCGCGGTTGTCGGCCTTATGCTCGCGGCTACCTTGTGGATGGCCAACACGGCGGTCTCGGATCGAACCGGCGGGCTTACCCGGTTGAGATTCGGATCGCTCCGGTCGGAAGCCACGCTTGTCGTGATCGTCGCGGTCATCTGCTATTTGGTGTCCGCCGCCCCCATACTTCTGTCGATCGGCGGGTTCGTTGATTATCGCACAATCGCACCGCCGACCGCCTTGACGGGGGTCGTTGCCGTCTACGCGCTCGCGGGAATTGTCGAGGTGACGGAACGCCGATTTCGGTTGTTCGATCGAATGCGATGGAGCCGTTCGCAGATTGCGGTTGCCGCGCTATTGCTCTCCGCAATTGGAACGACTGCGTACCACGTTCACTTGACCGTTCGTCTGGCGCTCAACGAATTCGCGTACATCGAGAGCCTGATCCGCAATGCCGTCGAGGATGGCGCGAAATCACTGGTCATTCTGGACTGGCGCCCGTTCTTTCCTCCCAACGACCTACGCGTTGCCTACGATCTTCGGCACCGCGCCGTCCCGCCTTACGAAATGGGATGCTTCTCGAGCTATTGCTTCTCGCAAGCGGCGATATACGGATATGCTCGGCAACGGCTTGGCTATGCCGACGAGCGTATCGACATCAATATATTTCGTGGTGACGACGCGCGCGGCCTGACCTGCACTTTGTTTACGGGTCACGATGCCAAAATCCCAGCCGGCCTGAGCGATGAAACCAAGGCCAAGATCGCGGCGATTCGAAAACACGGCCCAGTCGCCTGCGTGCCGTTTCAACCGGCGTGGCGCGACGTCGATCTGCCGCCGGAAACTTGGGACCATACCCGACGCAACTGACTATTTCTGACGCTTCGCCAAGTCGATGCCCAGATCGTGCCAAGCGGTGCTGTAATCGATGCAGGTTAGGGGCGTGAGCGTGCGATAGTAGTCGATGATCGCTTTCGATCGCGCCGATGCATCGGCCGGATAGGTTGCTCTTGGCCCCGTCAGCATGGCGCAGGTCAACCCCGGAACCGGCTCATTGCCCTGCGGGGTAAGGATCTGCAGGTCACGGTCGGACTTGCCGAGCATTTCGATCGCGATATGGAGGATCGCGCCCGACTGTATGCAATAGCTTGACAGGCAGCCGATTTCGTAGGGCGGCAACGCACGTCCGTGCTCGTCGTAGGCGAGAGGCAATTGATCCGGCAGGATGAGCGGCCGCCGGTCGATCAGGAAGACGGTTTTCGCCTCGGTCGCGATGGCTTGCCGCGCAACGTCCGTGAAGTAGGCGAAC
>DATLUE010000329.1:0-2714 GCA_035533255.1 Allostellaceae bacterium | reverse complement strand
AAAGCGCAGGCCGGAGCTCTGACGCTCCGGCCTTTCGCCGTCATCGGCACACGCCGTAGGATGGGCTGAGCGCAGCGAAGCCCATCGCACGGAGGCCCGATCGCTCCGATGACCGCCTATCGTCGCAACTTTGTCGCCGGCGGTTGCTTTTTCTTTACGGTAAATCTTGCCGAGCGCCGGCTGCGCCTGCTCACCGATAATATCGCGTTGCTGCGCGAGGCGTTCCGCTCCACGCGAGCGCGGCATCCGTTTGCGATCGACGCCATTGTGGTGCTGCCGGACCACCTCCATACGATTTGGACATTACCCGAAGGAGACCGCGATTTCGCGGTCCGTTGGAACCTCATCAAGGGAGGCTTTACCCGCTTCCTGCCTCGTGCGGAGCGCATTTCGGCCAGTCGTTTGCGCAAGCGCGAACGCGGGATCTGGCAGCGCCGCTATTGGGAGCACACGCTGCGCGACGACGACGATTACGCGCGCCACGTCGATTACATCCATTTCAATCCGGTCAGGCACGGTTACGTCGACGAACCGGCTTCCTGGCCGTTCTCGTCGTTCCACCGCATGGTGCGGCTCGGCTTCTACCCCGAGAATTGGGCCGCCGAGCCGATGGGTCCGGACGACGGCTGCGGCGAGCGCTGACCAGGTTCGCGAACGAGCGCCGACACCGCACACGCCGTAGGATGGGCTGAGCGCAGCGAAGCCCATCGCGCCAGCGCAGCTTCCCGGTTGACGATGGGCTTCGCGACGCTCAGCCCATCCTACGAACTACTACGAATAGACCGGGTTCGCGCAGGCGCGCCGACACCGTAGGATGGGCTGAGCGCGGCGAAGCCCATCGCGGCAGCGCAGAGGCCGGGTTGATGATGGGCTTCGCGACGCTCAGCCCATCCTACGAACTCTATTAAGAACAACCGCTGGTGCTGCCGCACGTGTCGCACTTCAGGCAGGTGCCGTTGCGCACGAGGGTGAAGTTGCCGCATTCCTCGCAGCTGTCGCCCTCGTAGCCCTTCATCCGGGCGGCGCGGATCTGTTCGACGCGCGGGTCGGGCCCCGCGATCTGACCGGCGGCGACGGCGACCGTGGTGGTTTCGGCGACGGCGAGGGCGCCGGCAAAGAGCGGCATGTCGGCGTCGGCCGCCCGCGCCTCGCTGCGCGGGCTGGCGGCGCGCCGGGCGCCGCCCTGCAGCACCCGCAGGTTGTTGCGGACAAAGCCCTGGCTGGCGACCTTCTGCATGATCGCGGCGACCTCGGCGCCCCCATCGTCGTCCGGCTCGCGCAGATTGGGGCCCCCCGAACTCGATTCGGCGGCAACGCCCTTGCCGACCGTGTCGGGCATCAGGTCGGCCGGCTCGACATGGGCGAGGTCGCTGCGGCCGAGATAGGAGATCGCCAACTCGCGGAAGATGTAGTCGAGGATCGAAGTCGACATCTTGATCGTGTCGTTGCCCTCGACGATGCCCGAGGGCTCGAACCGGGTGAAGGTGAACGCTTCGACATATTCTTCGAGCGGCACGCCGTATTGCAGGCCGAGCGAGATCGCGATCGCGAAATTGTTCATCAGCGAGCGGAAGGCCGAACCTTCCTTGTGCATGTCGATGAAGATTTCGGCGAGCCTCCCATCCTCGTATTCGCCGGTGCGCAGATAGACCTTGTGGCCGCCGACCGTGGCCTTTTGCGTATAGCCCTTGCGGCGGTGCGGCAGGCGGGTGCGCTCGGCCCGCGCGACGATGCGCTCAATGACCCGCTCGACGATGCGTTCGGCCACGAGCGGGGTGCGCTGCGCCGGCGAGAGCGAATAGAGGTCGGCCGCCTGGTCTTCGGCCTCGTCGTCATCGCCGAACAGGGTCGAGGCCAAGGGCTGCGACAGTTTGGAGCCGTCGCGGTAGAGCGCCACCGCCTTCAGCCCGAGCCGCCAGCTGAGGCGGTAGGCTTCCTTGCAATCCTCGACCGTGGCGATGTTCGGCATGTTGATCGTCTTCGAGATCGCGCCGGTGATGAACGGCTGCGCCGCCGCCATCATGCGGATGTGGCCCTCGGCCGAGATGCTGCGCGTGCCGCTCGGGCCGCACGGGTTGGCGCAATCGAACACCGCGAGGTGCTCGGGGAGGAGGTGCGGCGCGCCTTCGAGGGTCATCGCCCCGCAGCACCAGGTGTTCGCACCCTCGACTTCGGCGCGCGAGAAGCCGAGCGCGGCCAGGAGGTCGAAGCCGGCATCGGCGAGCCGGTCGGGCGCGATGCCGAGCCGTTCGACGATGAAGGCTTCGCCGAGCGTCCATTTGTTGAAGGCAAACTTGATGTCGAAGGCGGTTGCGAGCGCGGCCTCCAACGCCGTCAGCGCCGCCGCGTCAAAGCCTTTCGCCGCGAGGCTTTCATGGTTGATGCCCGGCGCTCCCTTGAGGGTGCCGCAACCCAGCGCATAGCGCTCGATCTCGGCGATCTCGGCGTCGCCATAGCCGAGAGTGCGCAGGGCCTGCGGCACGAGGCGATTGATGATCTTGAAATAGCCGCCGCCGGCCAGCTTCTTGAATTTGACCAGCGCGAAATCGGGCTCGATGCCGGTGGTATCGCAATCCATCACCAGGCCGATCGTGCCCGTGGGGGCAATCACCGTCGCCTGGGCGTTGCGGAAGCCGTGCTTTTCGCCCAAGGCCAAGGCCGCGTCCCAGGCGGCGCGCGCCGCGGCGACGAGCGGCTGGTCGGGGCAGCCCGCG
>DATLUE010000328.1:0-10203 GCA_035533255.1 Allostellaceae bacterium | reverse complement strand
GACCGCGCGCACCGTCGCGCTGGCGATGCCCTATCTCGCGCTGGCCGGGACCGTGCAGGTGCTGTCGGTCGAGGGCGCGATGCAGCCGGGCCCGTCGGGCGACGATCTTGCGGCCGCGCTGCACCGACGTGGCATTGCGGCGACGTCGCGGATGATCCCGGCGACCAACCGCCAGGCCGGCGAAGTGTTTCTCGCCGAAGCGAAAGCCGCGGGCTGCGATCTCTTGGTGAAGGGCGCCTATACCCAAAGCCGGCTGCGGCAGATGATCTTCGGCGGCGCGACGCGCCACATCATCATGGAAGCGAATATCCCGGTCATCCTCGCGCATTAGAGCATTGTCCGGCGAAGTGTGCAGCGGTTCGCCGGACAATGCGACAAAATCAAAAAGCTTAGAGCGTGATCCGATTCTATCCGATCGGATCACGCTCTCATTTTGCGGTCGCGGGAGCGGGAATTTAGTGCAGCACGATCTCGACCACGCGGTTGCGCGGCTCGCGCACGCCCTCGGCGGTGGGAACCGGCGGCTGGCGCTTGCCGAGGGTCTCGACCGCGATGCGGTTGCGCGCGATGCCGTCACGCACCAGCTCCGCCGCTACCGCCGCGGCGCGGCGCCGGCCGAGTGCGAGGTCGTAGCTGTCCGAGCCGGTAAGATCGGCCTTGCCGGTGAGCGTCGCGCTGCCGTGGCCGGCTTTCATCCGCTCGGCGATCTGGCGGACGATCTGGCGGCCTTCGGGCGTCAGGCGCGATCGGTCGAACTCGAAGAACACATCGACGACAACCGCCGTGGCCGGCGCCGCGGCGCTGCTCGCGGCCTTGCCTTCGAGCGCGTTCATGGCGAGGCGGAAATCGCTGGCGCACGCTCCGTCCTGCGCGGTCTGCCAATTGTCTTCCATGCGCTCGGTCCAGCAGTCGTAACGCGTTTGGGCGCGCGCGGCGAGCGCCGGCGCGCGCTCGCGGGCGCCGGCGTCGAGGGCGGCGACCAGACGCGCGCGCGCCTGCGCCAGCTTCGTGCGGAAGCCGGACGGGATCTCGAGCGGTATCGCCCAATTCGCATTGTCCTCGGGCGGCACGGCGGCGCCCGCTCCAGCCGCCAGCCCCTTGCGTGCGAAGTAATCGGCATCGACGATATCGCCGTCGCGGCCGAGCGACGACGCGAGGGCAGCATAGTCGCCGGCCAGCGCGGCCGAGAAATTGCCGGGATTTTGCGGCCTCGCCGCGGTCGCGGCAGCGAGGTTCCAATGCGCGGTTTGCGGATTGCCGTGAAACCCGGGACTGGCGGTCCAATTGGAGCAACCGGCCAAGGTCAGCCCGGCAAGCAGCGCCACCGGGGCGCCGAAAATGCGTGGTTTTCTCATGGTGTCCCCGAAAGAAAGTGCGACGGCCGCGGCTCGTTTATTCTCGGTTGAGCGCGACCCGAGCGCCGCGCCTGCCTCGCGCCAATATTACATGCGGCCCGATGCCGGTCCAGAACCAAGCGGTCCGCGCCGAATCCGCATTGACGGTAGCCGCCTTTCGCACCTATCAGAGATGGGCGCCGGCGGGAAGATTCCGGCGCGACGAGGGGAGAGGGATCAT
This sequence comes from Allostellaceae bacterium, assembly GCA_035533255.1. Taxonomy (GTDB): domain Bacteria; phylum Pseudomonadota; class Alphaproteobacteria; order ATCC43930; family CGMCC-115725; genus CAIKMD01. Next base: position 8,628 of record DATLUE010000328.1, on the reverse strand, counting down.
GCGGAATGTCGTTTGCGGCGCAATAGCTGCAATGGCGGTCGGGTTGCTGCTTGGCGCCGGTATCGCGCCGGCCGCGGCGCAGGTGGTGTCGGATCCGACGACGATCCGCTCGTGCCTCTGCGAGCAGCAATTCGTCACGGCGCTGCAAGACGGCGTGACGGCGCGCCGGCAATCGCTCGAAAGCAGCCAGCGCACGCAGGCATCGCTTGCCAATCAGGTCGCCACCCGACGCGCGGCGATCAACGTCTACGACAATAACGAGCTCGACGCGTTCAAGCGGCTCTTGCAGCAGCGCGACCATGCCATTGCCGCGACCGCTACCGCGACCGATGGCTACGACGCCGCGGCGACCCGCTACAATCAGGCGGTCGACGCCTATAACGCGACTTGCGCCGGCCGCACTTATGACGAGAACGTGCTGCACCAGGTCCAGGCGACGCTCGCCTGCCCGCGTCCCTAGTGTCCCGAGCCTGAGTCGGAAGGCGCACAATCGATGCGTCCTCGACAGCCTAGCACAGGCCTAGCACAAACAAGTTGGCAGCATTCCGAATCCGCGCTAGCCTCCGCAAAACTGATCGACTTAACATCGAAGAGGGAGGGAGCCATGAAACGCCTATCGCTGGCCGCATTTGCGGCGGTTGCCGTCGGAACTTTGCTCGCCGTGCCGAGCTTTGCCGCCGGCCCCGGTTTCAAGATCGTTAAACACATCAAAATGCCCGATGGCGATTTCGATTACGGCACGATCGATTCGGCGAAGGGCCGCGTCTTCTGGGCGCGGGACGGTCAAATCACCATGTTCAACGTCAAGACCGGCCAAATAACCGAGCTCGTTGGCGGCCCGAACGGCCACGCGGCCGTGCCGGTGCCCGGCACGGATCTGATCGTGGAATCGCATGGCGTTCCGAGCGTCGTCGGGCCGGCCGCCGCGACCAGCGGGATCGCCGTCATCGACATCAAGGCGAACAAGATCCTGGCCGACATCCCGGCCGGCCGCCCGGCGGCTGGCGCTCCGAAGGGCCCGCCCACCGGTTTCCCGGACGGCGCGACCTACGATCCCGCCTCGAAGCTCGTCTATGTGATGACGCATTTCGATGCCATCGCCTACGCCGTCAATCCGAGAACCAGGAAGCTGGTGGCGCAGGTCGCGGTCGGAACGAAGGATCAGGAATCTCCCGCGGCCGACGGCAAAGGGCACCTTTTCATCACGAGCCCGGGCTCGAAAGAAATCAGCGTGGTCGACACCAAGACCCAGAAGGTAACAGGCCATTACCCGCTCTCCTGCGGCGCTAGCGGCCTCGCCTACGCCTCGCGCTCGAATCTCTTGATCGCGGAATGCGACGACGACGGTCTTGCGGAAGTCGTCGACGCCAAGACCGGCAAGACGGTGGCCTCGGTGACGATCGGACATGGCGCGGATTCGGTGCAATACGATGCAAAGGACCAGCTCGCCATGATTCCGTGCCAGGAAGAAGGCAAGCTCTACGTCATCTCGGTCGGCAATCCGAAACATGTCGCTCTCGTCCAGACGGCTGACAGCGTGGTGGGCACCCGCACCGGCGCGTGGGACGAAAACACCGATCACGGCTACTACATGGCCGGGAAATCGACGGGCAAGCGTGTCCACGGGCACCTGATTTTGCAGCCGGGCACGTTGGAGATGCTGGTGGTAGCCAAGTAGCTCGCCCATCATCGACCGGGCCATCTTGCCGCCGGCAAGATGGCCCGGTCGGCCCGTTGCGGATCGCAGCAAGGGGCCTTGGGCGTGGAACGGTCGAACCGGTGCGCCTTTATCGTCTAGCCGAATTTGACCAGGGCGTCGCCGCGCGCGGCGCGAAAAAAGCAGCTTCGCTCGCCGGTGTGACAGGCGGGGCCGGTCTGCTCGACCCGCAGCAATAGCGCATCGCCATCGCAATCGACGCGCAGCTCGATCAGCTTTTGCACATGGCCCGAGCTCTCGCCCTTGCGCCACAGCGCTTGGCGCGAGCGCGACCAATAGCAGACCTGCCCGGTCGCAAGCGTCTCGGTCACCGCGTCGCGATTCATCCAGGCGAGCATCAGCACCTCGCCGCTGTCATGCTGCTGCGCCACTGCGGCCACCAGCCCGTCGCGATCGAATTTCAGCGCCGCCAGCACGGCCGCCACAGCGTGGGGCGCAGCGCGACCGGGCTCGCTCATAGGCGTCTCCTGTCCAAAGGCCTTCGAAATCTGGGTCGTCAGCGATCCGCATTCAACTGCGCCACCGCAGCACACGGTCGGTCACCGGATTGACGAAGTCGCGCCGCTCGTCCTGGGCGCGGGCATATTCGGTCTTCAGCCGGTAATACCAGCGCGCTTGCGTGTCGGCATCGTCGATCAGCGCCAGCGGCGGGTCGTATTTGAGGCCCTCGCGCTGCCGCACCATGACCGCGCGGTCCTGGTTGAGGAAGCTGCGGACGAAGGGGCGCAGCATCGGCTTTAGCCAAGACAGCAGCGGCATCGTCCAATAGATCGCCTGGTTGATCTGCGTCTCCTCGGGTGTGAGCGGCGTTACCGCGGTCAGATTGACGATGCTGTGCTTGCCGACGGCGATGTGCTCGATGCGCACGCTCGGCAGGCGAAAGCAGATCTCGGTTTCGGGTGCGCCGCCCAAGAGCTTATACGCGTTGGAATTGCTCGACGGCGCGTGGCGCAGCATGGTGAAGCCATAGGGGCTGGCGGCAAACGCCTTGCTCTTCTCGTGGATCGAGCTGCCCTGGCGCCACCACCATGCGCGATGGACGAACGGTCCATGCGCCGGGTCCATCAGTCCGACCACGGCGTGGTCGATGCCGCAGGGGAGGCTCACGGTCTCATAAAGATCGGGCGCGCGATCGCCGATGTCGGGCAGCACCGGCGGCGCAGGCGCATTTGCCGGATCGCGGCCGAAGAACACCCAGACATTGCCTTGCCGCTCCAGCGCCGGATAGGCCACGACCGCGATGCGCGCGAGATCGAAATGCTGATCGGCGACCAGCGACGGGATCGCGGTGCAGGCGCCGGCAGTGTTGAAACGCCAGCCGTGATAGCAGCACTCGATCTCGCGCCCGTCGAAACGCCCGTGGCTCAAGGGGATGCCGCGATGCGGGCAGATGTTGCGCAGGGCGAAGACCGTGCCGTCGGCGGCGCGGCCCAGCAGCAGCGGCTCGCCGAGCAGCGTCTTCGCCAAGGTCTTGCCGCGCTTCAGCCGCTCGCCGGGAACGGCGTAGTACCACATCTCCCGAAGCGGCGCGCTGCTGTCGCTCTCCACGAAATTCCCCTTGTGTAGCACTGCCGAGAGTAACGACGCGGCTCCGGCGGCGGAAGGGCCGCGTCGCGCCGCCCTTCTTGTGGAGTGGGATGGCGCTCGGTAAGGTTGCGCGCGATTCCATCCGAGGTGCGACAATGGCCGATCAACCGGCGCGCGGCTATACGATCGACGAGCTGGCCGTGGGCATGACCGCCAGCTACGAGCGCGTCGTCAGCGTCGCCGATATCGAGGCGTTCGCCGCGGTCTCGGGCGATCGTAACCCCGTGCATCTCGACGACGACTACGCCAAGACCACGCGCTTCAAGGGCCGGATCGCGCATGGCATGCTCGGCGCCAGCTTCATCTCGACCGTGCTCGCCTCGAAGCTGCCCGGTCCCGGGACGATCTATCTCGCCCAATCGCTGGCGTTCAAGGCGCCGGTGCGGCCCGGCGACCAGCTCGAGGCGCGGGTGACGGTCACTGAAATCCGTCGCGAGAAGAAGCAGGTCGTCTTAAAGACCGAATGCCGCGTCGGCGAGACTTTGGTGATCGACGGCGAAGCGACGGTGCTGGTGACGCAGACCTGAAGCGCATGCGGATTTTTCGCCACATCAGCGCGATCGGCGATGCGCGCGGCGCGGTCGTCGCGGCCGGCAATTTCGACGGCGTCCATTTGGGGCACCAAGCAGTGCTGGCCGAGACCAAGGCACTGGCGCGCGCCGCCGCGGCGCCGTTCGCGGTGCTGACCTTCGAGCCGCATCCGCGCGCGGTGTTCCAGCCGGGTGCGCCGCCGTTTCGCCTGACGCCGTTCCGCCCCAAAGCGCTGGTGCTCGAATCCCTCGGCGTCGATCTCTTGTTCACGCTGCATTTCGATCGCGACTTTGCGCAAAAAAGCGCCGAGGAATTCGTCGCCGAGACGCTGGTCGCAGGGCTCGGCGCCAAGACCGTGGTGGTGGGCTACGATTTCGTCTTCGGCCACAAGCGCCGCGGCACGCCCGAGCTCTTGAAGGCCGAGGGCGCCAAGCACGGCTTCGGCGTCGCGGTCGTGGCGCCGGTCGCCGCGGCAGGCGTCGTCTATTCCTCGACCCAGATCCGCGAGCATCTGGTCGCCGGCAGGCCGCGCGAGGCGGCGGCGCTGCTCGGCCGGCCGTGGGAGATCGACGGCCGGGTCGAGACCGGCGACAAGCTCGGCCGCACCATCGGCTTTCCCACTGCCAATCTCGACCTCGCCGATTACCTGCGCCCCGCCGCCGGCGTCTATGCGGTCAGGGCAGGCGTCGAGGATGGCGCGGAGACGCGCTGGTTCGACGGCGCCGCCAATCTCGGCTGGCGGCCGACGGTCGGCGGCAAGGATTTGCGGCTCGAGACGCATCTCTTCGATTTCGCCGGCGATCTCTACGGCAAGCATCTGCGCGTCGCGCTGATCGAGCGCCTGCGCCCCGAGCAGCGCTTCGACGGGCTCGACGCGCTGAAGGCGCAAATCGCCGCCGATTGCGCGCAGGCGCGGCAAATTTTGAGTGCACGCTAAAGGCGAAATCCGGGCTTGACCGAGCGGCCGCAATTTGGGAGCATTGCTAGCAATGATCTCATTGGACAGCCGATGACCGGAAACCTGCACGTCCGCAATCTCGACGAAGACCTGATCGCCAAGCTGAAACGCCGCGCCGCGCGTCACGGACGCTCCACCGAGGCCGAGCATCGAGAAATCCTGCGCCAAGCGCTTGCGCCCGAACTCGAGCCCTCCTTCGAGACTCTCGCAGCCGAATTCCGGAAATTGACAAAGGGCCGCCGCCATACGCCGTCGGAGGTGCTTTTGCGCGAAGGACGTGAAGAGCGGTGACGACGCTGGTCATTGACGCCAGCGTTGCAATCAAATGGATTATCGAAGAGCAAGGGACAATCGAGGCTTTGGAGCTGTCTCGCAGGGCAACTTTGATTGCTCCCGATCTGATTATGATCGAATGCGCCAACACTCTTTGGAAAAAATGCCAGAGGGGCGAGCTGTCGAAGGACGAGGCTGCCTTTGCCGCTCGTCTGCTTCAGGCCGCCGAAATCGAGCTCATACCGACACGGTCGCTCTGCGAGGCCGCGACCCGACTGTCGATCGAATTGGGCCACCCCGCATACGATTGTTTGTACCTCGCCCTTGCTGTCGCGAATGAATGCCCTTTCGTGACCGCCGACGAGGGTTTCTTGCGGAAGCTCGGGCAAAGCCGGCGCGGCCCGTTTCGCGGTCGGGCGATTTCGTTGACCGAAGCTACGGCCGGCAATCTGTGAATGGCAAAGCTGGGGGATATCCTTTAAGAACCTCGCTATTATGCCCGAGGATTACCGCAAAACCGTCTTTCTGCCGCAGACCGATTTTCCGATGCGCGGCGAGCTGCCCAAGCGCGAGCCGGCGCTGCTCGGGCGCTGGGAGAAGATCGGACTCTATGACCGCCAGCGCGCGGCATCGCGGGGGCACGAGAAATACGTGCTCCATGACGGGCCGCCCTACGCCAACGGCAACCTCCATATCGGCCACGCGCTGAACAAAATCCTTAAGGACGTGATCAACCGGGCGCAGCAGATGCTGGGCAAGGATGCGGTCTATGTGCCGGGCTGGGATTGCCACGGCCTGCCGATCGAATGGAAGATCGAAGAGGAATATCGCGCCAAGAAGCGTTCCAAGGACGAAGTGCCGATCCTCGAATTCCGCAAAGAGTGCCGCGATTTCGCCGCGCATTGGATCGCGGTGCAGCGCGAGGAGTTCAAGCGCCTCGGCGTGCTCGGCGATTGGGCGCATCCCTATACCACGATGGAATTCGCCGCCGAGGCGCAGATCATGCGCGAGATCGGCAAGTTCCTGATGAATGGCGGGCTGTTTCGCGGCTCGAAGCCGGTGATGTGGTCGGTCGTCGAGCAGACCGCGCTTGCCGAGGCCGAGATCGAATATCACGATCACACCTCGACCCAGGTGTGGGTCAAGTTTCCGGTCGCGAAGCCGAGCGTGCCCGCGCTCGCCGGCGCCTCGGTGGTGATCTGGACCACGACGCCGTGGACCTTGCCCGGCAACCGCGCCATCGCCTTCAACGCAGCGCTCGATTACGTCGTGATCGAGGTGGAGACGGTGCGCGAGGGCAGCCTTGCCAAGCTAGGCGAGAAGCTGGTGGTTGCGGCGCCGCTCGAGGTGAATTTCGCCGAGGTGGCAAAGCTCGGCGGCAAGGTCGAGCTGGTCTCGGGCAAGTATCTCGCCGGCACGATCTGCCGCCATCCGCTCCACGGCCAGGGCTATGATTTCGAGGTGCCGCTCTTGGCCGGCGATTTCGTCACCGATGTCGATGGCGCCGGCTTCGTCCATATCGCGCCCGGCCACGGCGCCGACGATTTCGCGCTCGGCCAGAAGCACAACATCCCGGTTCCCGCGACCGTGGGGCCCGACGGCGTCTATTACGACAATGTGCCGCTGTTCGCCGGCAAGCATGTCTATTGGCCTAATGGCAAGACCGGCGACGCGAACAAGGCGGTGATCGTGGCGCTGACCGAGGCGCAGGCGCTTTTGGGCCAAGCGCCGCTGGTTCATTCCTATCCGCATTCCTGGCGCTCCAAGGCGCCGCTGATTTTCCGTACCACGCCGCAATGGTTCATCGGCATGGAGCGCAACGAGCTACGCGCGACAGCGCTGGCCGCGATCGATGTAACGAAATGGTACCCCGCCCAGGGCCAGAACCGGATCCGCGCGATGATCGAGACCCGGCCGGATTGGTGCATCTCGCGCCAGCGCGCCTGGGGCGTGCCGATCGCGGTGTTCGTCGATAAGCGCAGCGGCGAGGTGCTGCGCGATCAAGCCGTGGTCGACCGCATCGCCGCCGCGTTCGAGCAAGACGGCGCCGATGCCTGGTATGCCCGCGACCCCGCTGAATTTCTCGGCCCCGGTCGCGATCCCGCCGATTACGAGCAGGTCAAAGACGTGGTCGATGTGTGGTTCGATTCGGGCTCGACGCACAGCTTTGTCCTGGAGAAACGGCCCGATCTCAAATGGCCGGCCTCGCTTTATCTCGAAGGCTCGGACCAGCATCGCGGCTGGTTCCATTCCTCGCTCTTGGAGAGCTGCGGCACGCGCGGCCGCGCGCCCTACGACGCGGTGCTGACCCACGGCTTCGTGCTCGACGAGCAGGGCCGCAAAATGTCGAAGTCGCTGGGCAATGTGGTCGCGCCGCAAGAAGTGGTCTCGCACAGCGGCGCCGACATCTTGCGGCTCTGGGTCGTCGCCTCGGATTACTCCGAGGATTTGCGCATCGGCCCCGAGATTTTGAAATACCAGGCCGATGTCTATCGCCGGCTGCGCAACACCTTGCGCTATCTTCTGGGCGCGCTCGCCGGCTTCACCGAGCGCGAGCGGGTTGCGCCGTACGAGATGCCCGAGCTCGAGCGCTATGTGCTGCACCGGCTTGCCGAGACCGACGCGCTGCTGCGCCAGGCGGTCGCGGCCTACGACTTCCATACGATGTTCACGGCGCTGCATAATTTCTGCGCGGTCGATCTCTCGGCGTTCTATTTCGATGTGCGCAAGGATTCGCTCTATTGCGATGCGCCGGATGCCGCGACGCGGCGCGCGGCGCGCAGCGTCCTCGATCGCGCGTTCGAATGCCTGGTGCGGTGGCTGGCGCCGGTCCTCTGCTTCACCGCCGAGGAAGCCTGGCTGATCCGTTATGGCGATGCCGATGATTCGAGCGTGCATCTCCAGCGCTATATCGACATCCCGGCGTCATGGCGCGACGACGCGCTCGGCGCGAAATGGGCGCGGATTCGCGATTTGCGCCGCGTCGTCACCGGCGCCTTGGAGCTCGAGCGCGCGCAAAAGCGCATCGGCTCGAGCCTCCAGGCCGCAGTCGAGATCGTCGCCAAGGGCGAGTGGATGGCGGCGCTGGTCGGGATCGATTTGCCCGAGCTCTGCATTACCTCGGCGGCGACGCTGCGCGTGGGCGCGCCGCCCGCGGATTGGTTTGCGCTCGGCGACGTGCCGGGCGTCGGCGTGCGCGTCACGGCGGCATCGGGCGAGAAATGCGAGCGCTGCTGGAAGGTGCTGCCGGAAGTCGGCGCGGTGGCGTCCCATCCCGATCTCTGTCGCCGCTGCGCCGAGGCGGTCGATGCGCTGGCGGGGGCAGGACAATAATCATGTGGTATGGGCTCGGCATCGCACTCGCGGTCATCGTCGCCGATCAGGCGGCGAAGGCCTGGATTCTGAGCTTTTTCGCCGCGCATGGCGGCGTGCCGGTCGCCGCGGTGACGCCGTTTTTTAACTTGGTGCTGACCGGAAACCGGGGCATGAGCTTCGGGCTCTTCAATACCAACGCGGCCATGAACACGGCGGTTTTCACGGTTTTGGCCGCGGCGATCGTGGT
>DATLUE010000327.1:0-3324 GCA_035533255.1 Allostellaceae bacterium | reverse complement strand
GGTGATGACAACAACTAACTTCCGAGCGACCGCTTCACCGTCTCCGCGATCCGATCCACCGTCGGCAGCACAACGTCTTCCAGGATGTCCGCTGCCGGCAACGGGATATGCGGCGTGGTGATGCGCACCGGCGGACCGTCGAGATCGTAGAAGGCCTCGTCCGCCACGATCGATACGATCTCGGCGCCCCAGCCGCACAGCCGCGGGTTCTCCTCGACCGTGAACAGCCGGTGCGTGCGCGCCACCGAGCCCAGAATGGTCTGGGTGTCGAGCGGCACCAGCGAGCGCACATCGACAACTTCGGCGTCGATGCCGTGTTCCGCCTTGAGCTTCTCGGCGGCGGCCAGCGCACGCGGCACCATCAGCGCCAGCGCACAAATGGTGGCATCCTTGCCGGGGCGCACGATCTTGGCGGTGCCGAGGGTGTCGAGGATCTCGCCGTCCGGCACCTCGCCCTTGGTGGGATAGAGCGACTTGTGCTCGAGGAAGATCACCGGATCGGGATCGCGCACCGAAGCCGCCAGCAGGCCAATGACGTCGACGGGTGACGACGGCGCCACCACCTTCAAGCCGGGGATCATCATGCACCAGTTCTCGACGCTCTGCGAATGTTGCGCGCCGAAGCGCGAGCCGGCGCCGTTGCCTGTGCGCACCACCAGCGGGCACTTCGTTTGCCCGTTGGACATATAGCGGCTCTTGGGAAATTCGTTGGCGATATAGTCGAAGCACACCGCGAAGAAGTCCGAGAACATGATTTCCGCGATAGGCTTCAGCCCGGTCATGGCGGCGCCCATGGCGGCGCCGAGGATCGCCTGTTCGGAAATCGGCGTGTCGCGCACGCGCAATGGCCCGAACATTTCGTAAAGACCGACGGTCGCCTTGAACACGCCGCCGGCCTTGGCCACATCCTCGCCGAGGAAGACGACGTCCTCGTCGCGCTCCATCTCCTGGGCGATGCCGCGGATCACGGCATCGCGGTAGGTCATTTCCGGCATGTCAGTTTCTCCATGCCCAGCCGCCGTCGGCGTAGACATCGGTTGTTATGATATCGAGCGGCGGGTTGGGCGCGGCCTTGCAGGCCTCGGTCGCGTCATCGACCTCTTTGCGCACGCTCGTCTCAATCTCCTCGATCGTAGCGTCGCTGACGCCAAACTGCTTCAGCCGTTCGCGGTAGATCTTGACCGGATCGCGCTGCTTCCAGCGATCCAGCTCGCCCTCGGGCCGGTACTTGGCCGGGTCGGCGCGGGAATGACCGCTGTGGCGATAGGTCATGCACTCGATCAGCGACGGGCCGCCGCCGGCGCGCGCCTTGGCAAAAGCGGCCTGCGCGGTGCGATAGACCTCGTCGGCGTCGTTGCCGTCGATGACGATACGTTCGAGGCCGTATGCCCCGGCGCGGTCGGCGGCCGGGTGCTCGACCGCGGTCACGTCGGCGATCGGCGTATATTCCATGTAGAGGTTGTTCTCGCAGACGAAGATCACCGGCAGCTTCCACACCGCGGCGAAATTGAGCGCCTCATGGAAGGCGCCGATATTGGTGGTGCCGTCGCCGAAGAAGCAGACCGAGACATCCTTGTCGCCTTTATATTGAGCGCGCCAGGCGGCGCCGCAGGCGATGGGCAGATGCGCGCCAATGATGGCATAGGAGCCCATCACGCCGTGCTCCTCCGAGGTCAGGTGCATCGAACCGCCCTTGCCGCGCATCAGGCCGTTGTCGCGCTGCATCAATTCTCCCAGCACCTTCTCGACTGGTACCCCGCGCGCCAGCGTATGGGCGTGGCCGCGATAGGTGCAGAAGCTCAAGTCGCCCTTCACCATGGCCTCGGCAAAGCCGGCGGCGATCGCTTCCTGCCCCAGCGACAGATGGCTGGTACCCTTGACCAGGTTCTGCAGGAACAGGTCGTAGGCGCGCTGCTCGGCCTCGCGCAGGCGCAGCTGCGAGCGGTATAGGGCCAGCCGCTTCTGTTCGCCGATGTCGTCGTTCAAGCCGGTGCCGGCGGACGCCTGCGCCCGGTCTTTCGCTGTGGCCATGGGGAATTTCCTTCGAGAGTTCTTTTGGCGGCCGGAACTTAGCGCCGATGAATGCGTGACTGCAAGGCGAGTGGCGGCTCTACTCCAGCGGGCCCTCGACCAACCCTTCGCTCGCCGCGCGCTGGCCCATTTTGCGCTCGCGGTAGAGCAAATAGAGCCCCGAACTGATGACCATGGCGGCCCCGGCCAGCGTCCAGCCGGTGGGCAGGTTGCCGAACACCAGATAGCCGAGGATCGTCACCCAGACGAGCTGGGTGTAGATGAACGGCGAAAGCACCGAGGCCGGCGCCAGCTTGTGTCCGGATATGAGACAGAAATGGCCGAGGCTGCCGAGCACGCCGGTGCCCAGCATCATGGCGGCGATGACCGCGTCGGCCGGCGCGCTCCACACGAAGGGCAGGACCGGCAGCATCACCAGGGCACCAATCATGTTGACGTAGAACAGCGAGGTCTGGTTGGAATCGGTGCGCGAAACGATGCGGGTGATGACCGCGTAGAAGCCGTAGCAGATGGTGGCGGCGAGCGAGAACAGCGCCGCCGGCTGCATGCTGCCGGTGCCGGGCCGTGCGATCAGCAGCACGCCGCCGAAGCCGAAGCCGATCGCCAGCCAGCGCCGCCAGCCGATCCATTCTCCCAGCATCGGGCCGGAGACCATCGCCACGATGAAGGGAAACGTGAAGATGATCGACAGTACCTCGGCGAGTTGCATGTAGCGCAGCGCCAAGAAATTAAGAGCCGTGGAAGCGACCAAGAGCAGCGAGCGCGTGATCTGCAGGCGCAGCTTGGCGGTTTGCAGGAGGCCGGGCTTGGTCAGCGGATTGGAGACGACCAGCGTCAACACAAAGGCGCTGGTGTAGCGCGCCCAGGCGATCTGCAGACTGTCCATCTGGGTGTTGAGATATTTCGCCGTGGTGTCGAGGCAGGCGAACAGCGCCACAGCGCAGCACATCAGCGCGATGCCAATCAGCCGCTGGCGACGCTGTATCGATTCGTCGCTCAATAGGTCGCCCGCCCGCCGGAAATATCGAACACCGCGCCGGTCGTGAACGAGCACTCGGCCGACGCGCACCAGGCCGCGAGCCCCGCGATCTCCTCCACGGTAACGAAGCGGCCACGCGGGATCTTCGACAACATGAAGTCGATGTGCTCTTGCGTCATCTGATCGAAGATGGCGGTGCGCGCTGCCGCCGGCGTCAGGCAATTGACCGAGATGTCGTGGGACGCGAGTTCCTTGCCGAGCGTCTTGGTGAGCGCGATCACCGCCGCCTTGGTGGCCGAATAGGCGGGCGCGTT
>DATLUE010000326.1:0-2138 GCA_035533255.1 Allostellaceae bacterium | reverse complement strand
TTGATCTCGAATCGCTCGGTGTTGCGCGCGCGGCAGAGCATGGCCGATGCCCGTTCATCGTGCTCCGCGCCGTCGCCGACCCCGCGTCCTTTGCCCTGCCGCCCGCCGCTTCGGTCGGGCTCGATCGCGACGGGCGCACTGCGTTCGGCGCGGTGCTGCGTTCGGTCCTGCGGCATCCGGGGCAGGTCCCGGACCTGATCCGGCTGGGCGCCCATGCGCGCCGCGCGCTCGCGGCGCTCGGTCCGGCGGCGGCGGCGCTGCGTCGCGCCGATGCGGCGCGCTTGTCCCCACCCGGCGGCGAAGGATAGTCTCCGCTCATCTTCGCAGCGGGAGGGAACGATGGCGACAGCCGGGCAGTCGACGCGCAAGCTCACCATGAACGACATCCGCGAAGCGGCCGAGCGGCTCAAGAATTGGGGCCGGTTCGGCGCCGATGACGAGATCGGCACGCTCAACTTCACGCGGCCCGAGGACATCGTCGCCGCCGCCCGTCTCGTGCAGAAGGGCAAGGTCATGTCGCTTGCGCTCGCCTTCGACAATCGCGGCCCGCAAGGCGGCAGGAGCAACTATCCGGCGCTCGGCCGCTTCAATCCGATCCATGTGATGCTGCGCACCGGCACCGACGCCTATTCGGGCGTGCTCGACAGCCGCAAGATCCGCGGCGCCGACGACATCGTCATCATGCCGATGCAGTGCGGCACCCAATGGGACGGGCTCGGCCACATTTTCTATGGCGACCATATGTGGAACGGCTATGACTGCCGCACCGTCACCTCGGCCGGGGCGCAGAAATGCGGCATCGAGCAGACGCGCGATCGCATGGTCGGGCGCGGCGTGCTGTTCGACATTCCGCGCATGCTCGGCCAGGCGCATCTTCCCGACGGCTTCGCCGTCACCTGCGATCTCCTCGACAGCGCCGAGCGGCATTGCGGCGCCAAAGTCGGGCGCGGCGATTTTCTGCTGGTGCGCACCGGCCAGGTCGAGGCCAAGCTCGCGGCGGCGACCTGGGACGGCTATTCCGGCGGCGACGCGCCCGGGCTCGCTTTCGAGACGCTCGACTGGCTGCACAAGAAGCAGATCGCGGCGATCGCGACCGATACCTGGGGCGTCGAGGTGCGGCCCAACGAGACCGACGAGGCGAACCAGCCCTGGCACTGGATCTCGATCCCGATCATGGGTTTGACTGTCGGCGAGATCTTTCACCTCGCGGAATTGGCGGAGGACTGCGCCGCCGACAAGCGCTATGAATTCATGTTCGTGGCGCCCGCGCTGCCGGTGACGGGCGCGGTCGGATCGCCGGTCAACCCGCTGGCCATCAAGTGACAGGAGACGAAGCCATGCCGCGAATCACGGAAATCGAGGACGACGGCGGCGATCCGATCCTCGCCGACGCCTTCAAGCAGGAGCGCGCGATGTTCGGCGGCCTCTTGAACCCGACCAAGGTGATGGCGCATTGCCCGCCGATCCTGCGCGCGGCCAAGCAGCTCGGCGCCGCCATCGCGCAATCGGGGCGGCTGCCGGCCTCGCTCGTGGCGCTGGTGTCGTTCCGGACGGCATCGATCAACGGCTGCCCGTTTTGAATTGACATCAATTCCGTCCGTGTGATGGAAGGCAAGGAAGGCGAGGCGAAGGTCGCAGCCGCCGCGAACTGGCGCGCGAGTGATCTCTTTACCGAGTCGGAACGGCTCGCGCTCGAATACGCCGAGCGCATCACCTATACCGATCAAAAGGTCGACGATGCGTTCTTCGCCCGGCTGAAGCAGCACTTCAGCGAGGCCGAGATCGTGGAGCTGACCGCGGCGATCGCGCTCGAGAACTTCCGCAGCAAGTTCAACCCGGCGCTCGGCGTCGCGGCGCAAGGCTTCTGCCTCATCCCGCGGCGGTGAACCGCGCCGCTGCGCGCCTCTCCCTGACGGCTTAACTCACCGCCAGCGGGGCGGCGATGTCGATGTCGGTGGCGACGTCGAGGATGACCGGGCGGTCGGCCGAAAGCGCGCGGGTGAAGGCTGCGGCAAAATCCTGCGCCTTCTCGACTCTGAGGCCGATCGCGCCGATGGTCTCGGCGATCGCCGCGAAGTTGGTCTTGTTGAAGGTCCACAGCTCGCGCGACTGCTCGGTCGGGTTGCCGCCATAGGCGC
>DATLUE010000325.1:0-16181 GCA_035533255.1 Allostellaceae bacterium | reverse complement strand
TCCGCGTCTTCGATCTCGATAAGTCGCTCGATTTTTATTGCCGCCTCTTGGGCATGAAGCTGTTGCGCAAGCGCCCGGTGGAGGCCGGCCGCTATACCAACGCTTTTGTCGGCTACGAGGACGATGCAACCGGCACGGTGGTCGAGCTGACCTATAATTGGGACCAGAAAGAGCCCTACGCGATCGGCTCGGGCTTCGGCCATCTCGCGATCGGCGTGCAGGACATCTACGGCACCTGCAAGATGCTGGAGAAAGCAGGCGTGAAGATTCCGCGGCCGCCCGGCCCGTTGAAATTCGGCACCGCGGTCATCGCCTTCATCGAAGACCCCGACGGCTACAAGATCGAGGTCATCGAGCGGGGGTAGTTCCTTTTGGCAGGCCGCCACTCCACCGGCGCGGCCGGCAATGCGCTAACGCCGTGAATCGAGCGCGCGGTTCTCGACCCGGATGCGCCAGGCGAGCAACAGCAGGTTGAGCAGCGAGCAGATCGCGGCAACACGGGGCTCGCGGAAGGCGAGCGGCAGGATGGCGATCTCGGCGACGACCACCGCGTAATTGGGATGGCGCATGAAGCGGTAGGGGCCGGCCTTGACGAGCGGCGCCCTCGGCACGTTGACGATGCGCGTGGTCCAGTAATAGCCGAGCGTGGCGATCGCCCAATAGCGCATTCCTTGAAGGGCGAGATAGATCGCAATCAGCCACCAGATCGGTGCCGCCCCGCGCGGCGCGGCGGCATAGACCGCGATCAGCCAGGCGAGATGCAGCATGACGATGAGCGGATAATGCTCGCGGCCGGCCTCGTGGCCGCCCATGCGCAGCAGCAGCCGCGTGTTGCGGCGCGACAGGAGGAGCTCGGCGATGCGCTCGACCACCACCACGCCGACGATAAGGGCCGCCCAGCTCATGCGTCGATGAGCTGGAAGCCCGCGGTGAAGCCGGGGCCGAGAGCGGTCATCAGCATCCGGCCGCGCGCGCCGGCGCGCAAGGCGCGCTCCAGCACAAACAAAACCGTCGCGGCCGACATGTTGCCATAGTCGCGCAAGGTCTCGCGCGCGAATCCGAGCGCGCCGGGCTCGAGCGCGAACGCTTCCTCGAGCGCGTCGAGCACCTTGGCGCCGCCTGGGTGGCAGATGAAGTGGCGGATGTCGGCGATGCGCAGGTCCAAGGGCTCGAGGAAGCGCTGGGTCGCAGCGCGCAGATCGCGCTGTACCAGTGCCGGGATGTCGCGCGAGAAGATCGCCTTCAGCCCGTCTTCGGCGACGTCCCAGCCCATGATGTCGAGCGATTGGGGCCAGGTGAATTCGCCGCTTTGGCGCAACGCCGGGCCGTCGCCGTCGCAGGACAGGATTCCGGCGACCGCACCGTCGCCGAACAAGGCGGTGGCGACGAGATTGCTCTTGGTGAAGTCGCCGTGACGGAAGCAGAGCATGCACAGCTCCACGACCACGAAGAGGATGCGCGAGCCGGGCGCGGCGCGGGCGAGATCCGCCGCGCGCGACAGGCCGATAACGCCGCCGGCGCAGCCGAGGCCGAAGATCGGCAGGCGCCTCACGTCGTTGCGCAAGCCGATGCGCCCTATCAGCATGGCGTCGAGGCTCGGCGTCGCAATGCCCGTGGTCGAGACGGTCACGACCGCATCGATGTCTTTTGCCTGCAGCCCCGCCTGGTCCAGCGCGCGGCGCGACGCCTGCTCGATCAGCGCCAGCGCGTTGTCGATGTAAAGCGTGTTGCGGTCGGTCCAGCCATGTTTCTGCTCGTACCATTCGACCGGCACGGTCGAATAGCGCCGCGCGATGCCGGCATGGCCGAACACCGCGACCATGCGGTCGAGATCGGCGATCCCGGCCATGCCGAAAATATGCCGCGCGGTTTCGGCAACGTTGTCCTGACTGAGGACGTATTTCGGGACGGCGGTGGCCAGCGCCATCAGATGAGGCGGGTTCGTCACTGGCGGCGGTTTCCTCACGCGGTTAGAGTGCGATGGGTGGGAGTTGTCGAAGCGAAGCTAAACCAAAGGCGGGATCACAGGACATCACATGTTCGAGGGTTTGTCCAAAAGTAACGGCCGGATTGACGATGCCGAAGAGCGATAGTCCCGCGCCGCCGCGCTGGCGCCTGCGCCTCGGCATCCGCGAGCATCTGCGCGCCTATTTCATCGCCGGCATCCTGGTGACCGGACCGACGGCGCTGACCCTCTATCTCATCTGGCTGTTCGTCACTTTCATCGACCGGTCGGTCGGCGCGCTATTGCCGGCCCAATACAACCCGCAGACCTACCTTCACGTTCCCGGGATCGGCCTCGTGATCGTGGTGGTCGGCCTGACCCTGATCGGCGCGGTGACGGCGGGCGTCCTCGGGCGCATCTTCCTGCGCCTCAACGAGCGCATCCTGGCGCGCATGCCGGTGGTGCGCGGCCTCTATGCCGCGATGAAGCAGATTTTCGAGACCGTGCTGGCCAAGCAATCGAACAGCTTCCGCGAGGTGGTGCTGGTGCAGTGGCCGCGCGAAGGCATGTGGACCATCGCTTTCGTCACCGCTGCGGTCGAGGGCGAGATCAAGGCGCGCACCGGCGCGGACACGATCGCGGTCTATGTTCCCACCACGCCGAACCCGACCTCGGGCTATCTGATGTTCGTGCCGCGCAAGGACGCGGTCACGCTCGACATGTCGGTCGAGGACGCAATCAAATACGTGATCTCGACCGGCATCGTCGCGCCGACGGAGCTGCCGGTAAAAGCGGCCGAGCCGATAGCGACGATCTAGCGGTTATTTCCCCTCCGGCATCGGGATCGCGTAGCGGCGGTCGACGAAATCCGCGGGTGCCACATCGGCCTTCATCATGTTGTGCGCGCGATACCAGGCGATCTGGCGCGCGAGGTCCGACATCACGACGCGCCCGTCGGGATCGAGATAAGGAACCGCGCGATCGATCAGCGCCGGCGGAATGCCGGTGAATTTCGACAGGAGATCGAGCATCGGCGGAGTCGCCGAATTGTCCTGGCGCTGGTTGTCGTTGCCGGCGAAGGCGTCGTGATAATCGCGCGAGCCGTGGCGATAGGCGATCAGGAACCGCTTCACCAGATCGCCGTCATTGTCCGCGTGCTTGCTGGAGGTGAAGGCGACCGCGCCCATCCAGCCGGGCACCAGATCGCTCGCCCAGCCGAGCAGCTTGATCGTGCCGCGATCGAGCAGCGGCAGCGCCGGCGTCGCCGGCAGCACCGCCGCATCGATCTGGCTGCCCGACAACGCGCTGATGACGTTCGGGATCGTATAAAGCGGCCGGACCGAGACCTCGCCGAGCGGGAATTTGTCTTTCTCGGCCAGCAGCCCCAGCGTGTATTGCAGGCTGGTGCCGATTTGCGTCACCGCGAAACTATGGCCGGGCAGGGCATGAGCCGAGGTCAGGCCGTCGTCATAGGCTTTGGTCGAGCCGAGAAAGGCGAGATTGAAGAAGCCCGGCCGCTCGATCGCCGACGATGCCAGCACGCGGATGCGCCCCTGCGCCGCGAGGGTGTAGAACGCCGCGCCGAGGCCGGAGACGCCGAAATCCACGTCGCCCGCGGCGAGCGCTACCGCGATCGGCTCGGCCGAACTGAAATAGGCCATCTCCGGGTCGAGGCCTTGCGCCTTGAAATATCCGCGCTCGATCGCGATCGGCACCGAGGGATAGGACAGCAGCTTGGTCAGCGCGACCTTGATCGTTTCGGCATGGGCGGGGAGTGCGAGCGCGCACATTGCGGCGCATGTCATAAAAATTATTGCACGAGCATCGCGCGTCCCTCGACGTCGCTCGGGACGAGGTGGCTTGTGGGCGCAATGAGAGATCGACCTCGCCCTGAGCGCGAGCCGAAGGCGAGCAGTCGAAGGACGCGCGATCGTTCTCCAACGACCGATCGCGCCCAGCGTCACTTCGCCGCCATCTTCGTGAGCGCGTAGCGGCTGTCGATGAGCTGCTTGGCGTCGATGTCGCCCTTGAGCAGATGTTGCGATTTGTACCAGGCGATCTGGCGCGCGACGTCGCCGATGCTGACCCGGCCTTGGCCGTCGACATAGGGCGTCGCCTTGTCGATTGCCGCGACCGGCGCGCCGGTGAAACCGGATAGGAGCTTGAGCATCGCCGGCGCGGTCGGCCCGTCCTGGCGCTTCTCGTCGGGCGTCGAGAACGCGTCGTGGTAATCGCGCGTGCCGCGGCGATAGGCGATCAGGAACCGCTTCACCAGATCGCCGCGCTGATTGGCGGTCTTGGTGCTGGTGAAAAGCGCGCTGCCCATCCAGCCCGGCGCGATATCGCCAACCCAGCCGAGGCGCTTGATCTCGCCCTTTGCCACCACCGCGAGCGTCGGCGTGCCCGGCATCACGGCGGCGGCGATCGTGCCGCCGCTCAAGGCCGAGATCACGTTGCTGTTCGATTGCAGCGGCCGCACGTTGAGCGCGCTCATCGCAAAGCCGTATTTCTCGGCGGCGAGGCCGATCGCGTAATGGAGGCTGGTGCCGAGCTGCGTCACCGCGATGTCGTGGCCGGGCAGGTCCTTGACGGTCTTGAGCCCCGCATCATAGGCCTTGTTCGAGGCCAGGTAGGTGAGGTTGTAGAAGCCCGGCTCCTCGCTGGCGGACGAGGCGAGGAGGCGAAGCTGGCCGTCTGCCGCGAGAGCGTAGAAACCGGCGGAGAGGCCGGACACGCCGAAATCGATGCCGCCCGAGGCGACGCCGACGGCGATCGGCTGCGCGGAATCGAAGATCACCATCTGGGCGTCGATGCCGACATCCTTGAAATAGCCGCGCTGGATCGCGATCGGCACCGCCGGATAGGAGAGCAGCTTCGAGAGCCCGATCTTGACGGTTTCGGCTTGCGCGGTTGACGCAAAGGCGACCGCGGCGACGAGAGCGATTGCGAGGCTTCGCGCGACGATTGACCGCATGATTTCCTCCCTATGCAATCCGATCGGTATAACCCGATCAGGTGAGATAATTTTTAGTCGTCATTGCCGGGCCTGTCCCGGCAATCCATGGACCCCGCGGATCAAGTCCGCGGGTGACAATGGGAGGTGCTGAATGCGCCCATCACCCCGACCTTATGTAGCGCACCGCCTGGTCGCGGCCAAATAGATAAAGCAGGGTGCGCAGTGCCTCGCCGCGCGGCGTTGCCAGCGTCGGATCGCGCATCATGATAAGCTGCGCGTCGTCGCGCGCTGCCGCCAGCAACTCGCCATGCACGGCAAGATCGGCGAGGCGCAGCGCCGGCATGCCGCTCTGGCGCGTGCCCAGCACCTCGCCGGCGCCGCGCAGCCGCAAATCCTCCTCGGCGATTTTAAAGCCGTCGTCGCTGTCGCGCAGGATCGTGAGCCGCGCTTTCGCGGTCTCGCCGAGCGGCGGCGTATACAGAAGAAGGCAAGCCGAGGGCTTGTCGCTGCGGCCGATGCGGCCGCGGAGCTGGTGAAGCTGGGCAAGGCCGAAGCGCTCGGCATGCTCGACCACCATCACCGTCGCCAGCGGCACGTCGACCCCGACTTCGACGACGGTGGTCGCGACCAAGAGATCGATGCCGCTGCCGGAAAATTGCGCCATCGCCCGGTCGCGCTCGTCGCCCTTCATCTGGCCGTGGACCAGGCCGACGCGATCGCCGAAGCGCTGCTTCAGCTCGCCATAGCGCTCGGTCGCGGCTTTGAGGTCGCTTAGTTCCGATTCTTCTACGAGAGGACAGATCCAGTAGATTTTGGCGCCGGCATCGAGCGCGCGCTGCACCGCCTCGATCACCTCGACGATGCGCTCGATCGGCAGGGTGCGGGTGGCGATCGGCTTGCGGCCGGCGGGCTTCTCGGTGAGGCGCGAGCTGTCGAGATCGCCGTAAGCGGTCAGCATCAAGGTGCGCGGGATCGGCGTCGCGGTCATCACCAGGATATCGACGCCGTGGCCTTTCTCGGCCAGCAGCATACGCTGCTCGACACCGAAGCGGTGCTGCTCGTCGATTACCGCGAGGGCGAGGTCTTTGAACGCGACATCGTCCGAGAACAGGGCGTGCGTGCCGACGACGATATCGATCTCGCCGCTCGCCAGATGATCGAGCAGCGCTGCGCGCGGCCGGCCTTTCTCGCGCCCGGTCAGCAGCGCGATCTTGACGCCCGAGCCGGCGGCGAGCTGCGTCAGGGTGGCGTGATGCTGGCGCGCCAGGAGTTCGGTTGGCGCCATCAGCGCCGCTTGCGTGCCGGTCTCGACTGCGTCGAGCATCGCCGCCAGCGCGACCACGGTCTTGCCGCTGCCGACATCGCCTTGCAGCAGCCGCATCATGCGGAACGGCTGCGCCATGTCGGCGGCGATCTCGTCGATCGCGTGGATTTGCGAGCGTGTGAGGGCGAAGGGCAGCGCGGCGATCACCTTGCGCCGCGTCTCGCCTTTGGCAATCACCGCACGGCCGGCGGCGCGCTTCACATACTCGCGCATCAAGGCGAGCGCGAGCTGGTTCGCCAGCAGCTCGTCGAAAGCGAGCCGCGCGCGTGCCGCTGTCGTCGGCAGCAAATCCTCTTCGCTGGCCGGCGCATGCAAAGCGGCGAGCGCCTCGCGCCAGGGCAGCCAGTTCTGGCGCTTCGCATAAGCCGGATCGAGCCATTCGTCTAAGGCCGGCGCGCGCGCCAGCGCCGCATCGACCGCCTTGGCGACAATTCGCGGCGTCAGGCCCGCGGTCAGCCGATAGACCGGCTCGATCGGCTTCATGGTCGCGGCTTCCTCGGGCGCGACGATGTGGTCGGGATGGGTGATCTGGATCTGGTTGTTGTAATGCTCGACCAGGCCGCTGACGATGCGGGTCGCGCCGACCGGAAGCTGCTTTTCGATATAGTCGCCCTGGGCATGAAAGAACACCAGGAACAGGAACCCGGTCTCGTCGCGGCAGCGGACGCGATAGGGCTGGCGCGGATTGTTCGGTTTCTGATGCGCGTCGACGATCACCGTGAGGGTGGCGATCGCGCCGTCGCGCGCTTCCTTGACCTTGGGCTGAAAGCGCCGGTCGATGATGCCGGTCGGCAAATGCCACAGCAGATCGACCACCAGCGGCGCACCGAGCTTCTCGAACAGCTTGCCAAGCCGCGGCCCTACGCCTTTCAGGGACGTGACCGGGGCGAAGAGGGGATTGAGGAGGTTGGGGCGCAAGGGAACCTAACGATGGGACAACGATCGAGCGTCCTTCGACTGCTCGCCAGTGCTTCGCACTGGCTCGCGCTCAGGACGAGGGTCTATGGTGAATGCCACAAAAGGTTTTCCTCGCCCTGAGCGAAGTCGAAGGGCGCAGGATGTTACTGCAACATCTTGAGGTCGTCATGCGCCGCAGCAGCGAAAAAATCCTCACCACCCATGTCGGCAGCCTGCCCTATCTGGTCGAGCTCGACAAAGCGGCGCCCGATTACGCGGCGACGCTGACAATGGCGGTCGACGCGGTAGTCGAGAAGCAGCGGGCGCTTGGCCTCGACATCGTCAACGAGGGCGAATACGCCAAGGGGGGCGATTGGCTCTCCTATCTCGAGGATCGCTTCGGCGGCTTCGAGCCGCGCCCGCCCAAAGCGGACGCCGTGCATCTGCTGGCGCAAGGCAAGGATCGCCAGGAGTTCGCCGAGTTCTACCGCTACGCGACCGAGCATGGCACGCTGTTCTACGAGCCCGGCGGCCTTATCCGCCGCATGCGGCCAAGCTGGGTGTGCGTTGCGCCCATCACCCATAAGGCGGAAGCGGCGCTGGCGCGCGAGATCGCGCTTTTGAAGGCGGCATTGAAGCCGGGCGAGGAGGGCTTCATTACCACCACCGCACCGGCGAGCCTCGAGCCCTATCGCGAAAACGAGTTCTATCGGAGCGAGGAGGATTTCTTGATCGCGATCGCTTCGGCGATGCGGGTGGAATACCAGGCGATCGTCAAAGCCGGTCTCGTGCTGCAGGTCGACGATGCGTGGTTGCCGGCGCTGTGGGACCGCATCGGCATGCAGATGGGCCTCGCGGCGTTCAAGAAGCGCTGCATGTTGCGCGTCGAGATATTGAATCATGCTCTCGACGGCATTCCCGAGGATCGCATCCGCTATCATCTGTGTTGGGGAAGCTGGCACGGTCCTCACGCCTACGATCTCGAGATGAAGGATATCGTCGACGTGATGCTGGCGGTGAAGGCCGGCGCTTATTCCTTCGAGGCCGCCAATGCCCGCCACGAGCACGAATACGCGGTGTGGGAGAGCGTCAAGCTGCCCGACGGCAAGATCGTCATCCCCGGAATCATCACCCATTCGACCGACGTGATCGAGCATCCCGAGCTGGTGGCGCAGCGCGTCGCGCGCTTTGCCAAGCTGGTCGGCAAGGAAAACGTGATCGCGGGGGCCGATTGCGGCTTCGGCGGCCGCTCGCACCCGCAGATCGCCTGGGCGAAGCTCAAGGCGCTCGCCGACGGTGCCGCACTGGCGACGCGGGAATTGGGGTATGCGTAGGCTGCGCTACCCCTCGACCGCCTTCACATGCGCCGCCAGCAGCGACGGCAGCCGCGCCGGATCGCCGCGGGCCATGCCGCATTCGGTGCCGATGCCGTCGACCTTGGCGTGGCGCTGCCCGGCTGCCAGCCGCGCGGCGTTGCCCGCATCGTCGTTGTGGTGAATGAGGCCGAGATAGAGACCGGTGCCGGGCTTGAGCTGTAATTTTTCCAGCGGCACAAAGAACGCATCGTCGGTGCGCGGCTTCGGCACCGGCAGATGGAAGAACGTAATCGGCCGCTGCACGCTGCCGGCGATCGCGTTGACCATCTCGACCATTAGGCCCGCATCCTTGGGCTGCACCATGTGCTCGTCGGCCGGGCTGCCATAGCAGAGATGATAGCCGAGCTCGACGCCGCGCGGCACGGCATTACCGATTTTGGTCAGCACATCGATCGCCTCGGTGCGGAAATCGACCGGGCCCTGGTCGTAATAGTTTTCCCAGGCGAGCACTTCCTGGCAGACATCCCATTGGATCGCGAGCCGGTCGTTCGGCACCGCGGCGGCGATCTTCGCGACCTCGCCGTTGAAATGCTCGACCAGTGCCGGCAGCACGCGCGGCCGGTCGGCCGGCACCATGTTGTTATAGGTCGGCGCGATTGGCGTCGGGATCGAAACCTGGAATTTGACGCCGACCGGAATGGCGCCGGCTTGCTGCAGCCGGTCGAAGAGGCGCCAGGAGGCGATCGCCATGTCGGCATAGCCGGTCGTGAAGCTCTTGGGGTCGGGCTTGGCGCCCGGCTTCACGCGCAGCCGCTGAATCTCGCGCACCACCTTGCCGTCCCATTGCGTGAATTTGAACGGCGGCACATCGGTCGCGACCTCGATCGCCGGGTTCTCGGCTAGCACATCCTGGAGGAAGCGTATCCAGCTCTTGCGGATGCCGGTCTCGCCGTCGGGTAGGCGCGCCAAATGCCGGCCGGTCGCTTGCGACAGCGTGCGAAAGACGGTCTCGCTATCGGGCAGCGGAATGCTGCCGACGAAATGGATAATCGGTCTGCCAGCTTCGGCGGTCATGGCGTCGTCCCTCCCAGGATTGCGCGTTTGGGCGAAGTTTATCCCGATTATCATACCGGCTTTCGCCGGGACGGTGCTTGGGGTTAGACTATAGGTGAAAGAAATAAACCGCCAAGCGGCTGTAAACGGAGGGGGATGATGCGCGTAAAAGGATGGGGTGTTTTTCTGGCGGCTGCACTGGGCGCTGCCATGCTGTCTTCGGCAGCGAATGCCGATCCGGTGAAGATCAGGCTTTCCTACATCGTGCCGGTTTCGAACTGGGCGACGATCCTCTTCGCCAAGCCCGAGCTCGCCAAGCATCTGAACAAAAGCTACAGCTTCGAGGCGGTGCATTTCCAATCGACGCCGACCCTGATCCAGGCGCTCGCCGCCGGCGAGATCGAGATAGCCAATCTCGGCTACACCTCGCTGCCGCTCGCCATCACCAATGCCGGAATGCGCGATCTGCGGGTGATCGCCGACGAGCTGCAAGACGGTGTGCCTGGCTATTACAGCAACGAATATATGGTGCTGAAGGACAGCCCGATCCGGAAGGTCGAGGACCTCAAAGGCAAGGTGGTCGCGACCAATGGCTATGGCAGCGGCACCGACATCGCGCTGCGCGTGATGCTGGCCAAGCACGGGCTCAGCGACAAGAAAGACGTGACCTTCGTCGAGGCGCCGATCCCCACGATGGGCGCGATGCTCAACGAGCATAAGGTCGATCTCATCGCCTGGGTGCTGCCCTTCACGGCGAATCCCAAAGCGCATCAAGACGCGCGCACGCTCTTTACCGAGGGCGATGCGGTCGGCATCAACCAGCTCGGCATGTGGGTTGCCAAAAGCGAATTCATCGCGAAGAACCGCGCCGCGCTGGTCGATTTCATGGAGGATGCGCTGCGCGCCGAGCGCTGGTATCTCGATCCCGCCAACCACGCGGAAGCCGTCAAGATCGCGGTCGGCGTGACCAAAATTCCGGCGCCGGTCTGGGATAGCTGGCTGTTCAAGAAGGACGGCCAGAACGGCGATTACTACCGCAATCCCGCCGGCATTCCCGACGTGCCCAACATGCAGAAGACGATCGACGAGCAGGTGAAGTACGGCTACCTCAAGCAAGGGGTCGATGTAAAAAACTACACCGACTTCTCGCTGGTCGGAGAGGCGGCTAAGCGCCTGAAATAGGCGCCGCCGCTACATCCGCAACAGCCGCTTGGCGTTGCCGCTCAGGATCTTCGCCTTGTCGGTGGCGTTGAGCGACAGCGCGTTGATCCATTCGGTGCCGGGCTTGTTGGCGACGAAGGGATAATCGACCGAGAACATCACCCGGTCGATGCCGAGCTCGGTGATGCAGCATTGCAGCGCCGGGTCGGAAAAGAAGCCGCTGGTCGTGACGTGGAAATGCTCGCAGAACACGTCGCGAAAGGATTTGACGTCGCCCTTGTTGCCCGGCCGCTGCAGCACCGAATTGATGCGCCACAGATAGAAGGGCAGCCCTTCGCCGAGATGGCCGAGCACGATTTGCAGCTTCGGGTAGGCGTCGAATACCTTGCTGAGGACGAAGCGGATGCCCTGGGTCGCGGTCTCGACCGTGAAGCCCCAGCCGGCGCTGGCGATCTGCGGATAATCGGCGAGGTAATCCTTGTAATAGGCCTCGACGATTGCCGGATGCGGATAGGCCGGGTGGATGTAGATCGGCACGTCGAGCGCCTGGGCGCGCTCGTAGATCGGCCAGAAGCGCCGGTCGTCGTGGAAGACGCCGTTGGTCAGGCCGTGGATCATCGCGCCCTTGAAGCCGTATTTGGTCACCGTGCGCTCGAGCTCGTCGGCGGCGGCTTTGGGATCGGGGGTCGGGCAGACGGTGAAGGCGGCAAAGCGGGTCGGATAGGCGCGGCACGCCTCGTTGAGGCGGTCGTTGGCGCGGCGGGCGAGGGCGACCGCGCTCTCGGCATCCATCTTCTGCACCGACGGCGCGCCATGCGATAGCACCTGGATGTCGATGCCGGCCTCGTCCATTTCTTTGATGCGCAAGGCGCCGAGATCGCCGAGGCGGCGGGCAAGTTCGGGCGGCGCGCCCGCTCGTGCGTCAGCCGGCGCGAATCTCGCCTTCACCTCGGAATCGAGGAAATGCTCTTCGAGCGCGATGACGAGCGGCTTGTCGGTCATGAGTTCCTCCCAAGGGTTGGCCGCCTTTCTATCAACCGCGCGCAACCCTGTCATCCCGCGCGGCCCCTTGCCGCAGCGGCCGCCGGATGCCAGATTCCGGTCATCACCACGCGCGCCGCGCAGGTTTTCCTGCCGCGGCTGGAGTTGATTCTATGGGCGAGGCGTCGGAAACCCGCCGCAAGCGGCTGCTCTATCAAAGCGCCCATCGCGGCACCAAGGAAAGCGACCTGCTGCTGGGCGCGTTCGCGGACGTGCATCTCGCCGGCTTCAGCGGCGACGAGCTCGATCGCTACGAGGCGCTGCTGAACGAGAACGACCAGGATTTGTTCGACTGGATGACCGGCCGCGCCGCCCCGCCGGCGGAGAAGATGAACGACGTGATGGCGCTGCTGCTCGGTTTTCGCTATCCGGGTGCGGTGTGAGGGTGATTGCATTCCTATCCAGCGTCCTTCGACAGGCTCAGGACGAGGTAGAGCAAGTCGGGCATCTTCTACTGATGCTATGTGAAATTTCCCTCGTCCCGAACGAAGTCGAGGGACGCAGGCTGCTTCTGCAATGACCGACCTCGACTCGCTTTTCACCGCCCGCGGCCGGCATGATGTCGCCTCGACACCGGAAGGGCACGATGCGTTCCTGCTTGGCGGCGTCGTGTCACGCGGCGCAGCGCGCACGCTGCTCTACATCTGCCGCGATGACGGGCGGATGGCGCGCACGCTCCAGGCGTTGCAGTTTTTCTATCCGGCGCTTGAGGTGCTGACCTTCCCGGCCTGGGATTGCCTGCCCTATGACCGGGTTTCGCCCAACACCGAGATCACCAGCCGCAGGATCGACACGCTCACGCACCTGGCCGAAGCGCGCGATAACAGCCGCATCGTGCTGACGACGATGAACGCAGCGCTGCAGCGCGTGCCGCCGCGCAAGGCGTTCGAGGGTCGCGTGCTGCGTGTCGCCGCCGGCGGCAGCCTGCCGGTCGACCGGCTGATCTCGTTCCTCGGCCGCAACGGCTACAACCGCGCCGACACGGTGCGCGAGCCCGGCGAATTTGCGGTGCGCGGCGGCATCGTCGATCTTTATCCGTCCGGCGCCCGGTCGCCGCTGCGGCTCGATTTCTTCGGCGACGCGATCGAGGGCATGCGCAGCTTCGACGCGCTGAGCCAGCGCACCATCGGCCCGGCGGACAGCATCGTCATCAAGCCGGTGAACGAGGTGCTGCTTGACGAGGCCTCGATCCAGCGCTTTCGCAGCCGCTATCGCGAGGCGTTCGGCACCGCCGTCAACGACGATCCGCTTTATGAGGCGGTCAGCGCCGGCCATCGCTATATCGGCGTCGAGCATTGGCTGCCGTTCTTCTACGAAAGCCTGGAGACGATCTTCGATTACGTGCCCGGCGCGGCGGTGGCGCTCGATCAGCAATCCGACGGCGTGCGCGCCGACCGGCTCGACACGATCGCCGATTTCTACGCCGCGCGCCGCGATACCGGCGGGGTCAAAGGCGCCGTGGTCTATCGCCCGGTCGAGCCCAAGCAGCTTTTCCTCGACGAGAAGGAATGGGCCCAGGCGCTCTATCCGCGAGCGGTGGCGCAGCTATCGCAATTCGCGGGGCCGGATGCCGTCGATGGCGGCGCGCGTCCGGGGGTCGATTTCGCGACCGCGCGATCCGATCCGTCGCGCAATCTGTTCGATGTGGTGCGCGAGCAGATCGGCGAAGAGATCGTGACCGGCAAGCGCGTGCTGGTTGCAGCCTACAGTGCCGGCTCGGCCGAGCGGCTCGGCTCGCTGTTGCAGGAGCATGGCGCCGGCGAGGCCCGCGCGGTCGGATCGTGGGAGGAATTCCGCGCACTGCCGCGCAATGCGATGGGCTTGGCGGTGCTGGCCATCGAGCACGGCTTTCGCTTCGAGGATACCGAGCTCGTCACCGAGCAAGACATGCTCGGCGATCGGCTGTCGCGGCCGCCGCGGCGGCGCGCCAATTACGACCAGTTCGTTGCCGAGGTCGCAACGCTCCAGCCGGGCGACCTGGTGGTCCATGCCGAGCATGGCATCGGGCGCTATGACGGCCTCGTCGCGCTCGACGTCGCCGGCGCGCCGCATGATTGCCTGCGCGTCATTTATGCCGGCGACGACAAACTGTTCGTGCCGGTCGAGAACATCGAGGTACTGACCCGCTATGGCTCCGAGGACGCGAACGTTCAGCTCGACCGGTTGGGCGCGATCTCGTGGCAGTCGCGCAAGTCGCGCGTCAAGCAGCGCATCAAGGACATCGCCGACGAGCTGATCGCGGTCGCGGCGCAGCGCCAGCTCAAGGAAGGCGACGCGCTGGCGCCGCCCGAGGGCGCTTATGAGGAATTCGCGGCGCGCTTCCCGTTCCCCGAAACCGACGACCAGGATCGCGCGATTCTCGAGAGCTTCGGCGACCTGGCCTCGGGCCGGCCGATGGACCGCCTTATCTGCGGCGATGTCGGCTTCGGCAAGACCGAGGTCGCGCTGCGCGCGGCGTTCGTCGCGGCGATGGGCGGCACGCAGGTCGCGGTGGTGGTGCCGACGACCCTGCTGGCGCGCCAGCATTTCCGCACCTTCCAGGCGCGCTTTGCCGGCCTGCCGCTGCGTGTCGAGCAGCTTTCGCGGCTGGTGCCTCCGAAACAGGCGGCGCTGGTCAAGCAAGAGCTCGCCGAGGGCAAGATCGACATCGTCGTCGGCACGCATTCTCTCTTGGCCAAGGGCATCGCGTTCAAGCATCTCGGCCTCTTGGTCATCGACGAGGAGCAGCATTTCGGCGTGTCGCAGAAAGAGCGGCTGAAGCAATTGAAGGCCAATGTCCATGTGCTGACGCTGACCGCAACGCCGATCCCGCGCACGCTGCAACTGGCGCTCTCGGGCGTGCGCGAGATGAGCGTGATCGCGACGCCGCCGGTCGATCGCCTCGCGGTGCGTACCTTCGTGCTGCCCTACGATCCGGTGGTGGTGCGCGAGGCGATCTTGCGCGAGCTGCATCGCGGCGGGCAATGCTTCTACGTCGCGCCGCGCATCGCCGATCTCGACGAGGTGCAGCATCAGCTCAAGGAGCTGGTGCCCGAGGTGAAGATCGCGGTCGCGCATGGCCAGATGGCGCCGACCCGGCTCGAAGAGGTGATGACCGCGTTCGATGCGCATGAATACGATCTGCTGCTCTCGACCAACATCATCGAATCCGGCCTCGACATCCCGACCGCGAACACCATCATCGTGCATCGCGCCGACATGTTCGGCCTGGCGCAGCTCTATCAACTGCGCGGCCGCATCGGGCGCAGCAAGCTGCGCGCCTATGCCTATCTCACCCTGCCGTCCGGCAAGCTCTTGAGCGAGACCGCGCAGCGCCGGCTCGAGGTGATGCAGACGCTCGACACCCTCGGCGCCGGCTTCGCGCTGGCGAGCCACGATCTCGATATCCGCGGCGCCGGCAATCTGTTGGGCGACGAGCAATCCGGCCATGTCCGCGAGGTCGGCATCGAGCTCTATCAGCACATGCTCGAAGAGGCAGTCGCCGCCGCGCGCAGCGGCGATGCTTCGCTCGGCGCGACGAAGGACGAATGGACGCCGCAGATCACGATCGGCACGCCGGTGCTGATCCCCGAGACCTATGTCGCCGATCTACCGGTGCGCCTCGGGCTCTATCGCCGCATCGCGCAACTGGTGGATCGGCGCGAGATCGACGCTTTCGCCGCCGAGCTGGTCGATCGTTTCGGCTCCTTGCCGCAAGAAGTCGATAATCTGCTCGACATCATCGCGATCAAGCGCCTGTGCCGCGATGCCGGCGTCGAGAAGGTCGATGCCGGCGAGAAGGGGGCGTCGATCGCCTTCCGCGGCAACCGCTTCGCCAATCCCGGCGGCCTGGTCGCTTTCCTGCAGGCGAACGCCGCCACCGCGAAGCTGCGGCCCGATCAGCGCCTCGTGATCATGCGCAACTGGGAAGACACGCGCGACCGCCTCAAAGGCATCACCGGGATTTTGCAACACCTCGCCAAGATAGCCGCCGCGCCGCAGCCCGAGCTGGCGAAAACGAAGTAGCTTTCATTGCAATCCGATCCTGCGTCTCTCGACTTCGCTCGGGACGAGGGTTTTTTGTGTTTTTTCACTTGTCACCGCCACATACGATCTACCTCGTCCCGAGCGAAGTCGAGGGATGCACGGCGCTCACGCGAGCATTAAGTCCGGCCCTTCGCCAGGATATGCAACGCGTCAAAGTCACCGCGGATAAGCGCTTCTTTCTTGGCGCGACCCCAATTCTTTACCTGACGCTCGGCAGCGATCGCATCGGTGATGCGATCGAATTCCTGGTGATAGACGAGCGTGACAGGCCGTAGCCCGACGGTATATCCGCCGAACGTGCCGGCATTATGTTGTGCCACGCGAAGCTCGAGCGATGTGCGGGTCGTGCCTACGTAGTAAGCACCGTTGCGACAACGCAGGATATAGAGATAGGCGCTCACGGCTGTTGCAATCCGATCTTACGTCCCTCGACTTCGCTCGGGACGAGGAACAATCTGCTCT
>DATLUE010000324.1:0-6594 GCA_035533255.1 Allostellaceae bacterium | reverse complement strand
TTACCTCCATCGTCGGAATTACGCTCATGTGCCATCGCCGTTGTCATAATGTCTCGAATCGCCATGATTTTACGTTCCCATTCTCACATAGAGGCACGCCCCGATCACCGTAAGGCAGAGAGTAATAGCGCCGAGCGCAGCAAAGGCCGTCGTAGGGCCGAGCGTATACACAAAATCGGATGAACCGCCAGCCATCGGCGTCGCCCGGACCTAGCGCCTCCGCGCCCTGAGCCGTGATCGTGCCATTGATTCAAGTCAATCACTCGCTTGGCGTTCGCGCTTAGGCTGATTTGTGTTTCACTAAGGAGAAGACGATGACCATAGGCGAGCAGGCATATCTGGTTCTCGTACTGGCAGGCTTTTTCACTTTCTCGATCACTCTGGCAACGGTCGCACACCAAACCAACCGATGGTCGCGCGACCATGCGGCAGCGGACAAGGCACACCAGTCCCAGTCATTCGACAAAGCAGCATAGGAAATAGAGATCAAACATGACTGTCCACTATCACGCCATTGTCTGGATCGATCACCATGAGGCGCGCATCATCCACTTCAACGCCGATGCCGCGGACGAGGAGCGCGTGCGTCCCGCCGATCCGCCCAAGCACCTCCACGTGAAGGCCGGCAGCGCATCCGGCACGCATGTCACCGACGAGCCGCGATTCTACCGCGATGTCGTCGACGCGCTGGCGGATACGCGCGAAGTGCTCGTGACCGGCCCGTCGACAGCCAAGGCGGAATTCGCGAAATACGCGCATAAGCATGCGCCGGCCTTGATGGAACGGATGGCGGGTATCGAGACGCTGGATCGCGTGACCGATAACCAGCTCCTTGCCGAAGGACGCCGCTTCTTCCTTAACGCTGACCGCATGCGGCCGCAGCTCTCCTAAGATGCTGCATCATGTCGGAACCCCTCAGGGCAGCGGAACTCGCGCCGGCTGACCTAGCCCAGGCTCTGCCCTTGCTCCGGGTAACGTGGTCGAAGCTCGATCTCCCGGCCTGGCAGACATTTGCGGCGAATTTCTGCGGTCAGGACCGGGCAGAAGCGAGAATAACGGGCCTGTTCGATAGCGGCGGCGGTCTATGCGGCTTGTTGGCCTCGCGTATCGATCATACGCTCGACGGCGGGCGCATCCTCGCAATACCGGTTTTTACGGCTGTCGATATCGCCAACTCCCTAGCACCGGTCCGGGCGCTTCTCGACCTGGCGCAAGCCAAGATGAACGAGCATGGCTGCGGTTCACTGCAAATTCACCTCGTCAGCACGCAGGGAGAACTCGTTAAGCGACTTCGCGCTTTTGGACTTCGTCATTCAGGCAGCCATTATTCGGCAACCGCTGACGCAGCGGCCTCCAAACTGAACGCGTAGTCTAGAGCCACCTGCCGCACCCGCTTTACCGATGCTATGCTAACACCGGGCGCGAATCTGCAAGGTCCGGCCGGGTGGGCGAGTTCGGGATCAGATGAAGAAACATAAGAAGGGCGCGCTGAAGACGCGCAAGACGAAGACGGCGCCGCGACGGCCCGCCCGACCGTTGCGCAAACCGTCGGCTGCCTCGCGAGCCGCTGTCTTGCAGCCGAGCAAGGCAATGACCGAGAACGTTCTCGCCGCGATCGTCCATTCCACGGATGCCGCGATCATCGGCAAGACGCTCGATGGCGTCGTGACGAGCTGGAATGTCGCCGCCGAGCGGATATTCGGCTACTCGGCCGCTGAAATGATCGGCAAGCCGATCGAGATTATCGCATCGCCGTCCCGGCCGAACGAGATGTCGGAAATCCTCGGACGCGTTCGCCGCGGCGAACGCGTCGAGCGCTTCGAGACCGAGCGGCGTCGCAAAAACGGCGAAATCGTCGATGTCCTTCTGACGGTATCGCCCATTCTCGATCGGCGCGGCAAAATCATCGGTGCCTCGAAGGTCGCGCACGACATCACTGCGCAGAAAAACACCGAAACCCGGCTTGGCGAGCTCTCGCAAGCGCTCGGCCTGGCGCCGATCATGTTGCGCGGCTTGGACGGCACGATCCAGCTCTGGGGCGGTGGCTTGGAACGGCTCTACGGCTATACCGCGGCCGAGGCAGCCGGGAAATCAGTACAGGACCTGCTGCGGACCCGGTTCCCGATACCGCTGGACGAATTGCAAGCGGAGTTGATGAAGGCCGGACGCTGGGAAGGTGAATGTGTGCGCATCCATCGCGACGGCCACCGCATGATCGTCTCCGTTCAATGGACGCTCTTTCGCGGCGTGACCGGCCCGGGGTCAGTCGTCGAGATCGATCTCGACCTAACGGAGGAGCGCCGCTCGCAGACGATGCTCGAAGAACGCGAGGCGCGGCTGCGCTCGGTCCTCGAGACAGCACCGGACGCGGTTATCACGATCGACGAGCGCGGCATCATCCAATCCTTCAGCCAAGCGGCGGAAAAATTGTTCGCCTACAACGCCGGTGAGGTTATTGGCCATAACGTCAAGATGCTCATGCCGCAACCTTATCAGCGCGAGCACGACGGCCATCTTAGCCGCTATCGGCGCACCAGCGAGAAGCACATCATCGGCATCGGCCGCAAGGTCGAAGCCCAAAGGAAAGACGGCACCGTCTTCCCGATGGAGCTCTCGGTCGGCGAAGTTGGCGAACCCGGCCAAAACCGGATTTTCACGGGCTTCATCCGCGATCTGAGCGCGCGGGAAAAGATTGAAGAGGATCTGCGCCAGGCACAGAAGATGGAAGCCGTCGGGCAACTCACCGGCGGGCTGGCGCACGACTTCAACAACCTTCTGACCGCCATTTCCGGAAACCTCGAAATGCTCGAGCCGCGGCTCGCCGAGGCCGACGATCGCGAACTTTTGAAAGAGGCTCAGGAAGCAACCGAGCTCGGCGCGCAGCTTGCGAGGCGGCTGCTTGCCTTTGGGCGGCGGACGCCGCTCCGTCCGCAGTCGGTCGATCTCAACGCGATCGTGCTCAGCATGGCCGATTTCCTGCGCCGCACGCTGGGCGAAGCGGTCAAGCTCGAGACCGTGCTCAAAACGGGGCTGCCGCAGACGATGGCGGATCCGGGCCAGGTCGAGAATGTTCTGCTCAACCTCGCGATCAATGCGCGCGATGCCATGCCCAAGGGCGGCCGTTTCATTATCGAGACCCGGCACACGGAGCTGGATGCCGCCTATGCGGCCGAGCATTCGGAAGTATCGCCCGGCAATTACGTCATGTTGGCCGTGACCGATACCGGGACCGGCATGACCGAAGAGGTGAAACGCCGCGCCTTTGAGCCTTTCTACACCACCAAAGGGCCCGGTGCCGGCAGCGGGCTCGGCTTGAGCATGGTCCACGGTTTCGTCAAGCAATCGGGCGGCCATGTCCAGATCTACAGCGAGCTCGGTCACGGCACGACGGTCCGGATTTACCTGCCGATCCACGGCGATGCGTCGCCGAAAAGCGATGCGCCGGCGCCGCCGGCCGCGGCGCATCCCCGGCACCGAGAGGTTATCCTTGCGGTCGAAGACGATCCGCGCGTGCGGCGTGTCTCCCTACGACGGTTGAAAGACCTCGGCTACACAGTACTCGAAGCCGATAACGGCGCAGCGGCGATGGCGATCATCGAGCGCGGCGAGCACTTCGATCTGCTTTTTACCGACATCGTCATGGCCGGCGGGATGAGCGGCATCGAGCTCGCGCAAAAGGCACGCGAGAAGCGGCCCGACCTCAAGGTGCTGTTCACCTCGGGCTATGCCGAGCCGGCGGTGATGACCCAGGCGTTATTCGCGGAAAACGCGGCATGGCTCGGCAAGCCCTACAGCACCCCGCAACTTGACGAAAAGCTGCGCGCGCTGCTCGACGCGTAACCTCGCCGGCCGCTAGCCCTTGGTCACCGCCGCCGCGAACACATAGCCGGCGCCGCGGATCGTCTTGATGAGCGTCGGGTTGCTGGGATCAACCTCGATCTTTTTTCGCAACCGGACGATTTGCGTATCGATGGCGCGGTCATACGCTTCCCATTCGCGGCCTTTCACCAATTCCATCAGTTGGTCGCGATTGAGCACCCGGTTTGGACGGGTAGCGAACGCGCGCAGCAACTCGAATTCGGCCGCGGTCAGCACGATCGGGGTGCCGTCCGGGTTGCGCAGTTCGCGGCGGAGCAGATCCAACTGCCAGCCCTGGAATTGGAGCGTTTCTCCAGCCGGCTCGGCCGCCGCGGGCGGCCGCGCGCTCGCGGCGGGCACCGGCGTTTGGACCCGACGCAGGACGGTCCGGATCCGCGCCAGAATTTCACGCAGGTGGAAGGGCTTAGCCACATAATCGTCGGCCCCGGCCTCGAGCCCGACAACGCGGTCGATAAGCTCGCCCTTGCCGGTCAGCATGATGATCGGGGTTTGCGATTGCTGGCGGATATAGCGCGCCAGCGACAGGCCATCCTCCCCGGGCATCATCAGGTCGAGCAGCACGAGGTCGACGGGCACTGCTTCGATCGTACGGCGCATGGCGGACCCATCGCCGGCTTCGCTGACCTTGAAGCCTTCGCCTTCGAGGTAACGGCGCAACATGGTGCGAATCCGCGCCTCGTCGTCGACCACGAGAATGTGCTGCGAGATGGTCATCGGGGGCCTGTCACAAAGCGTAACACTTCGTCTCGTCACCATACCAAAAAACCGTTCCCATGACATCAAGCGGCGACATGGCAACCTTAAAACGGGGTCCATCGAACAAACCGGGGAAGCAAGCCATGTATGCCGCCGCCGCCATTCCGACCGCCACGCCGAAGATCGATATCGCCGGCCTCGCCATGTGTCGCGGCCTTGCCCGGCAAGGCGCGAGCCGTATTGTCGCGGTCAGCGCCCTGCAGAAGGCAAAGGCGGGCGAGACGCTCTTCTGCGAGGGCGATGACTCTGACGGCATCTACGAGGTCGTCACCGGCATGCTCCGGCTCCACAAGCTGTTGCCTGACGGACGGCGCCAGATCACCGGATTCCTCGGCGCCGGCAAAGTCTTGGGGCTTGCCCCCGAAGGCACGCATGTCTATTCCGCCGAAGCCATCACCGACATCACGGTTTGCCGCTATCCGCGTGTCGGCTTCGACCGGTTGATCGACGAAGTGCCGGGCCTTGCGCGGCGGCTGCTAGCCGTGGCGTCGCACGAGCTGCGGGCTGCGCAAGATCAAATGCTGCTCCTCGGCCGCAAGGCCGCGTCCGAAAAAGTCGCGAGCTTCCTCCTGCTGATGGCCGAGGAGCAGAGTAACAACGACGTGGTTGCCGTGCCGATGGCCCGCAGCGACATCGCCGATTATCTCGGACTGACAACCGAGACCGTGTCGCGCACCTTCACCAAGCTGAAAAACGAGGGTCTGATCGCGTTGCCGACGCCGAACAACGTCGAGATCCTCGATCGCGAGCAGCTCGAAGATTTCGCCGCCGGCCAAAGCAACCCCGAACTTTGATCCCGAGCCGGTGACCGTGACCGCTATTCCCAACAACCCACCGCCGCGACGCGCCTTGCTCGTCGTCGCCGATCCGGTGATGCGGCGACTCTGTTGGGAAACCCTCGATAGCGCGGGCTTCGTGGTCGCAAATGGCATCGATAGCGGCGCCGCCGCGGTCACCGCGGCGCGGGAGCAACGGCCCGAAGTGATCTTTCTTAGTCAACAACTCAGCGATGTCCCCGCCCTCGAAGCAGCGAAATGGCTGCGCTCGAATGCCGACCTCGCCGCCACGCCGATCATCATTCTCGGTGGCAACGCGGCTTCCGACCGGCCCGCCAACCGCCGCCAGATCACCATCCTGTCACGACCCATTACCGCCGCTCACATCCGTGATGCGCTCTCTCTGGCGGTGTCAGGGAAAGTCACGACGCGCTAGGTGCTCGATGGACGATATGATGAAAATCACCTTGTTCCTCAAACGCGTTGACGGGTTCTGCGCCCGGATGAATGCCGGTCTATCCGCCGTCGCCATCGTATTAGCGGCGATGGTGGTCTCTATGAGTGTCATTCGCGCCTCGGACATCGCGATCGATCTCGGCGCTAACGCGCCGGTGCCGTATTCGGCCCTGTCATCCGACACACCGATCTTCAATTCCTGGACGTACGACTGAGAGCTAACTCAAAGGAGAGCAGAATGCACTCGTTTTTGGATCTCGACAAAACTCAACTCACTCGGATCGAACAGGCCATCGCCGTGCTGGCCGCACAGCCGGCCCTCGAGCGCCAAAGAAAAATCTGTCTGCTTCAGGCGCTGGAAAGCGAGAAGCAGGAATTGATCCGCTGCAATCCGGCGATCCGGCTGGCCACGCGCCGAAAAGACTGGGCTTGGTCGCCTGCATGACCAATTTACGATGTGTTTAGAGGATGCCGCGGCTTATGAGCATCGATTTTCTGTACAGCGAGCATGGCTTTAACCTCGCGATCTTCGGACTGACCCTTGGCTTCGTCCTACTCGGCATCGCTATCCGGCTGAGCCGTCAAGGTAGCGAGGCATTTACGGGTATCCTCGGTTTCTCCGGGATGAAGCTCGCAGAGGGCTTCTTTATCGCGGTCGCCCTTGTCGGATTACTCGCCGTAATGGACGGAGTAATTGCAGAACGGCTCGCGAACCATCGTGCTTACG
>DATLUE010000323.1:0-3057 GCA_035533255.1 Allostellaceae bacterium | reverse complement strand
CGCTCGCCGATCGAGAGATAGGCGTTTTCCTGGCGCAGCGGCGTCTGGGAATAAAGCGAGGCGACCGCCGGCACCCAGACGCTGCGCCGTCCCTTGGCGCGCGGACGCGCTCCTTCGTTCGCAAGGCGGCGCAGCATCGCGTCGAGCGCGGCGATGTGCTCGGTCTCGGTGCCGCAGCAGCCGCCGATCAAATCGACGCCGTCCTCGACCACGAACCGTTCCTGCCATTGCGCCAGCTCGCGCGGGCTCAGCGGATAATGCGCGTGGCCGTGATGCAGCTCGGGCAGCCCGGCATTGGGCTGCACCGAAATGCGCCCCGGCCAGCTCTCGGAAAGCAGCTTGACGTGCTCGGCCATTTCTTGCGGCCCGGTGGCGCAGTTGAAGCCGACGAGCGGCACGTCGAGCGCCTCGATGACCGTGAGGGCGGCGGCGACATCGGCACCGACCAGCAGCGTGCCAGTGGTCTCGACCGTCATCTGGACGAAGATCGGCTGGTCGCCGCGCGCCGCTTTCGCGGCATTGACCGCGGCTTTGATCTGCAAGGTATCCTGGCAGGTCTCGATCAGGATCGCATCGACCCCGCCATCGATCAGGCCGCGGCATTGCACCGTGAGCGCGGCTTCGAGCGCGTCGTAATCGATATGGCCGAGCGAGGGCAAGCGCGTGCCGGGGCCGACCGCGCCAATGACGAAGCGCGGCCGGCCATCATGGCCGAAGCCGGCGACCGCCTCGCGCGCCAGCGCCGCTGCCCGCTGATTGAGCGCGTAAGCCTTATCGGCGATGCCGAACTCGGCAAGCGTCAGCGGCGAGCCGCCGAAGCTGTTGGTCTGGATGGCATCGGCGCCGGCTTCGAGATAGCCGCGATGGATGTCGAGTACCAGATCCGGCCGGCTTTCGTTGAGGATCTCGGGACAATTCTCATGACCCTGGTAATCTTCCTCGAGCCGCAGCGGCAGAGCTTGGACGCGCGTGCCGGTGGCGCCGTCGCACAGGAGGACATGGTCGGATAGGACGTCGAGGATATGCGCCATCGTCGCTCACCCGGCAATCGCGGCGGCATCCGCACCGATGCCCAGCGGCGCGCAGATCGCGGCCACAAGCTCGGCGCGGTTGAGGGTGTAGAAATGCAGCGCATCGATACCGGCGGCGACGAGACGACGGCATTGCGCGACCGCGACGCGCCTTGCGACATCCGCGCGCGACGGCGGATCGTCGGCGACGCCGGCGAATTCTGCTTCCAGCCATGCCGGGATCGACGCGCCGCAGGAGGCCGCAAATTTCCGCGCCTGCGCGAAATCGACGATCGGCAGGATGCCGGGAACGATCGGCACGCCGATGCCCGCCGCGCGGGCGCGATCGCGAAACCGCAAGAAGCACTCGCTGTCGAAAAAGAATTGCGTGATCGCGCGCGCGGCGCCGGCGTCGATCTTGCGCTTGAGATGGTCGAGATCGGCGGCGGCGCTGGCCGCTTCGGGATGAACCTCCGGATAGGCGGCGACGCTGATCTCGAAATCGGCGATGCGCTTGAGGCCGGCAACCAGGTCGACGGCATGCGCATAGCCTTCGGGATGAGGCCGATAGCCGCCGCTGCCCGCGGGCGGATCGCCGCGCAGGGCGACGATGTGGCGAATGCCGGCATCGCGATAATCGCGCGCCACGGCATCGATCTCGTCCCGGCTCGCACCGACGCAGGTGAGATGCGCCGCCGGCTCGAGGCTGGTCTCGCGACGGATGCGCGCGACCGCGGCATGGGTGCGCGCGCGCGTGGAGCCGCCGGCGCCATAGGTCACCGAAACGAACCGCGGCGCGAGCGGGGCCAAGCGCGTCACCGCCTGCCGCAGCGTCGCTTCCATCGCCTCGGTCTTGGGCGGAAAGAATTCGAACGAGACCGCCGGCGGGGCGGTCATGACGACGCTGCACGCGGCAGGCCGGCCGTGGCCGTTCCCTCGACGGCTTGGGCTTCGCGCGCCCGCCCCGCGACCCAGATCGCGACCGTGAGCGGCTGGCCGATGAGATAGCGCACCGGCTGCGGCACGAGGCCCGAATCGCGGCACCAGCCGGTGACTTCGGCATCGGCGAAGCCGAGATGGCGATGCGCGTGATCCGCGCGCAGGAATTCGAGCGCGTGCGGCGCGAAATCGACGATCACCAGCCTGCCTTCCGGCCGCAGCATGCGCGCCGCCTCGGCGATCGCGAGCGAGGGCCGATCGGCATAGTGCAGGACCTGATGGAAGATCGCGGCATCGAATGCTTCGCCGGCGAACGGAAGCTGGTAGATGTCGCCCTGGCGGATGCTGCAATTGCGCAGATGGGCCCCTTCGAGATTGGCGCGCGCGACCGCCAGCATCTCGCGCGACAGGTCGATGCCGATCGCGTGCTCGACCCGCGGCGCGACGATCTCGAGCATGCGCCCGGTGCCGGTGCCGAGATCGAGGAAATCGCGGATCGCGTCCTCGCCCAGGGCTTCGAGCACCGCCGCCTCGACTTCGCGCTCATCGATATGGAGCGAGCGAATCCGATCCCACTGCTCGGCATTGGCGCGGAAATACGCGTTGGCCGATTCGGCGCGCTGGCGCTTCACGGTATCGAGCCGCGCCTGGTCGAGCGTGACCGTCGGGTCGTCGCCCGGCACCGCAAGGCAGATTTGCCGCGCGAGCTCGGCGCCGCGACCGCGCTCGGCGACGCGGTAATAGACCCACGTGCCCTCGCGGAACCGATCGAGCAGGCCGGCATCGCAGAGCAGCTTCAAGTGGCGCGACACCCGCGGCTGGCTTTGCCCGAGGATGTCGGTGAGCTCCGTGACCGTGAGCTCGCCCCGCGCGCACAGCAGCAAAAGCCGCAACCGGGTCGATTCGGCAACCGCCCGCAAGCTATTGAGGACCAACTCCATACTGCCTCACCTCATTAATTATGTATCTATATAAACATGTCTTTATGTTATATGTCAATCAGGCCGTTAGCGAGCGAAAAACCTCAGGTTTCCGCCGTCTCCGCAAGGGCTTGTCGGCTTTTCGGGCCGGAACTATGCTCAGGCTACCGCTTCTGCCAGATTCGAGG
>DATLUE010000322.1:0-12430 GCA_035533255.1 Allostellaceae bacterium | reverse complement strand
CGACCTGAAGGCACCCCCCGACCGCGCCATCTTCGAGCGCCTGCTCGACAAGGGCGACGCGCTGGTCGAGAATTTCCGCCCCGGCACGATGGAAAAGCTCGGCTATGGCTGGGAGACTCTGCACCCGCGCTATCCGAAGCTGATCTATGCCTGCGCGTCGGGTTTCGGCCATACCGGGCCCAATTCGCGCGATCCGGCCTACGACATGGTGGTGCAGGGGATGGGCGGGGTGATGAGCATTACCGGCTATCCCGGCCAGCCGCCGGCGCGCGTCGGCATGTCGATCGGCGACATCGGCTCGGGGCTCTATACGGCGATTGCGGTCAACGCCGCGCTGGTCCACCGCCTCACGACCGGCGAGGCGACCAAGATCGACGTCGCGATGTTCGATTGCCAGCTCGCGCTCCTCGAGAACGCGGTGATGCGCTATACGGTCGAGGGCGAGATTCCGGGTCCGCTCGGCGCGCGCCATCCGACCATCACGCCGTTCCAGGCGTTCCGCACCGAGGACGGCAATATCATTATCGCTGCCGGCAATGACGGGCTGTTCGTGAAGTTGGCCGATGCGCTCGGCGTGCCGGCAATGGCACAAAGCGCCGATTACAAGACCAACGCTGCCCGGCTCAAGAACCAGGCCAAGCTGCAGGACGAGAT
Organism: Allostellaceae bacterium; assembly: GCA_035533255.1. Taxonomy (GTDB): domain Bacteria; phylum Pseudomonadota; class Alphaproteobacteria; order ATCC43930; family CGMCC-115725; genus CAIKMD01. The sequence continues at coordinate 11,776 of DATLUE010000322.1, read as the reverse complement.
CGAGGCGCTGCTCGCAACCAAGACCACCGAGGAATGGATTGCGATCCTCGCCAAGGCGGGCTTGCCGTGCGGGCCGATCAACAATGTCGCGCAGGCGCTGAAACATCCGCAGGTCGCGGCGCGCAATATGCTGGTCGATGTGCCGGACGGCAGCGGCGGCACGCTGCGGCTGGTCGGCAATCCGCTGAAGATGTCGGCCTTCGCCGATCCGCCAACCCGCGCCGCCGCGCCCGACCTCGATGCCGGCCGCGCCGCGATCCTCAAGGAATTGGGACACGGTTAACCAGTACGGCGCTACAACGCTCGGCCGCAAGCTCGACGTTAAGGGCTTCGCCTCAGTCTCTCGGTCGATCGATCGGTTGAGGACACGCTGCAACCCGGCAAGAGTGCCGGCTCCCGCCGGATCGCAGCGTTTAGGGTTTCAACTGGCGCTCGCTCGCGGGCGCTCAATACCAGCCGTGTGGGTGCCCGATCACGGTGAAGACCAGCAGCACCAGGACGATGACGCCGATGAGGCCCAGGCCGCCGCCGCCGTAATACTCGCGCCGATAGCCGTAGAAGCCGCCGCCGCTGAAGAGGAGGATCAAGATGATGAGCAGAAGAAGCATCGTTATCTCCGTAGGTTGTGGCTCATCCCATAACCATCGGCGGAGAAAAAGGTTTCAGCCGTGTAATGTTGGTCGATGCGGTGCCGACAAGCGAGCCCTGACCTGGCCAGCTCGCTAATGCAGGAACGGCTCGACGATCGCGTGCTCGCGGCAGGTGGTGCGGCGCAGGTCGCGCGGATAGGCCAAATCCTCGAACGGCGTGGCGCGATGCATCACGCAGCGATTGTCCCAGATCACGACATCCCCGCGGGTCCATTGATGACGATAGACGAAGCGCCGCTGGGTCGCGAAATCGGTCAGCTCCTTGAGCAAGGCGCGGCCCTCATCGACCGGCATGCCAAGGATGTGCGAGGCGTGGGAGGCGAGGTACAGCGTCTTGCGGCCCGAGGTTGGGTGGGTTTGGGCGATGCGATGCTCGGCCGGCGGGCGCGACGCTACCTCCTCCGCGGTCGGCTCGGGAAAGCCCGAGAGCATCCGCGAATGCCAGATCGAATGCGAGGCGACCAGCCCTTCGATCCGATCTTTCAGCCCCGGCGGCAGCGCGTCATAGGCGGCGCGCTCGTCGGCGAATTCGGTGTCGCCATCGGCCGGCGGCACGCGATGCGCGTTGAGCGCCGAATAGGTCGCGCGGTTGGGATGGAATGACATATCCGTGTGCCACAGCCGGTTGCCGTTGTTGAAGGCGCGGGCGCGGCTGTCGGGCGCCTGAATGGTGCCATCGGGATCGAGATTGCCGACATCGACCAGCTCGGGCCACGCGCCCAACCGCTCTTTGCGCCCGGTCACGGTCAGCACGCGGCCGCGCTGCATCGGCCCGAGATGGCGGGCGAAGGCGATGTGCTGCTCGTTGGTGAGCGGCGTCGCGTTCGGATAAACGCACACCGCATAGCGGTCCATGAGCGCGCAGACCTCGCTGACCTCGTCCGGGGTCAGCGGCCGCGTCATATCGAGCCCGGTGATCCGGGCGGCGAACAGCGGGTGAAGCGGCTCGGCAGCGAGGGGCATTTCGGCCTCCTTTATGTCGCGACGATAGCGCCAAGTCGGGGGCCGCGTATAGAGTGGCGCCCCATGATGCGCATTTTGGGACGATCGCTTTTGGTGCTGGCCGGTGTCGCATTGGCGCTCGTCGCCGGCGGCTATCTCTGGCTGCGCTCGTCGCTGCCGCAGACCGACGGCACGCTCGCGCTGCCGGGGCTGAACGCCGCCGTGACGATCACGCGCGACGCGCATGGCATCCCGACCATCAAGGCCCAGAGCGACCGCGACGCCGCGTTCGCCTTGGGCTTCGTCCATGCTCAGGATCGCCTGTTCCAGATGGACCTCACGCGGCATTACGGCGCCGGCCGGCTCGCGGAATGGTTCGGCGCACCGGCGCTCGACAGCGACAAGTCGATGCGCACCCTCGGCCTCTATCGCGCGGCGCAGGCGCAATATGCGCTGCTGTCGCCGAAGCTGCGCGCGGTGTTCGATGCCTATGCCGCCGGCGTCAATGCGTTTCTGGCGACCCGGCACGGCGCCTTGCCGCCGGAATATGCGCTGCTCCGGGTTGGCGTCGAGCCGTGGAAGCCGGCTGATTCGCTGGTCTGGGGCAAGATCATGGATCTCCAGCTCACCGCCAATTATCGCCTCGAGCTGCTGCGCGCGCGGCTGGCGCGGCGGCTGAAGCCCGCGGATATGGCGGTGCTGTTTCCGGGCTATGCCGCCGATGCGCCGGTGGTGCTCGGCGCGCTCGACCCCGATCGGATACTGCCGGGTCTGCCGCCGCCGATGCCGGCCTCGAACGAGTGGGTGGTCGACGGCAAGCATTCGGTTTCGGGCAAGCCGCTGCTCGCCAACGACACGCATCTGGGCTTCACGGCGCCCGGGGTGTGGTATCTGGCGCGGATCGAGACCCCGCAGGAAACGCTCGCCGGCGTCACTTCGCCGGGCGAGCCGATGATCGTGCTCGGCCACAACACCCACATCGCCTGGGGCTTTACCACCACGGGCGGCGACGTCGAGGACATCTTCATCGAAAAGCCCGATCCCGCCGACCCGACCCGCTATCTGACGCCCGGCGGCTCGCTGCCTTTCAAAACGCGCAATGAGAAAATCCTCGTGAAGGGCGGCGATCCGGTAACGCTGACCGTGCGCGCGACGCGGCATGGGCCGGTGATCGCCGATCCCGGCGGCGGCCAATTGCTGGCGTTGTCGGCGACCTGGCTGCAGGGCGAGGATCGCACGCCGCAGGCGGTGTGGGACGCGACCCACGCGCATGATTGGGACAGCTTCCGCAATGCCTTCCGCAACGCGGTCGCGCCCGAGCAGAACATCGTCTACGCCGATGTCGACGGTCATATCGGCTTCACCGCGCCGGCGACCATCCCGATCCGCGCACACGGCGACGGTACGGCGCCGGTGCCGGGCTGGACCGGCGACAATGACTGGATCGGCACCGTGCCGTTCGACCAGATGCCGAACGGCTTCGATCCGCCGAGCGGCCGCTTCGTTGCCGCCAACAACAAGATCGTGCCGGATTCCTTTCCCTTTCTCATCACCCATGATTGGGAGCTGCCCTATCGCGCCGAGCGCATCGACGAGCTGCTCGATGCGACGCCGATGCAATCGCCCGATACCGCGGCCGCGATGCAGCACGATGTCGATTCGATGATGGCGCGGCGGCTACTGCCGCTGATGCTGGTGGCGACGCCGCGCTCGGCGGCGGCACGGGAGGCGATGCGGCGTCTCAAAGCCTGGGACCAGCGCATGACGCGCGACCGGGTCGAGCCGCTGCTGTTCATTGCCTGGCTGCGCGAATTCAACCGCCAGATCCTGTCCGACAAGCTCGGACCGCTGTTCGAGGATTATTGGGCGCTGCATCCGGACGTGATCGAGAACATTCTGACCAATCATCGCGATTGGTGCGACAACCGCGAGACGCCCGCGGTCGAAACCTGCCCGCAACAACTCGGCGCGGCGCTCGACCGGGCGATGGCCACGCTCGCCCGGCGCTACGGCGATGACATGGACGGATGGCGGTGGGGGATCGCGCATCCGGCGCGCTTCCCGCATCCGATCTGGTCGCGGCTGCCGCTGGTCGCGCGCTGGCTCGCGCTGGCGATCCCGGACGATGGCAGCTTCGACACGATCGACAATGGCAGCATGGTGGTGAGCGACGACGCGCAGCCCTTTGCCGCGATCCACGGCCCGACCATGCGCATGATCGTCGATCTGGCGGCGCCCGCCGCCGCGCGCTTCATGATCACGCCCGGCCAGTCGGGCAATCTGCTGTCGCCGCATTACGGCGATCTGATGCGGAATTGGCGCGATGTCGGCTATGTCGGCTTCAGCGACGATGCCAGCGGCGGGGTGCTGAGTCTCGCGCCGCCCTAACCCGGCATTATCCATGTCGGCGGGACGCCGCAAAATTGCCACGCAGTCTGCCCGAAATTCGACACCTTTCGCGACGATTTCTAAACCTGCGTTAAGAATTGGAAAAGCCGCACCAGGATGCCGGGCGAGGGAACGGAACGTTATCGAAAGCAGCCGCACATTTCGAACCAGCGATTCTCTCTCCCGGCTCCTGCGCAGAGCCGTATTGCGCGCGATCGACCGCAATCCTTCAACATTATTTTAACGGAAGAGCCCCTAAACTTCGCGCCAAGTTTTACCTGGCGAGGATGATATGCAGTCGGCCTATCTCGACCTCATTGCTCTGGTGGAGCGCCTTCATCGGCAGTTCCTCGAAGTGGTGAAATTGGAGCTCGATTCCAACAACGTCCACGACATCAACAACGTGCAGGCGATGATCCTGTACAATATCGGCGACCTCGAGATGACGGTCGGCGAGTTGACGCTGCGCGGCTGCTATCTCGGCTCCAACGTCTCCTACAACGTGAAGAAGATGCTGGAGAACGACTACATCGTGCAGGAGCGCTCCTCGCATGACCGCCGCTCGGTGCGGGTGCGCCTGTCGGACAAGGGTTTGGCCCTGCACCAGAAGCTGAAGCGGATGCACGAGCGGCATATGTCGTCGCTCTCGCAAGGCGTGGTGCAGGCCGACGACCTGGTCGCCTCGCATCGCACGCTGCGTCGGCTTGAGCGGTTCTGGACCCACGCGGTCGAGCTTGGCTCGCGTGCCGCCGCGTTCCCGCCCGCCGCCTAAACCGCGCCTCGCTCGCCACCCTATCGGCCGCAAAATCCTCGCCTGCAGCGCCGGCAGCCCTCGCGATTGGCCGGCGCCGGCGCTATTTATTGAACCTTCCGCGGATGGTCGTCATTGTGAGTGGGCGATCGGCTTAACCATATCCGTGATGTCATGTCGGGCGACCAAGCACCTTCCTCGACCACCCGCGTCTTGCAGATTCTCGGGCCCGGGCTGATCACCGGCGCTTCCGACGACGATCCCAGCGGTATCGCGACCTATTCCCAAGTCGGCGCCCAGTTCGGCTATGGCATGAGCTGGGTGATGCTGTTTAGCTTTCCGCTGATGGCCGCGATTCAGGAAACCAGCGCCCGCATCGGCCGCGCGACCGGCGAGGGCATCGCCGGCAACATCCGGCGCTATTACCCGCGCGGTTGGCTGCGGGCCATCGTCGGCCTGCTGCTGATCGCGAATATCATCAATCTCGGCGCCGATCTCGGAGCGATGGGCAGCGTCGTCACGATGCTCGCGGGCGGCCCGGCGCTGCTTTACGCGGTGCTGTTCGGCGCGCTATGCGCCGTGCTGCAGATTTTCACGCAGTACAAGCGCTACGTCAGCCTGCTCAAATGGACCACCGTGGCGCTGTTCGCCTATGTCGGCACGGCGCTGGTCGTGCATATCCCGTGGCGCGACGTGTTGTGGCAGACGCTGGTGCCGTCGCTGCATTTCGATACGCCCTACATCGTCGCGATCGTCGCTGTCCTCGGCACTACAATCAGCCCCTATCTGTTCTTCTGGCAATCCTCGCAGGAGGCCGAGGATGTGCGCGACGATCCAAAGGCCAAGCCTTTGAAACGCGCGCCGAAGCAGGCGCCTGCCGAGCTCCGGCGCATCCGCATCGACACCTATTTGGGCATGTTCCTGTCCAACGCGGTCGGCTGGTTCATCATCGTCACGGTCGCGGCGACATTGAACGCGCACGGCGTCAAGGACATCGCGACCGCGACCCAAGCGGCCGAGGCATTGCGGCCGATCGCCGGGCCGTTCGCGTTCGCGCTCTTCGCGGTCGGCATCATCGGCACCGGCATGCTGGCGGTGCCGGTGCTCGCGGGCTCGGCGGCCTATGCGCTGGCCGAGGCGCTCGAATGGCCGTCCGGGCTCGCGCGCAAGCCTAAGGCGGCGAAGGCGTTCTACGGCACGATCGCGGTCGCGACCCTGCTCGGCATGGTCTTCAACCTGTTGCCGATCGACCCGATCAGGGCGTTGTTTTGGACGGCGGTGCTGAACGGCGTGGCCGCGGTGCCGATCATGGTCATGACGATGATCATGGCTGGCCAGAAGCGCGTCATGGGGCGCTTTGTCCTGCCGTGGCCGCTGACCGCCGTGGGATGGCTCGCGACCGCGGTGATGACCGCGGTTGCTGTCGCGATGTTCGCGACGTGGTAGTCTCCCGGGCGGGCGAGGGAGGAAAGCCATGCGACACAATCGTTATCGGTGCATGCCGCGCTTCGCGGGCGTTGCGCTCTTGGGTCTCGCGGCGCTCATCGGCTCGCGCCCGCCGGCCATAGCCGAGACCGATAGCACCACGCTCTCGCTGCCCGGCGACGGCGTGACCTTCCTGCCATTCTATGCCGCGCAGGCCGAGCATTTCTTCGAACGGCAGGGCCTGACCGTCAAGACCGTCTATATCCCCGGCGTCGGCACGACCAACGCCGTGATCTCGGGCGCGGTCGATTTCGGCATCTCGAACGGCGTCTCGCTGACGCGCGCCGCCGCGCACGGGCAGGATTTGCTGGCGATCGCCAATATGAGCGACCGTCCGGGCTGGACACTCGTCATGCGCCGGGATGCCGTCGCCGAATCGGGGGTCAATTTGAAGGCGCCGCTGGCCGAGCGCTTGAAAATCCTGAAAGGCCACACTTTCGCGATCGATACGGTGAACTCCCTCGCGCACGCCTATCTTCGCGTGCTCGAAAAAGCCGGCGGCATCGATCCGGAATCGGTTCCGATCACGCCGGTCCAACCGCAAGACGCGATCGCGGTGCTGGAGCGCAAAGGCATCGACGGCTATGTCGGCAATTCGCCGTTTACCGAAATGGGCGAGATGGAAGCCGGCGGCGTGCCGGTCGCCAGCGCGCTCGATAACGAGCCGCCGGGGCTTTATCCCATTGCGCTCGGCATGGTCGTCACGCGGCCGCAATTTTGCGTCGCGCGCCGCGCCACCTGCATGCGGATGGGCCAGGCGATGGCGGCCGGACTGAACTTCGTTCACCAGCATCGCCAGCAGGCTTATGCGATCCTCAAGCACCACTTCAACAAGCTCGACGATAAGCTGCTCGCCGCGGCCTTCGACAATCTGGAAAAGGTGTTGGCGCGATCACCCGCGATCGTCGAGGCTGCGATCGCCAATTCCGACCGACTCAACATCGAGGCGGGCTTCATGAAGCCCGCAGAGGCGCGTTCGTCCTACCGCGACCTCTTTACCGACGAATTCGTGCGCTGAAGCGCGCGGTTTTGCTCGACCAGCCGCTCACACGTCGCGATTGTCGAACAGCAGCATGTCGGCGCCGCCGGTGGCGAAGCTCCGCACGTCGGCCGCCGCGGCTTGGCCTTCGGGACTTCCAAGCGCCCTTTGCATCGCGGCCATGTCGTCGAAATGCAAGGTCGCGATCAGGTGAAAGCCCGAGGGCCCGGCCGGCGTTCCGATCGGACCCTGGCTGATCTCGCATTGGCGCAGCCCGGGGATTTTCTTGGCAAGCGGAATGTGCGTCTCGATGTAATGCTTGTCGAAAGCCGCCGCGTCCTTGGGCGTCTTGTACATCACCACCAATCGTGCCATTGGACTACTCCCTTCCACTGATATTGAAGCGCCGCGGGTGCCAGCGCGCCCGCGGTTTAGACGATGATGCTCATGACACCCTGCGAGCGCAGCGTGTCTTGGGCGAGCAGAACGATTCGTTCCGCGATCTTGAAGCTCGCTTGGTGACGGACGAGCTTATAGCGGTATTGTCCGACATAGGTGATGATCCGCTCCATCCGGCAACGCTGGACGAGGAAATTGGCGGTCGCGCGTACCGCGTCGCCCTCGATTGCTGTCACGCGCACATTGGTAATCAGGCGACGCGTCTGCGAGCGCGGATTCTCGGCCCAAGCCGTGTCGCCCAACAACTGGCGAGCGCGCGATTTTATGCGCGGCAAATCGTCGTTGACGAGAAAGATGCTGTTGTCGGGATCGCGCGCTGCATCGTCGAGCGCGGGGGCGCGGCTGATCGCGTCCTCGGTGAAAAGCTCGGCCCATTCGGTGAGGCGCCAGCTATCGAGCAACTCCGCTTCCTCATAGAGGAAGGTCTCGATCTCGCGTCGGAGCAGGACGGTATCGGCGACCGACAGCATCAAGCTGGTCCTTGGCCGATCACCTCGCGCCACTGCCGCCAGAAGGCGCGCATCTGCGCCTCGTCTTGGGGCTTGGGCGCCGGGCTCGTCATGCCGCGCGAGCAATCGATCATCGCGTCATCCGGCAACGTCGCGCAGTTCTTCTGGATCAGCTCCATCACCTCATTGTCGTCGGGCGTCGCAAAGCCGGCCGGACCGAGGAAGGACAGATAGATGTCGAGGCGCTGCTTGCGCACGGCCGGATCGTCGACGACCGGCATCAGCGGATAGCCGGTGACCTCGGTGTGATCGGGCGCGAGCGGGAAGCAGGTGCGGATGACGCGGCGCTGCTCGATGAAGAGCGTGTTCGGGAACAGCAGCAAGGTCCGGGTATAGTCGAGCATGCGATTGGCCCGGTCTTCGCCGAACTTCGCTTGCCAAGCCTTGCGCTTGGCTTCGTCGGCGACGCCGCTGAACTTCTTGTATTCGATCATCGCATGGCCATTGCCGAGGCCTTTCGGACTCATGGCGCCGTCATTCGCGGTGCGCGGATCGGGCGGCGTGAGGCCGAGGACATGCGGCAAGTAGTCGTACATGAAGCGGCTATGCGTCGAATTGAGGTGATAGATGTCGACGGTGTTCTCCATCAGCATCTTCCAATTCGCGCGCATTGAATATTCATGTGCGCCCGGCAGTACGGCGCTGCCGCCTTCGTCCTGGTCGAGGATCATGTCGAGCAAATCGCGCGCGCCGGCGAGGTAATCGACCAATCCCATGCTCTCGCGGCTGAAACAGACAAAGATCCAGCCCCGATAGGAATCGGTGCGCGCCGCATAAAGCCCCATATCGCTTTGCGCGAAGCCGGGGCCGTAGGAATCCTGGCCGGGCACGCCGATCAGCCGGCCGGCATTGTCGTAAGTCCAATAGTGGTAGAAGCATTGGAAGTTCTTGGCCGTGCCGCTGCGCTCGCGGCACACCATCGCGCCGCGATGGCGGCAGCTATTGTGGAATAGGCGAATCTTGCCGTCGGCGCCGCGAACGATCAGCAGCGGCCGGCCGCCGACGCGCCGGGTGAGGAAGTCGCCGGCGTTCGGCACCTCGCTTTCATGCGCGGTATAAAGCCACGAGCGGTCGAATATGCGCTGCTGCTCGTCGCGTAACAGCGCGGGATCGCTATAGACTTTCGGGCTGAAGCGGAAGATGCCCGCGGCCTCGTCTTCGGCAAAGAGGGCGTCGACGCTATTCCGTCGGTGCGGCGAATGCGTGTCCATAAGACCCTCCGATCGGCGATCAGAATGCGGCGATTCCCGTCATGGCGCGGCCGAGGATGAGGGCGTGGATGTCGTGCGTGCCCTCGTAGGTATTCACGGTCTCGAGGTTCATCATATGCCGGATGACGTGATACTCGTCGACGATGCCGTTGCCGCCATGCATGTCGCGCGCGGCGCGGGCGATGTCGAGCGATTTTCCGGTCGAGTTGCGCTTCAAGATCGATACCATCTCGGGCGTCGCCTTGCCTTGGTCTTTGAGCCGCCCCAGCCGCAGCGTCGCGTGCAGGCCGAGCGTGATCTCGGTCATCATGTCGGCGAGCTTCTTCTGGACGAGCTGGGTTGCCGCCAGCGGCTTGCCGAAGGCCTGGCGCGACAGCGTGTAATCGCGCGCCGCGTGCCAGCAAGCCTCGGCCGCGCCGAGCGCCCCCCAGGCGATGCCGTAGCGCGCGTTGTCGAGGCAGGTGAAGGGGCCGCGCAAGCCGGTCACGCCGGGCAATAGATTGGCTTCCGGCACGAACACCTCGTCCATGACGATCTCGCCAGTGACCGAGGCGCGCAAGCTGAACTTGCCCTCGATCTTGGGGGTCGAGAGGCCTTTCATGCCGCGCTCCAAAATGAAGCCGCGGATGACGTCGTCGAGCTTCGCCCAGACGATCATAACATGGGCGATCGGCGAATTGCTGATCCACATCTTGTTGCCGGTGAGGACGTAGCCGCCATCGACCTTCTTGGCGCGCGTTTTCAAGCCGCCGGCATCGGAGCCGTGATCCGGCTCGGTCAGGCCGAAGCAGCCGATCAGCTCGCCGGTCGCGAGCTTGGGCAGGTATTTCTGCTTCTGCTCGGCGGTGCCGAAATCGTTGATCGGTCCCATCACCAACGAGGATTGGACGCTGAGGACCGAGCGATAGCCGCTGTCGACGCGCTCCACCTCGCGCGCAACGAGGCCGTAGCAGACATAGTTCGCGCCGGCGCAGCCATAGCCCGTGATGGTCGAGCCGAGGAAGCCGAGCTTGCCCATCTCGGGCATAATCTCGGGATCGAACCGCTCGTCGCGGAACGCCGCTTTGATCCGCGGCATCAGCCGGTCCTGGGCGTAGGCGCGGGCGCTGTCGCGCACCATCTTTTCCTCGCTCGACAGCTCCTCCTCGAGCAGCAGCGGATCCTGCCAGTCGAAGCTGGGGCGTTGTTCGCGCGGCGCGGTCGCCATTCTCATTCTCCCGTTGACGGCAAAGGCGCTATTCTAGCGGCATGGCGGCGGAGCGCGAGGTCATCTTTGAATTTCTGCGGGTCGGCGCGGCCTTGAAGGTCACCGCGGTCGACGCCGCGACCGGGATCGAGGCGGTCATCGTCGGTGACCCGAAGGCCGGCGACGCGATCTTGTGCCGTCTCGCCCGCCAGAAGCTCCACTACGTGATGAACCGCAAGAAGGGCTAAGCGGGTCGCAGCCGCGCCTTCTTGGGCCAGAGCATCGCGCGCATGGCGGCCAGCAGCGCGACAGCGGCGGTCGAGCCGAAGACGACCAGGGACGGCCGCACGCCGGTCTCGAGCGAGAGATTGGCCTGCAGCACCAGAGCGACCGGCGCACCCATCGCGAGCCAGAAATAGACCGCTTCGCCGATCGCGGTGAGGAGCCCGGCGGCGAGACTCACTCCGGCCATCGCCCATAGCGGCAGCTTGCCGCGGCCGAGGCGCCAACTCACCAGCCGGCAGCCCATTAGCCACAAGAAGATGCCGGCCATTACTGTCGGCTCCCATTCGTCGAGCTTCGATTGCAGGAAGAAATGGATGACGGCGAGGAGACCGATGCCATAGATGATACGATGCAGCTTCTGCCAGCGGCGTGCGCCCAGCCGGCGCTGCCAGCCGTCGGTCGAGGTCGCGGCCAGCACGGCGACGCCGAGCAGCGCGGTAAAGCCGATGGTGAGGTAGATGCGCAGCACGATCTCGGACGCCACCATCGCGATATTGAACGCCTCGTCGGCGACGTAGAGCGAGAAATGGATCAGCACGTAGATGCAGGCCGCGACCCCGACCATCCGCCGGACTTCCAGGAGCCGCGGCCATTGCAGCGCCACCCGGGCCGGCGAGATCACCAGCGCGATGAAGATCAGCCGAATGGTCCAAAGGCCGAACTCGAGAATCGCCTCGGTCAAAGGCCGCGCGCCCAGGCGATCGAGTTGGAACGACGCCGCGATCCAAATTCCGGGGATGAAGAGGGCGGCGAGCACGCCGGCCTTCAGCGGCGAAAAGCGTCCGCTATAGTCGAGCCAAGGCAGCTTGCGGGTGTTCATACGTCGTCCTTCTAGCCTGCCAGATGCCGAAATCCCATCACGTTTCGGCGAAGTTCTATGACCTATCCCCTCGGGGAGAGGTCGGCCCGCAGGGCCGGGTGAGGGGGCTAC
>DATLUE010000321.1:0-2417 GCA_035533255.1 Allostellaceae bacterium | reverse complement strand
TCCCTGTTCCGATCACGCGGCGTTGGCGCCGCGCCGAGATAAGCGAGCTTGATGCCGTCGGGGCCCCAGCCTTGCTCGCGCGATAACTCGCGCACGAGCCATTGGGTCAGCGAGCCGACAGTCGAGACGCTGATCAGCTTGCCCTTGAGCGCCGCGGTCGCGGCGACCCCGCTGTTTTTTCCGACGAGGATAACCAGCCCGTCGGGCGGTCCCATGAAATCGGCGACGCCCAGAACCGGCGCGCCGCGCGCGACGAAAGCGAGTTCCGGTCCCGAAGCAAGGCCAATATCGATCGCGTCGGCGGCGAGCGCCTGCTGCAACTTGGCACTGCCGGCAAAGTTCGATTCTTGAATGGCGACGCCGTGCCGTTTGAAGAATCCTTGCGCCATGCCGACATCGAGCGGCGTGAAGTCGAACACCCCGGCAAAGGCTTTCCCGACCCTGAGCGTGCTCTCGGCAAGAGCGGGGCGGCCGACCAGCACCAGCACGGCCGCGACCGCAAAAGCGGCGCGCGCGCATGCCCGTAGAGTGGCTATGAATCGCATGATCCCGATACCTCGCTCGGCGCCCGACCGCGCTCGGACGCAAAATGTTCGAGGGTCCAGCCGATACCGGCTGGCCCCGACGTGCCTCCCTGTTCCGATCACGCGGCGTTGGCGCCGCGCCGATTTAGTTAGTACCACGCAACAATACCCCGAGCCGGCCGGGTCCTCAAGCCGAGAAGCCAACCTATCACCGATTTAATCGAGCGCGCGGCGGGTGCTGGAACCGTCGGTTGACCCTGCCGGCGGCGAACTCCGCCGAATGCTTGACGTAAAGCCACGGTCACGCGACCCTGCGCGACGAACACAGGGAAGCTCTTTCATGGATTCATCGAGCGTCGGCCCCCCGCCTGCCGAAGATCGCGCCAACGATCGCGATCGCTTCGGGCTGCGGCGCTTCCTCGAGGCGCTGGTCGCCGCCGGCGAATGCGAAATCCGCGAGCAGCCGATCGAGCTCGCCGATGTCGCCGCCGAGCTGGAAAGCGACAAGGCGATCTGGTTCAAGGCCGCCGGACCCGAGCGTGCCGAGCTGGTCGGCAATGTCGTGGGCTCGCGCGCGCGGCTGGCCTTGGCCTTCGGCGTCAAGCCGAGCGAGTTGATGGCCGAAGTCGTGCGACGCCTCAAGAACAAGCCGGAGCTGATCGAGGTCGCGCGGGCCGACGCGCCGGTGCAAGAGGTGGTGCAGACCGGCGACGATGTCGACCTCACCGCGCTGCCGGTGCATCTCTCGCACGGGCTCGACGGCGCGCCCTATATCTCGGCCTCGGTCGATTACGTGCGCGACACGGTGACCGGCCTCACCAATGTCGGCGTGCGGCGGCTGATGCTGCGCGGCAAGAGCGAAACCGGCGTCGACCTCGTCAGCCCCAGCGATCTGCGCGCGATCTACGAGGCGCATGCCGCGCGCGGCGAGAATCTGCCGGTCGCGTTCGCGGTCGGCTCGCATCCGATCGATATGGTAGCGGCAACGATGCGCGTGCCGGTCGACGAGCTGGGCCTGGTCGCGAGCTTACGCGACGCGCCGCTGAACGTGGTCAAATGCATCTCCAGCGACATCCGCGTGCCGGCCGATGCGGAATACGTGATCGAGGGCTATTTCGATGCGCGCGGTCATGTCGAGAGCGAAGGGCCGTTCGGCGAATTCCTCGGCTATTACGGCGGCGTCAAGCAGAACCCGGTGTTCCACTGCACCGCGATCGCCCATCGCCGGGACGCGATATTCCAGACCGCCTCGATCGGCGGCTATCGCAACGACCGCACCGATACCGCGCTGCTGAACGCCATTCGTACCGAGGCGACGATCTGGCAGGCGCTCATCACCGCCGTGCGCGAGCCGCTCAACGTCTATGCGACGCCGTCCTCGGGCGGCATGTTCAACACCCGCATCTCGTTGCGCCAGCGCGTGCCGGGCGAGGCGCGCAATGCGATCCTCGCCGCTTTCGCCTGCCTCGCCAATATCAAGAACGTGTTCGTGGTCGATCCCGATATCGACATCTTTTCCGATGCGCAGATCGACTGGGCGCTGGCGACCCGCTTCCAGCCCGACCGCGACCTGATCGTCGCGGGCGGGTTGCGCACCTTGCCGCTCGATCCCTCGATCACCCACGGCACGCGCGTCGGCAGCAAGGCCGGATTCGACCTGACCTGGCCGTTCGGCACCGGCGGCGCGCTGGAGCGCAGCGTCCCCGAGGTGCCGCAGTTCAAGGGCAAGCGCTTCGACAGCCTGGACGCAGCTTTGGCCGACGGCCCAAAATATTTCGAGGAGTTGATGACCGCGCTCGGCAGTCGCGACGGCCGCGAGATCGTGCGCGCCCTCGACGTCATCCGCAAGGCGGGGAAGCTGACCCGCGACGAGCGCGGCCGGTGGGCCTTGCG
>DATLUE010000320.1:0-5338 GCA_035533255.1 Allostellaceae bacterium | reverse complement strand
GAAGATGAGACGGCGCTGGTCATCGCGGGCGAGACCGAAACGGAATTGCTGCTGTTCGACCTGGGCTGAACGCCTTACCCCTCCACCGTCAACCGATACCCCACCCCCGCCTCGGTGAGGATCAGCGACGGGCGCGCGGGGTCGGGCTCGAGCTTGTGGCGGAGCTGGCGGACATAGATGCGCAGATATTGCACGTCGGTCGCGGCGCCCCACACCTCGCGCATGATGTGCGAATGGGTCAGCACCTTGCCGGCATGCATGACGAGCAGACGCAAGAGGTCGTATTCCTTGGGCGAGAGCTTCACGTCGACGCCCTTCACCGTAATGTGGCGGCGCACCAGATCGACCGCGAGATCGCCGCTCTGGAAGATCGGCTCGGCGCCTTCTTGCTGGAGGCGATGGCGCAAAGCGGCGCGGACGCGCGCGTTGAGCTCGTCCATGCCGACGGGCTTCGACACATAATCGTCGGCGCCGAGATCGAGCGCCTCGACCTTGCCGCGCTCGTCGCTGCGGATCGAGAGCACGATGATCGGCACGAGGCCGGCGCCGCGGATGCGCCGGATCACCTCGCGCCCGTCGATGTCGGGCAGGCCGAGATCGAGCAGCACGAGGTCGGGCTTCACCCGGCCAAATTCGGTCCAGCCCGCCTCGCCGGTCGCGGCTTCGGCAACCTCGTAGCCCTCGGCGCCGAGGCTGGTCTTGAGCAAGCGGCGGATCGCCGGCTCGTCGTCGACCACGAGGATGCGGATTGGTCCGGCGGTCATGCGGCCTCGGCGCGCTGCGCCGGCCCAGGGATATGGGGGACCGGCAGCTCGATGACGAAATCGCCACCGCGGCGGTCGGCGCGGTTGCGGGCGCGGATCGTCCCGCCCATCGCGGTAACGAAGCCGCGGCAGATGGCAAGGCCGAGCCCGGTGCCCGGCCGCTTGCGATCGCCGTCATGCGCGCGATGGAATTTGTCGAAGATGCGCTCGATCTGGTCGGGCGGAATGCCGTCGCCCTCGTCGAGCACATGCAGCTCCACCAACTGGTCGCGGCGGCGCGCGCGAATCTCGATCGCCGAATCGGCGGCCGAGTATTTCGCGGCATTGTCGAGCAAGTTGAACAACACCTGCTCGAACAACACGAAATCGAGCCGCAACATTGGCAGATCGGCGCCGATATCGACCTTCACGCGGCGGTTCGCCAGCACCTTGCCGGCGCGCTGCAAGGCGGTGCCGACGATCTCGGCGAGATCGAGCATTTCTTGGCGCGGCGCGATCGCGCCGGATTCGAGCCGGGTCATGTCGAGCAGATTGCCGACGAAGCGATTGAGGCGTTCGGCCTCGTCGAGGATGGTCGCGACCAGCTCCGCGCGCTGGCGCTCGTCATAGCGCTCGCCGACGCTTTTGAGGCTCGAGGCCGCGCCGATGATCGCGGCGAGTGGCGTGCCGAGATCGTGCGAGATCGAGGTCAGCAGCGCCGAGCGCAGCCGCTCGCTCTCGGCCAAGAGCTTCGCGCTGTCGAGATCGCTTTGCAGATGGATGCGCTCGATCGCAAGCGCCGCCAAATCCATCAGCGCGTCGAGCAACCGGCGGCCGTCCGGCGTCAGCAGCGCGCCCGGCGCCTCGCGATCGAGGCCGAGCACGCCGACCGTGCCGCGGCCGGTGCGCAGCGGCAGGAACAGCCGCCGCGCGCCCGGCAGCGTGTCGGATTCGCGCCCCGCGCTATGGTTGTTCGCCCAGCTCCATTTGGCGGCAGCGATGTCGGAGCCGTCGAGCTGGTCTTCCGGCGGATAGCCGGCCTTCACCACCAGATCGGCGCCCTCGGGCATCAAGATCACGACATGGAGCTTGAGCATCGCGGCGATCTGATAGGTCGTCGCCCAAAACAGATCGTCGAGCGTCGCGACGCCCGCAAGCTTGCGGCTGAACGCCAGCAACTCTTCGGTGACGCGCGCCCGCGAGCGCGCCGCCAGCGCCTGCGCGCGCGTGCCGGCGGCGAGGTTGCTGGCGATCAGCGCCGCGACCAGGAACGCCACCAGCGCCACGACATTCTCGGGATCGGCGATGGTGAAGGTGTAGAGCGGCGGCAGAAAGAAGAAATTATAGGCGAGCACGCTCAGGAGGCTGGCGTAAAGCGACGGCATCAGGCCGTAGCGCGCCGCCACCACCAGCACCGCGGTCAAGAACACGATCGAGATATTGGCGATCGCGAGAAATTGCTGGAGCGCGAGACCGATGCCGAGCGCCGCCGCGACGATCGCGGTGCTCGGCAGATAGGGCCGGATATCGAAGCGCAGGCGCGGTACCGTGGCGCCAGCCGGATCGGGCTGGGGCTGGGGCTGGGGCTCGGGCTCGGCGCGCTCGCCGGCGATGACATGGACGCTGATCGCGCCGGCGCAGCGCAAAAGATCGTGCACCACCGAGCCATGCAGCATCTCGAACCGGCGCGAGCGCTCGGACTTGCCGATCACCAATTGGGTGATGTTGTTGTCCTTCGCATAGGCGACCAGATCCTCGGCGATGCCGGTGCCGGGGATGGTGGTGGCCTTGCCGCCCAGCCGCTCGGCGAGGCGCAGCGTCTCGGCGATGCGATCGCGCGCCGCCTCGCCCAGCCGGTGATAGCGCACGGTCTCGACATAAACCGCGGTCCAGGGCGCGTGCAGCCGGTCGGCGAGGCGCCGCGCGTAACGCACGAGGCCCGGCGCGGCCGGGTCGCCGCTGACGCAGACCAGCACGCGCTCGCCGGCGGCCCAGGGGCCGCTGATCGCATGCGCGCGCATATAGGTCAGCATCTGCTCGTCGACGCGCTGCGCGGTGCGCCGCAGCGCCAGCTCGCGCAGGGCGGTCAGATTGCCGGGCTTGAAATAATTGCGCAGCGCGCGCTCGGCCTCGGCCGCGACATAGACCTTGCCCTCGCGCAGCCGCTCGATCAGATCGTCGGGCGAGAGATCGACCACCTCGATATCGTCGGCGCGATCGAGGATGCCGTCGGGCACGGTCTCCCGGACGCGAACGTGGGTAATCTGCGCAACAACGTCGTTGAGGCTCTCGACATGCTGGATGTTGAGGGTGGTATAGACGTCGATGCCGGCGGCCAGCAGCTCCTCGACGTCGAGATAGCGCTTGGGATGACGGCTGCCCTCGACATTGCTATGGGCAAGCTCGTCGACGAGGACGAGTTTCGGCATGCGCGCGAGGATCGTGTCGATGTCCATTTCCTCGAGGCTGTGATCCTTGTAGTCGATGCGCCGCCGCGGCACGGCTTCGAGCCCCGCGAGCAGCGCCTCGGTCTCGGCGCGCTTATGCGTCTCGACGACGCCGATCACGACATCGATGCCCTCGGCGCGCGCGATCTGCGCCGCGGTCAGCATCTTGTAGGTCTTGCCGACGCCGGGCGCCGCGCCGAGGAAGATCTTGAGCCGGCCCTGCCCCTCGCGCGCCGCCTGCCGGAGAAGCGCTTCCGGCGAAGGACGCTGATCGCGGTTCGGCTTCTCCGACTCGGGCATCGCCCTCCTGATCGTTGCCCCTCTCCGCGCGAAGCGGGGAGAGGGAGGGGCCCAATGCGAAGCATTGGGAGGGTGAGGTGTACTTCAACAACCACCCACCTCACCCGCTCGCTTCGCTCGCACCCTCTCCCCCCGCAAGCGGGCGGAGAGGGTTGTTTGGGCTATTGCGGCGGAAGCGCGTCCAAAGCGAGGTTGAGCTTCAAGACATTCACCACCGGTTCGCCCAAGATACCAAGGACACGACCTTCTGTGTAGCTTTGAACCAGCGCCTCGACTTTGTCGGCCGGCAGATTGCGCGCCTTGGCGACTCGCGGCACCTGGAAAGCCGCGCCCGCGGGGGTGATGTCGGGATCGAGCCCGCTCGCCGAGGCGGTGACAAGATCGACCGGGATCGGCGTCTTCGGATTGGCGGCCGCGAGCGGCGCAGCAAAGCCTTTGACGCCGTCGATCAACGCTTGGTTGGTCGGGCCGAGATTGGAGCCCGAGGAATTGTCCGCGGCATAGGGCACGGACACGGTCTTGGTCGGGTCTTTCGGGTCGGGCTCGGTGGTCGCCGACGGCCGGCCGTGGAAATATTTGTCCGAGGTGAAGTTCTGGCCGATGAGCGCGGAGCCGATCACCTTTCCACCTTGCTCGATCAGGCTGCCATTCGCCTGATGCGGAAAGATCAGTTGCGCGATGCCGGTCATGCCGAGCGGGTAGATGAAGCCGGTGATGACGGTCATCAAGACGATCATCACGATGGCGGGACGGATTTGTCGCAGCATGGGAACGCCTCCTCAGGCGAGCCCGATCGCGGTGACGATCAGGTCGATGAGCTTGATGCCGATGAAGGGAACGATGATTCCGCCGATGCCGTAGATCAGCAGGTTGCGGCGCAGGATGCTGGCCGCGCCAGTCGGCCGGTAGGTTACGCCGCGCAGTGACAGCGGGATGAGCGCGACGATGATGAGCGCATTGAAGATGATGGCCGAGAGGATCGCGCTCTCGGGATTCTTGAGGTGCATGACGTTGAGGGCGACGAGCTGGGGATAGAATGCCACGAACATCGCCGGGATGATGGCGAAGTACTTGGCGACGTCGTTGGCGATCGAGAAGGTGGTGAGCGCGCCGCGCGTCATCAGCAGCTGCTTGCCGATGGCAACAATCTCGATGAGCTTGGTCGGATCGCTGTCGAGATCGACCATGTTGCCGGCCTCTCGTGCCGCCATCGTGCCGGTGTTCATGGCGACGCCGACATCGGCCTGCGCCAGGGCCGGCGCGTCGTTGGTGCCGTCGCCGCACATGGCGACGAGCTTGCCCTTGGCCTGCTCCTCGCGGATGAGCGCGAGCTTCTGTTCCGGCGTTGCTTGCGCCAGGAAGTCGTCCACCCCCGATTCGGCGGCAATCGCCGCCGCGGTCAGGGGATTGTCGCCGGTAATCATCACCGTGCGGATGCCCAT
This sequence comes from Allostellaceae bacterium, assembly GCA_035533255.1. Lineage (GTDB taxonomy): Bacteria > Pseudomonadota > Alphaproteobacteria > ATCC43930 > CGMCC-115725 > CAIKMD01. The sequence continues at coordinate 406 of DATLUE010000320.1, read as the reverse complement.
CTGCCGCAATTCGGCGAAACGTTCGCGTATGCCGCCCTTGACGATGTCTTTGAGGTGAATGACGCCCAAGATGCGGTCATCCTGCGCCACGGCAAGCGGCGTGCCGCCGGCGCGCGCGATGCGCTCCACGATCGGCTGAAGCTGTGGCGGCGGAGCGGTCTGCTTGCTGACGTGGCCGATGATCGCGTCGACCGCGCCCTTGCGGATCGAATGGCCCTCGACATCAACGCCGCTCATGCGCGTCTGCGCCGAGAACGGGATGAATTGTGCGTTGAGCGGCGCCATGTCGCGCGCCCTGAGCCCGTATTTCTCCTTCGCAAGCACGACGATCGAGCGGCCTTCCGGCGTCTCGTCGCTCAATGACGAGAGCTGCGCCGCGTCGGCGAGCTCGCGATCAGTGACACCG
>DATLUE010000319.1:0-2129 GCA_035533255.1 Allostellaceae bacterium | reverse complement strand
CGAACACGTCGATGATCTTGAGCTCGGGCTCGTCCATGCCGCCATAGAGATGATTGAGAAACATCTCCTTGGTCAGGGTCGTGCCCTTCCGGAGGCTCAGCAATTCGAGGATGCCGTATTCCTTGCCGGTCAGATGCAGCGGGTGGCCCTCGACCTCGACGGTGCGGCTGTCGAGATTGACGGTCAGCTTGCCGGTGCGGATCACCGATTCGGAATGACCCTTGGCGCGGCGCACGATCGCCTGGATGCGCGCGATCAACTCGCGGCGGTCGAAGGGCTTGGTGAGGAAGTCGTCGGCGCCGAAGCCGAGGCCTTTGATCTTGTGATCGAGTTCCACGAGGCCCGAGAGGATCAGGATCGGCGTCCGCACGCGCGCGGCGCGCAGGCGGCGGAGCACCTCATAGCCGTCGATGTCGGGCAGCATGAGGTCGAGGATGATAATGTCGTAATCGTAAAGCTTGCCGATCTCGAGGCCGTCTTCGCCGAGATCGGTCGTGTCGCAAATAAAGCCTTCCGTCCGGAGCATCATTTCGATGCTCGCGGCGGTGGCCGAATCGTCTTCTACCAAAAGCACGCGCATCACTCACCTCCGGTCGGAAGCTTAGGTTGACCATACCCGCTTTTAATCATTCTTACCAAGCGAGGTTAAGGGCGGGTTAATTCCGCTGCATTTTCGTCAAAATTCGTAAGAAATTTCGGAGTAGCGTCCTGAATCGGCGGAATTCTGCGGTTTTTTGCTGATTAATCGGCGGGCTTAACCGCCCGTTAAGCGTAATCGACCATGCTCGGGACTCACGCCGCACACTGGCTCGGGGACGAGGTCGGATTTGGCTCTTATCGCTCAAGTTATTGAAGATATTGAGAATTTTCCGGAATATCGGCGCTATGGCCGGGTTACCGGCGTCAATGGCATGTTGCTCGAACTGGGCGGCATGCCGCGCGAGGTGACGGTCGGCGCGCGCTGCGAAATCGCGACCCAGGACCGCCGGCGCGTCGCCTGCGAGGTCGTAGGGTTTCGCGCCGCCAAGGCCCTGGCAATGCCGTTTACCGCTCTCGACGGAATCGGGCTCGGCTGCCGGGTGGAGCTTGCGACCGGTGCGCCGGTGGTTTACCCGCATGAATCCTGGCTCGGCCGGGTCGTCAATGCGATGGGCGAGCCGATCGACGGCAAGGGACCGCTGACCGCGGGTCGCATCGCCTATCCTTTGCGCGCGTCGCCGCCGCCGGCTCATGCGCGCCAACGCGTCCAGGGCAAGGTCGATCTCGGCGTTCGCGCCATTAATACCTTTCTGACCTGCTGCCGCGGCCAGCGCATGGGCATCTTCGCCGGCTCGGGCGTCGGCAAATCCACCTTGATGTCGATGTTTGCCCGCTACACCGCGGTCGATGCGATCGTGATCGGCCTCGTGGGCGAGCGCGGCCGCGAAGTTCAGGAATTCATTGCCGACGATCTTGGCCCGGAAGGGCTGGCGCGCAGCATCGTGGTGGTCGCGACCTCGGACGAATCGCCGCTGATGCGCCGCCAGGCGGCGCACATGACCCTCGCGATCGCCGAGTTCTTGCGCGACCGCGATCGGGATGTGCTGTGCTTGATCGACAGCGTGACGCGCTTTGCCACGGCGCAGCGCGAGATCGGGCTCGCCGCGGGCGAGCCGCCGACCACGCGCGGCTATACGCCGACCGTGTTCGCCGAGTTGCCGAAGCTCTTGGAGCGTGCCGGTCCCGGCACCGGCAAAGGCAGCATCACCGGGCTGTTCTCGGTGCTGGTCGATGGCGACGACACCAACGAGCCGGTCGCGGATGCGCTGCGCTCGATCCTCGACGGCCATATCGTGCTCGATCGCGCGATCGCCGAGCGCGGACGCTATCCGGCGATCAACATCCTGCGCTCGATCTCGCGCATGATGCCCCAATGCAATGCCGATGACGAGACCAGCCTGATCGCAACCGCGCGCGGTCATGTTTCGGTTTACGAGGATATGGCCGAGCTGATCCGGCTCGGCGCCTATCGCCGCGGCAGCGACCCGCGCGTCGACGAGGCGATCCGCCTTTACCCCGCGATCGAGGCCTTCCTCGCGCAGCGCAAGGAGGAGCGTGCCGATTTCGCCGGCGGCTATGCCGCGCTCAAG
>DATLUE010000318.1:0-41618 GCA_035533255.1 Allostellaceae bacterium | reverse complement strand
ATGCTCGGGCGCGACGCCTTCGGACGCCAGCAACGCCTTGCCCTCTTTGAGGAACGCGTCGCAAATCTGGCGGAGCGCGGCGAAATCGGCCTCGGCCATGCTGCGCGCGTGAGTCTGGACATAATCGTGGCGGATGTCGGTCATCAGCATGCCGACCGCCGAGAAATGCGCCGGCAGCACCGGCAGGATGACGCGCGGGATCGACAGCTCGCGCGCGATCAGCGGCGCGTGCAGCCCGCCATTGCCGCCCGAGGCGACCATGACGAAATCGCGCGGGTCATAGCCGCGCTCGATCGAGACGCCGCGCACCGCCAGGGTCATATGCGCGACCGCGATCTTGAGCATGCCGAGCGCGGCTTCCTCGATCGAGAGGCCGAGCTTGTCGGCGAGCTTGTCTTTGAGCGCGGCGCGCGCCGCCGGCTTATCGAGCGGCATGTCGCCGCCGAGGAAGTTCTCGCCGTTGAGCCGCCCGAGCGCGAGATTGGCGTCGGTGATCGTCGGCTCCTTGCCGCCGGCGCGATAGCACACCGGGCCGGGGGCGGCGCCCGCGCTTTTCGGGCCGACCTTCATCGCGCCGACGCTGTCGATCCACCCGATACTGCCGCCGCCGGCGCCGACCTCGACCACATCGACCACCGGCAGCATCACGGGGTGGCCTGAAGCATAGCCGCCGACGTAATAGCCTTCGGCGGTCGCCGGTTGCCCATCGCGCACGACGCTGGCCTTTGCGGTGGTGCCACCCATATCGAAGGCGATGACTTGCGGGAAGCCGAGCCGGCGGCCGATCTCGGCCGAGGCATTGATGCCGCCGACCGGTCCCGATTCCATGAGCCCGACCGGCGCGCGGCTCGCCGAGGAGACCGAGGTCACGCCGCCATTCGATTGCATGATCAGCAACGTGCCGGGGAATTTGCGGGTTGCGAGCCGCTGCTCCAGCCGCTTCAGATAGGTGCTGACGCGCGGCCCGATATAGGAATTGACCACTGTCGTCGAGCTGCGCTCGTATTCGCGATACTGGCGCAGGATCTCATGGCTCAGCGAGACGTAAGCGTCGGGGAAGGCGCGGCGTAGCGCCTTGCCCATGATCTGCTCGTGGCTCGGATCGACGTAAGAGTGCAGGAAGCACACCGCGATCGCTTCGGGCTTGTAGCCGGCGATCGTCGCGCAGACGGCGGCGGTCTCGGCCTCGCTCAAGGGCAGCAACACCTCGCCGCGCGCGCTCATGCGCTCGTTGGCCTCGATGATCATGCCGCGGCGCACCAGCGGCGTCGTGCGCTTGAACAGCACGTTGTAGGCCTCCGGGCGATTGCCGCGGCCGATCAGATATGAGTCGCGTGCGCCGGACGTCGTGACCAGCACGGTACGCGCGCCGCTCAGCTCGATCAGCGTGTTGATGGCGATGGTCGCGCCGTGGACGAAGGTCTCGCAGGCGCCGAGCTCGACATGTGCCTTGCTCAGGCAATTCTCGATGCCGAGCGTGAAATCCTCGGGCGTCGTGGAGCTCTTGCTGTGGCGCAACTCGCCAGTGCTGTCGTCGAAATAGACGAGATCGGTGAAGGTGCCGCCGATATCGAGCGCGACGTGAGCTCCCATACCCGTTTTTCCTTGATTGATTGCGTCAGCGGACGCGCGAAATCATCAGTGTGGGCGCGACTTTGTTCCGCGCCCGGCGGCTTGTCAACAAGCCTTGCCCACCATTGCGCCGGCCAATAGGATGCGCGCAGACGCGCCCCGAAAGCGCGACAATATCGAGGAGTCGGGCTCATGGATATCGGCGGACGACAGCAGGCGGCCCTGCGTTTGATGGAGCAAGAAGGCGTCGATGTCATGCTGGTCGCGCCGAACGAGCTCAATCGGGTCGATACCGTCTTTCACCTTACGGGCTATCGCGGCGTTGGCGAGAGCCTTGCGGTGCTGCGCCGAGGCGAGAAGCCGCTACTGATCGTTACGCCGGAATGGGAGGTGGAGCGCGCGCAGGCGCGTGCCATCGGTTGGGATGTGCGCGCGACCGACGATTTGCCGCAAGCGATATCGACGCTGTTCGCGAAAGGCTTGCCGGCGGGCAAGACCGCGACCGTCAACCTCGGTCGCTTGCCGGCTGCGATCGGGAAAAAGCTCGGCGCGATCGTCGGTGCCGAGGCCAAGAAGCTCGACAAGGAGCTCGAGAAGGCGTTGATGCCGAAGACCGGCGACGAGATCGAGCATGCGCGCCGCGCCACGGCCATCGCCGAGAAGGGCTTCGATCGCATGCTCCAGATCGCGAAGGTCGGTATGGCGGAGTGCGATCTTGCCGTGCAGCTCAAGCTCTATATGGAAGAGCTCGGCGCCGACGATAATTTTTGGCTGATGACCGCTTCGCAGCATAACCGCGCGGTGCAACCCTCGAGCGGCCGCAAGCTCGAGGTCGGCGATATCATTCTCGCCGAGATGACGCCGACCTATCGCGGCCAGCTCGCGCAGATCTGCCGCACGGCCATTATGGGCCCGCCGAGCAATCTTCTGGCCGAGAAATACGCGCTGGTCGTGCGCGCGATGGAGGCCGGCATCCGCACGGTTCGCCCTGGCATCAAGATGGCCGCGGTCGCCAACGCGATCGACGAGGTGCTGAGCGCGCAAGGCTATGCCGAATACTGCCGGCCGCCGCATATCCGCCGCCGCGGCCACGGCCTCGGCCACGGCTCGAACGCGCCGGGCGACGTCGCGCCGGAGAACGAGGTGATCCTGCAGGAGGACATGGTCTTCGTGGTGCATCCCAACCAATACCTGCCCGAGACCGGCTATCTCTTGTGCGGCGAGCCGGTGCATGTGACCGCGAATGGCGTCGAGCAGATGAGCAAGCGCACGGCGTGGCTCGCCTCCGTGCCGGTTTGAGGGTGAGGGTCGAGACATGCGCGTAACGCAGCCTGCGGTTTTGGTCGGCGCCTATGATTGGGACGAGAAGCTCATCCCGCGCGCGGAATACGACGCTCGCATCAATCAGGTCTTCGCCAAGCTTTCGGACGGTGGTCTTGCCGGCTTGGTGGTCTATGGCAACAAGGTGGACAACGCCGCTTTGGCCTATCTCACCAACTTCGCGCCCAAGATCGAATCCGGCATGGCGCTTGTGACCAAAGACGGCAAGGTCCGCATCCACGGCGCCGGCAGTCCGCACATGATGGTCAATGCCAAACGGCTGACCTGGACCGAGGACGTGCGGCCGTTGCGCGATCCGGCCAAAAACATCAGCGAATGGGCGGATGAAGTCGGCGCCAAAGGGCCACTCGGCTTCTGGACCTGCGAGGCGATGCCGACCGATCTCCTGCCGCGCGCGCAAGCGGGGCTGGGCGAGCGCAAGCTGGTCGATGTGAGCGACAAGCTCAACGCGCTGCTGCGCGAGAAATCGCCGGTCGCGCTGCGCTTGGTGCGCGAGGCGTGCGGCATGCTGGGCAAGGCTGCGACGGTGCTCGAGGAATGGTTTCACGGCGCGAGCGCGCGCGAGGCCGCGATCGCGGCGGAGAAGGCAGCAACGCAGGCCGGCGCGCAGGACGTACGCGTCCTCATCAGCCTTGGCAAAGGCGGCACGCCCACCGCGATCGATTATCCCGAAAGCGGCAAGCACGATCCGCTGCTTGCCTATATCGCGGTGCGCCATGCGGGCTACTGGGCCGAAGGATTCTTGACCCTGGCGTCGATGCCCAACGACACGCTGACCCGGACCCAAGCTGCGCTCAAGGCGATGCTCGCGAAGGCCAAGGCGGGCACCGGCGTCGCGGAATTGCGGGATGTGGCGCAAAGCGCTCTCGGCAAGCTCGCCATCCATCCTGCCGCGCGCAAGGCGGCAGTCGGGGTCGGGCTCGCGCTCGAAGAGACCGAGGCCGCACCCGGCGGCGTCGCCAAGCTCGAGGCCGGCCGTGTGTACTCGTTGCGTGCCGGCGCGCAGGTCTCGCTATCCGACAACGCGCTGTTGTCGGCGATGATCGTGCCCAAGGCCGACGGCGTCGATATCCTGTGGTCGGCGCTTGGGTAGATGGCGGCATCGCCCGCTGATGTGATCGTCGTCGGCGCCGGGCTCGCCGGCCACGCGGCGGCGATCCGTGCGGCCGAGCTGGGACTCAAGCCGCTATTGCTCGAGCAGGGCGCCGAGCCCGCTTATCTGTGCAATTCGCGCATCACCATCGGCGTGTTCCAGGTCGCGCTGCACGACATGCGCGGCGGTGCGGACGAGCTGCGCGCGGCGATCGACCATGCGACGCGCGGCTATGTCAAAGCAAAGCTGCGCGATCGTTATGCCGCCGAGGCCGGGCCGGCGCTGCAATGGCTCTTGGGCCACGGCATCCGCACGATCAACGCCGGCGCTGCGACCCGCAACCTCGCGACCCTGGCGCCGCCGGTGCCGCGTCAGCCGGGGCTGCATTGGGCCGGCCGCGCCGGCGACGTGATGCTGCGGCAGTTGTCGGGCAAGCTCGACGCGCTCGGCGGCAAGCTGCTGCGCGGCATGCGCGTGCGCGAGCTGATCATAAGCGACGACTGCTGCAAGGGCGTGATCGCTGACAGTACCCTCGGCACGCAACGCTTCGCGGCGCCGGCCGTGGTGCTCGCCGATGGCGGTTTCCAGGCCAATCCCGCGCTGGTGAAGCGCTTCATCAGCCCACATCCCGAGCGGCTGTTGCAGCGCAACGCCAAAAGCGGGCGCGGCGACGGGTTGCTGATGGCCGAAGCGGCGGGTGCCGCGCTCAGCGACATGGAATGCTTCTATGGCCATGTTCAGGCACGCGACGCGATGGACGATCCCGAGCTGTGGCCTTATCCGACGATCGATTTTCCGATCGCGGCCGGCATGGCGGTTGATCGACAGGGCAAGCGCTTCACCGATGAGGGGCTTGCCGGCGTGTCGGTCGCCAACGCAATCGCGCGGCTCGACGATCCTTTGGGCGCGGTCGCGATCTTCGATCAGGCGATCTGGGAAGCCAGCGGCAAGACCTATGTCATGTCGGCCAACCCGTTCCTCGAGATCACCGGTGCGACCTTCCACCGCGCCGATACGCTTGCGGCGCTGGCGGCAAAAGCAAATCTTCCGCCCGACGCGCTGAGCGAGACCGTTGCGCATTACAATGCGGCGGTCGAACGCCACGCACTCGATCGGCTCGAGCCAAAGCGCAGCGCCGATCTCGGCCATCCCTGGGGCGCGAAGGCGCAGCCGATCCAGGTCGCGCCGTTCTACGCCGTGCCGCTGTGCGCCGGCATCACCTATACGATGGGTGGCGTCGCGATCGACGATCGGGCGCGGGCCCAGCACCGCGACGGCGGGCCGATCGCCGGACTCTACGCCGCCGGCGGAACGATCGGCGGGCTCGAAGGCGGGCCGGTCACCGGCTATACCGGCGGCCTCGCCAAGGCGCTGACCTTCGGCAAGCTCGCCGGCGAAAGCGCCGCGCGCCAGATCAAAGGAGCCTGAGCGATGGCCGATCCCCGTCGCATCGACGTGCATCATCATGTGACGCCGCCGAGCTACATCGCCGCCGCCGCGCAGATCACCTATGGCAATGCGCCGCGCATGTCGTGGTCGCTTGCGCGCTCGCTCGACGACATGGACCAGGGCGGCGTCGTCACCGCGATCATCTCGCTGCCGCATCCGGTGACGATCTGGCCCAAGCCGCCGGACGAGCAGCGCCGCCTCGCGCGCGACTGGAACGAGTTCGTCGCCAAGATGGCGCAGGATCATCCCGGCCGCTTCGGCCTGTTCGCGTCGCTGCCGATCCTCGACATCGAAGGCAGCCTCAGGGAGATCGAGCATGCTTTCGGCGCGCTGGGTGCCGACGGGATCAATCTCATCACCAATATCGGCGACAAATGGCTCGGCGATCCCTATTACGATCCGATCCTTGAGGAGCTCAACCGGCGCAAGGCGGTGATCTACACCCACCCGCTGGCGCCGAATTGCCTCCATGACTGCCTGCCCGGCGTCAACGATTCGGTCGTCGAGTTCGGCTCGGATACGACGCGCGCGATCGCGCGCATCCTGTTCGGCGGCGCGGCCGCGCGCTTTCCCGACATTCGTTGGATCTTCTCGCATGCCGGCGGCACGATGCCGTTCCTGGTGGAGCGCTTCGAGCGAGCGCCCGGGCGCTGGGCACCCGCGGTCGAAGGCGGCGCGCTTTATCACCTGAAGCGCTTCCACTACGATACCGCGCAGGCAGCGCATCCCTGGGCGCTGATGGGGCTGACGCGGCTGGTCGCCAGCTCGCAGATATTGTTCGGGACCGATTTTCCTTATCGCACTGCGACCGAGACCGCGCAGGGGATCATCGATTTCGGATTCGCGGAAAGCGACCTCGCGGCGATCGACCGCGGCAATGCCGCAAGGCTGCTGCCGCGATGGCGGCGCTGAGCCGCGCGCCATCAGGCGATGTGAAGCAGTCGAATTAAAACCAGGCTGATTCCGCCCAGCATCAGCACGGCGACGACCGCCGAGGCGGTAACCCGGCCGCCGGCATGCCGAAGGCTTCTCATATCAACGCTCAGGCCGAGCGCCGCCATCGCGACGATCGTGAGAAAGCTCGCTGCCTCGGTGGTCGGCGCGAGCGCGGCGAGCGGGATCCATCCCAGCGACCGCAAGCTCGCGAGGATGACGAAGCCGATGATGAACCACGGCAGAAATCGGCCGATCGGCCAGGACAGCAGACTCGCCTTTATCCGCGGCGCGATCTTGCTCCGGGATCGGCTGGTGCCGAGCGAAATGAGCAGGACAACCGGTCCCAGCATGAGCACGCGCATGAGTTTCACCAGAGTGCCCATTTGCGTGCTCAACAGCCCGACCGGGAAGGTCGCGGCGAGCACCTGCGGCACCGCATAAACGGTGAGGCCCGCGAGCACGCCGTATTGCTTCGGCGACAGTTCCAGCACCGGCATCAGAAGCGGCAGGACGAGCACGACGACAACGCCGAGAATCGCCGTGAAGGCGATCGACGACGTAATCTCGCCGGCGTCGGCGTCGATGACCGGCGCCACGGCCGCGATGGCCGAATTTCCGCAGATCGAATTTCCGCACGCGACCAGAAGAGCCAGGCGGTGCGGCAACCGGAAGGCGCGGCCGACGAAATAGCTCGCCACCAGCGAAACCGCGACCACGCCGGCGACGCCGAGCAGCAGGCCCAGCCCGCTGGTCGCGATGGCCTGGGCACTGATCGACGCGCCCAACAGGGTGACGGCGATCTCGAGCAAGGTCTTCGCGCTGAAATCGATACCCCGCGTCCAGGCCGCGCCCGGCACCCAAAAGAAGCGCACCGCCGCGCCAAGCAGAATCGCCAGGACGATCGCTTCGAGATAGGGCCGCCCGGCGATGTGCTGCTCGGCGGCCTGCAGGCCCTCGGCAGCCGCAGTAACGCCGGCACACAGCGCAATACCGGGCAGCAAATCGACAAAATTGCGCGTCGGCCGCATCGGCGCTCCTGCCGGACTCTGGGGGCTCGCCCGCGAAAGATCGGCAATCGCCTGCTATAACGCTAATACATTTATCTCATTTTGATATAGATTCCAGTTATGACGATGAATCTCCATCTGTTGCGTCTCTTTGCGGCGGTCGCGCAGCACGGCAGCTTCTCTCGCGCCGCGGCGGCGCTGCATGTGAGCCAGCCGGCGGTCTCGAAGGGAGTCCGCGAGTTCGAGGCGCAACTCGGAACCTGCTTGCTGGAGCGCGGCGCGGGCGGCGTGCGTCCGACCGAGGCGGGGCGGCGCTTGACGATCCAGGCCCAGGCATTGTTTGCCGCCGAGCGGGCCGCCGAGGAGGAGCTCGACGCGTTTCGCGGGCTGCAGCGCGGCACGCTCGCGATCGGCGCCAGCACCACGATCGCCACCTATCTGCTGCCGTCGCTGCTCGGCATGTTCTACCGGCGCCACCCGTCGGTCGAATTGCGCCTGACCAGCGCGAATACCCGGAACATCGCCGAGCTGCTGGTCGCGCGGGAACTCGATATCGCGCTGGTCGAAGGCCCGACCCAGGACTTCAACCTGCTTGCCGAGCCGTGGCGGCAAGAGGAGCTCGTGCTGATCGCGGCGCCGGATCATCGTCTCGTGCGAGCGCGGCCCGATGCGGTGTTGAAAGCGGTGGAGGACGAGATCGTCCTGGTTCGCGAGCCCGGTTCCGGAACGCGCGAGGTGGTCGCAGCGGCGCTTGCGACGCACAACATCCGGCCCCGAAGCACCATCGAGATCGGCAGTACCGAAGCGATCAAGCAAATGGTGGCCGCCGGATTCGGGGTGGCGATCGTTTCAGCCGCCGCCGCCGCCGATCAGCTCGCGCTCGGCCGCGTGGTGATCGTGAGGCCGAGCGGTTTCGCCGCCTTTCGATCGCTGATGCGCCTCAGCCTGCCGGGACGTCAGCTCAGCGCCGCGACGGCGGCCTTCAATCGCCTGCTCGATGTCGGGCATGAGGATGGGCCGAAGCCCAAGCCGCGCCGCCGCAAGCCCGGCTGAAAGCCCTCGCTACCGTAGATCCTCGACCGCAAACCCGGCGACGCGCCGGTATTGCTCGCTGAGCGCCTTGAGCTCTGCTTGGGTGATGGTCTTGTCGAGATCGTCGTAAGGCTTGTCGCCGATCAGCTCCTCGACGCGAATGTTGATGAAATCGGGCGGATGCTCGCGGTTGGTGCGCACGATGTTCGCCGTGACCTCGCGGCGCTTGGCTTCGTACTCCGTCAGCGCCTGCGCGCTGTCGGGCTGCCGCGCCAGGAGATCGGCGAGGGTGCGCGCGTCGATCAGCGCCTGCGCCGCGCCGTTCGAGCCGCGCGGATACATCGGATGCGCGGCGTCGCCGGCAAAGGTGATGCGCCCGAAGGTCCAGCGCGGGATCGGGTCCTTGTCGACCATCGGGTATTCGAGGATCGTATCGGCATCGCGGATCAAGGCGCCGACATCGAGCCAGTCGAATTTCCAATCCTGATAGATCGGCAGGAAATCGCCGATTTTGCCGGTCTTGTTCCAATCGTTCTTTGCGACATTGCTGGTTTGAATTTCGGCCATCCAGTTGATGAGCTGGTTCCCCTCGGCGTCGATGTGGTCGATGATCGGATAGACCACGATCTTGCCGGTGCGGATCGAGCCGATGCGCATATAGCTGCGGCCGGTCAGGATCGGCTTGCGCCGCGTCACGCCGCGCCAGGTGTTGATGCCGGCGAAAGCGATCTGCTCGTCGGGATAGAATTGCTTGCGTACCGCGGAATTGATGCCGTCGCAGGCGATCGCGACCTCGGCGGTGACCGGATCGAGCGTCTTGGCCGAAGCGGTCTCGCGCAGGTGCAAGGTCACGCCGCTGTCGTTCTGCTCGATCGCAAAGCAATGGCGGTTGGCGACGACGCGCTCGGGACCGAGCGCCTTGAGCGCGGCGCGGTAGAGCGTCATGTGCAGGCGGCCGCGATGAATCCCGAGCTCGGGGAAAGCATAGCCGGCATATTTTCCGCGCGGCTCCTTATAGAGCAACTGGCCGAAGCGGTTGAAGAAGCAGCTCTCGATATTCTCGATCGCGATCGCCTTGATCTCGTCGAGCAGGCCAAGCTCGGCGATCTCGCGCGTGGCATGCGGCAGCAAGGTGATGCCGACGCCGAGCTCCTTCAATTCGGGCGCGGCCTCGAAGACGCGGCAATCGACGCCGCGGCGCTTCAAATTCAGCGCCAGCGCAAGGCCGGCAATGCCGCCGCCAACGATCGCAACCTTGGTGTCGAGCCTCATGATCTCCTCGCGCGCTCCTGTTCCGCAACCCTGGCCAGGGCGACGTATTTTCTAGTCTGCGCCCAGGCATCGGCCAAGGTCGCCTGGCCTGCCGGCGCCGAAATCTCGGCAAAGCGCCGCGCGATGGTCTCGGGCGTGCGCTCCTCGGGCGCCAGGTAAAGTCCTTCGGTCTCGACCAGCTCGGCGCGCGCGAAACAGCCGGCGCCGGCGCACAGCATCACGCCCGACGGCGCGTCCTCGCCGACGAGATAGAGCAGGCCCGGCGTCACGCTGGCGGGATCGAGCAGCGTGCGGTCGGCTTCGGGCAAAAGGCTTTCGGTCATGCGGGTCGCCGCGGTCGGCGACAGGATGTTGACGCGGATATCACTCTTGCGGCCTTCGTGGTCGAGCACCTTCATCAGCCCGATCATCGCGGCTTTCGCGGTGCCGTAATTCGCTTGGCCGAAATTGCCGTAAAGCCCCGAGGAAGACGCGGTCAGCACGACCCGCCCGTAATTCTGCGCGCGCATCCGCTCCCACACCGCCTTCGCGCAATGCACCGCACCCATGACATGGACCTCGAGCACCGCGCGAAAATCGTCGAGCGCCATCTTGCCGAAGCTTTTGTCGCGCAGGATGCCGGCATTGTTGACGAGAATGTCGACCCGGCCCCAGCGCGACGCAGCGCGCTCGACCATCGCCGTCACCTGCCCGGCATCGGTGACATCGGCCGTGTCCGCGATCGCGATCCCGCCGGCCGCGACGATCTCGGCCACGACTTTTTCCGCCGCCGCGCCCGAGCCGCCCGAGCCATCGAGCGCCGCGCCCGGGTCGTTGACCAGGATTTTCGCGCCGCGCGCGGCCAGCCCCAGCGCGTGGCAGCGCCCCAGCCCGTTGCCGGCACCCGTGACGATGGCGACGCGATCGTCGAAGCGGATGGTTGCCACCTTATCCCGCTCCGCGCGGAGCGGGGAGAGGGGACCTCCCGTTCGATCGCTCGCGCGATCGAACCCTTCGGGGCCAACCGCGAAGAGCGTTTGGCCGGGGCGTCCCGCGCGCAGCGCGGGAGGGTGAGGTGTCTTTCCATCGCACGATGTTGCCTCGCCTTCGCGTTCCCACCTCACCCGCTCGCTGACGCTCGCACCCTCTCCCCCCAATGGGCGGAGAGGGTTTGAGTTGCCGTCACTTGGGCGCGTTCAATTCCTTCCACGGGTCTTTCACGTTCGGGATGGTATCGAACTCGACATTGGCGAGCGCGTTGCCCTGCATCTCGGTCTTGCGGATATAGACGTTCTGAACGATGTCGCGCGTTGCCGGATCGATCGAGATCGGGCCGCGCGGGCTGTCGGCGGTCTTCCAATGGGAAAAGTATTTCATCGCCTGGTCGCCGGTGAATTTGCCCTTGGTCTCCTCGATGAGGCCATAGACCATCGCCATCCCGTCCCAGCCATCGGCCGAAAGAAAGTCGGGCGCGGATTTGTCGCCATAGGCCTTGTGCCAGTCGGCCAGGAAGGCCTTGTTGGCGGGCCGGTCGGCGGCGGCGGAATAAGTCCCGGCCGTGATCACGCCGTTTGCTGTATTGCCCATGTTGGGCAGCTCTTCGTCGGGCACGAGATCCTGGGTCGAGACGATATTGATTCCGGCCTGGCGCACGCCGAGATCGTTGATCGCTTTCATCATCGCGGTGGCTTGCGTGCCGGCGGGCACCCAGACGAAGGCGACATCCGGCTTGGTGTCGCGGATGCGCTGCACCACCGGCGGGAAATCCGGCGTGGTCGGCGAGAACGCGATCGAGCCGACGATCTTGCCCCCGGCATCGGTGAAGCCTTTCTTGAACGCATCATCCGCGTCATGGCCGGGGATGAAATCGCTGATCGCCGTGAATGCGGTCTTCCAGCCTTGCTTGAAAGCCCATTGCCCCATCGGCAGCGCGCTTTGCCACAGGGTGAAGGAGTCGCGCACGACATAGGGCGAGATCCGCGTGATGCCGGCGCCCGCGGCGTTGGTGATGACCAGCGGCACCTTGGCCTCGGCGGTCAGCGGCGCGATCGCCGCGGCGTTCGGCGAGGCGACGACCCCGAGCAGCAACTGCACATGGTCGCGGGTGATCAGCTCTTGCGCGAGGCGCTTGGCCACTTCGGGCGTCGAGGTGTCGTCGCGCTTCAGGATCGTCACCGTGACGCCGGCGGGCAGATCCTTGTCATGCTCGCTCTTGTAGAGCATGACGCCCTTGTCCATCTCGTCGCCGGGTTGTGCCAGGAACCCCGAATAGCTGTTGATGAAGCCGATCTTGATCTCGGTCTGCGCCTGCGCGGGCCGGGCCGGCCCGCCGGCCGCCAGAGCAGCCGCCAAAACCGCAGCCGAAATCGCTACGCCTTTCGTCATGGTCATGGTCTTCCCCCTTTCGCTGTTGGATGGCGGTAATTCATTTCGCCGCCGCGACGAAGCGATTGTCATAGCGCGCGTCCGGTCTTCAGCCGCGCGACTTCACCAAGCGTATCGGCTTACCGTCGAGGAAAGCCCGGATATTTTCGACGGCGCTGCCGTAATTGATGCGGAAATTTTCCTCGATGGCATAGCCGAGATGCGGCGTCACGACGACATTGTCGAGCTCGAAGAACGGATGCCCCTTGGTCACCGGCTCGTTGTCGAAGACATCGATCGCCGCGCCGGCGATGCGGCGGCCCTTGAGCGCCGCGAGCAGGGCCGCTTGGTCGACGATCGGCGCGCGCGAGGTGTTGACGAGATAAGAGGTCGGTTTCATGCGCGCCAGATCGGCCGCGCCGAGGAGCCCGCGCGAGGAGTCGCTGAGGCCGACATGGATGGTGACGATGTCGGCTTGCGCGAGCAGCGTCTCCTTGTCGACGCTCCTGATGCCGAGCTCGGCGGCCTTTTCGGCGTCGAAGCTGCGGCTCCAGCCGATCACGTCCATGCCGAAGGCCTTGCCATAGCCGGCGACCAGCTTGCCGAGCCGGCCGAGGCCGATGATCCCGAGGGTCTTGCCCTTGGCGCCGAAGCCGATCCGCGTCTGCCAGCGTCCTTGCCGCAACGCGCGGTCTTCGTGCGGAATGTTGCGCAGGAGGCAAAGGATCAGTCCCCAGGTCAGCTCGGCCGTGGAATGACCCAGGCCGTCGGTGCCGCAATAGACGATGCCGCGCTCGGCCAGCGCGGCCGCGTCGACCGAGGCGTTATGCATGCCGCTGGTGATGACGAGCTTCAAATTCGGCAGCTTCTCGATCAGCGCGCGACCCAAGGGCGTGCGCTCGCGCATCAGCACCACGCATTCGAAGATGTGCAGGCGCTTGGCCAGCGCATCGCCGTCGGCGATGTGCTCGGGAAATGCCTCGACTTGAACCTCGGGTTGCAGGCTTTTCCAATCGGCGAGCCGCAGGGCAATGCCCTGGTAGTCGTCGAGCAGGGCAACGTGCATCATCGGGGGCCGCCTCCTACCGCTTTGATCTTTCGGGCATTGTGAGCTTGCACCGCGCGACGCGCAAGAAGCGGCCGCAAGGCGAGCGACGGCTCGGACAATGCAACGCCCGGTGGGTCCCCGGTCATCGAGCGTTAACGTCGTTTTTACACCGCGGCAATAAATTGGGCGGATGGTGATCTCGGCCGGCATCCGGAGGGTGGTGCGGGCCGTCTTTCTTCAGCCGAGGTGGGGGTGTTGTCGCTATGACTGAGACCGCTTCCGACGTCGGCTCGTATGAGGTCGATCGCAGCACGCACTTTCTGTTCGAGCACCGGGTGTTTCAGCTCAAGGGCGCGCGCTTTGCATTGACCGAAGACGGGACGATGGCGGCATTCCATGTCGAGCTCGGCTCGCTGGTGGCCTCGCTGCCGCTGAGCACCGTCCGGGGCGAGTTCGATATCGATATCGATTCGCCGGATGGCGCCCTCTTGGCGATCGTCGACAAGAGCCTGCGATTCGTCAAGGAGATCAGGCCCGGCGATTCGATCCCGCGCGAGCTGCTGGACGGCACCGCGTCGTGGGCGGTCGAGGAGCGTCATCGGGTGCGCGCCAAAGCGCATCTCTGGGCGAACGCGATCGGCAGCGACGAAACCACGGGAGCCGACGACGATCGGCTGGCGGCCTTCGTCGCTCGCCCCGAGACCGAGGCGCAATTGAAAAGCGTTGCCGCGGCGGTTGCGGCCAAGCTCGATGGCGTGGACGCCGAAACCGTGCTGACGCGTCTCGACGATCTGGCGCGCGAGCTCGCCTATACCGAGGCGCTGCAAGAGCGCTGCGGCGATGTCCTGGCGATCGTGCCGAAACTCAATCAACTGGCGCGCGTCTATCGCAGCGACCGCGCCGTGGTCGACGAGCTGTCGCGCATCCGCACGCTGATGCTGAAGCCGATCGAGCTCTACGACGGAATCTTTGCCCGCCTCGCCGCGCGCCAAGGCGGTGTGGCCGACATCGTCGCCAATTATCACCAGCGGGTCGAATTCATCCGCGAGCAGCGCGACGACGTGCATCAGAGCCTGATGCTGTGGGACCCGGTTCTCGCCGCGTGGAAAGCGATCGAAATGACGCGGTGCAACGAGGCCGAGAGCAAGATCACCGAGCTCTATCGCTTCATCGCGCGCCATTTCCTGACCTCGCAAGCCTGGCAGCGGGGCGCCGCCTAAACCGCCGCCCGCTTCCGCGCGGATCTTTCGGCGCGCGCCGCCGCCGGTCTATCCTCGGCGGATGGAAAAGCCGCTTCACGGCATTCTGGTGGTGGCGCTGGAGCAGGCGGTCGCCGCGCCCTTGGCCACCTCGCGCCTCGCCGATGCTGGCGCGCGGGTCATCAAGATCGAGCGGCCCGAGGGCGATTTCGCCCGCCACTACGATCGCGCGGCGCGTGGCCACAGCGCCTATTTCGTGTGGCTCAACCGCGGCAAGCAATCGCTGGTGCTCGACATCAAAGCGGCGGCGGATCGCGGGCTGCTAGAGCGCCTGCTCGCGCGCGCCGACGTGTTCGTCCAGAATTTGAGCCCCGGCGCCGCTGCTCGCGCGGGCTTTGCGCCGGCGGCGCTGCGGCGGCGGTTTCCCCGCCTCGTCATCTGCTCGATCAGCGGCTATGGCGAGGACGGCCCGTACCGCGACAGGAAGGCTTATGATCTGCTGATCCAGGGCGAGACCGGGTTGGCGTCGATCACCGGCTCGCCCGAAGCGCCCGGCCGCGTCGGCGTTTCGGTCTCGGATATTGCCGCCGGGCTCAATGCCTACGCCGCGATTCTCGAAGCGCTTTATGCGCGCATGCGCAGCGGCGAGGGCGCCGCGCTGAGCATTGCCTTGTTCGATGCGACCGCCGAATGGATGGCGGTGCCGCTGCTGCATCACGACGACGCGGGACAGGCGCCGGAGCGCGTCGGGATGCGCCACCCGTCGATCGCGCCCTACGGCGCATTCCCGACCGGGGATGGCACGGCCATCATCCTCGGGATTCAGAACCAGCGCGAATGGCAGCGGCTTTGTGCGCGCGTGCTGGGCGACGCCGCGCTCGCCGTCGATCCGCGGTTTAGCGACAATATGCGGCGCGTCGCCAACCGCGCGGCGCTCGACGCGATCGTCGCCGCCTGTTTTGCCGCGCGCACGCGCGACCAGGTCGCGGCGCTGCTCGCCGCAGCCGACATCGCTTTCGGCCGCCTCAATTCGGTGGCGGATTTCGCGCGCCACCCCCAGCTTCGCCGGGTCGCCGTTGCCGTGGGTGCCGAGAGCATCGCGCTGCCCGCGCCGCCGGGCCGCGAAATCGCTGCCGGCGCGGTGCCCGATCTCGATCAGCACGGTGCCGAAATCCGTCGCGAATTTGCCGGGTGACCCCCCGCGTCATCGCGCCGCAGCACAGATTGTGCGTTGCACGGGAAGGGGTTAACGGACCCGTTTTCGGGGCTTAACCCACGAGAACAAATAATTTTCTGGCTTGGTGTTTTTAGGGTTGATTTGTCAGTATTGCTGCATCATATTGTGCATTGCGGCATTGGTTGTCGCCCGACGACCTGCCGTACGTCTTCTAGGCGTTTCCTCCCTAAACTTGGGCCGTGTCTTTGGACACGGCCCTTTTCTTTTGGGGATCAGCGTTGCGGCGGGCTGGTGGCGCCGGCGCCAAGCGGTCGCTGCATCAAGACGCCATCGACCCAATGCCCGAGCTTGAAGCCGATCGCCGGCATCAGCCCGACATGCGCGAAGCCGAGCTTTTCATGGAGGGCGATCGAGCCGGCATTGGCGGTATCGCCGATTACGGCAACGAGCTGGCGGTAGCCGCTCGCGGCGCAGCGCTCGATCAGCGTTGCCAGCAGCGCGGTGCCGATGCCGCGCCGGCTCGCCGCCGGCTCGACATAGATCGAATCTTCAAGCGAGAAGCGATAGCCCGAGCGCGGACGAAAGGGCGCGGCATAGGCGTAGCCCTCGATCCGCCCGGCGCCGTTCGCGGCAACGACGAACGGCAGCCCGGCGGCGACCAGCTGGGCGCGGCGCTGTCCCATGTCCTCGGCCGAGGGCGCAATCTCGTCGAAGGTCGCGAGCGAGGTCGCGACGTAATGCGCGTAGATCGCGGCGATCGCCGGGAGGTCGGCGGGCAGGCTGTCGCGAATGGCGCCGGGCGCCGGCCGCGTCGCCGGCTCGCTCACGCCGGCCTCAACAGCGTGGCATCGATCCGTGCCAGCGCCGCCGCGAGATCGCGCATGTCCTTGGCGAGGTGAACGAAGAACGGTTTGCGCTCGTAGCTGCGCTCGTCCATGTAGAGGCTGCGGCCGATCTCGATCTGCAGACAGTGGCCGCCATCGCCGGGCTTGCCGTAATGGGTCGTGGTGAAGCCGCCGGCATAGGGCGCGTTGCGCACGACCGCATAGCCTTTATCGACCAGGAAGCGCTGCGCCGTGTCGGAGACGATCGGATCGCAGGACGTGCCATGACAATCGCCGAGCACGATATCGACCCGGGCGCGCGCGAGATTGCCGCGCGCGGGCAAGGTGGTCGACGGCATCGAATGGCAATCGAGCAGCACATAGAAGCCGAAGCGGTTGCGGGTCGCCTCGACGAGCTGGCCGAGGGCGCGATGATAGGGGCGGTAGAGCCGCTCGATCCGCTGCAGCGCCTCGGCGAAGCGCAGCTTGCGCGCATAGATCTCCTCGCCCGAGGCAACCACGCGCGCGATCGTGCCGAGCCCGACCCGCACCCGCGGCGAGTGGCGATTGACGAAATCGGGCAGCGCATCCTCGAACATCGCCGGGTCGAGCTCGAACGGCTCGCGGTTGGGATCGAGATAGGCGCGGGCAAAGCGCGCCCTCAGCAAAGGCGCGCCAAGCGCCGGCGCGCCGGCGAAAATCTCGTCGACATAGCTGTCTTCCGAGCGCCGCAGGCTCAAAGGATCGAGCCGCGAGGCGGCCAGGAGGTCGGGCGGATAGGTGCTGCCGCTATGCGGCGACGCCAGCACCAACGCGGTGCGTTGCTGCTCGGCCGCCACGATCTCGAGCGCAAGCTCGCTCGCGGCGAGGGTTGCCACATGCCCTTCCATCCCCCGAATTTAAGCGGAGACCCGAAGGACGTAAACGCTTCGTTTATTTCCTGCGATTAGGTTGCGGCAGGGACCCTTTCGCGGATCGCTCATGGCCCGAATTCTGCTCGCCGAGGACGACGATAACCTGCGCTTCTTTCTGGCGCGGGCGCTGCGTCGCGCCGGCCATGAGGTCAACGATTACGGCGACGGCGAATCGGCGCTCGGCTTCATGAACGAGCACGCGGTCGACCTCCTGCTCGCCGACGTGGTGATGCCCGGGCTCGACGGCATCGAGCTGGCGCGGCGCGCGAACGACATGTGGCCGCATCTGAGGGTCATCTTCATCACCGGCTTTGCCGCGGTCGCGCTGCGCGAGGCGCGTGCGATGGCGTCCGAGGCGACCGTTCTCGAGAAGCCGTTCCATCTGCGCCAATTGGTCAACGAGATCGACCGCTTCCTCGCCGCCTGAGCGGGCGCGCGCGCTTGTCACGCGCGGCGAATTCGGCTACACCGCGACACCCTTTTATGGGCGCTTAGCTCAGCGGGAGAGCACTTCCTTGACATGGAAGGGGTCAGAGGTTCAATCCCTCTAGCGCCCACCATTTTGCGCCGACGCGGACGCGATCGGCGTCCTTCCGGACGACAGCCGCCGCCCCTCAGCGACAGCGCTATGGCGGATCGGTTGCGAGGGCCGGAACTGGCTCCGCCGCATCGGCCGAGCGCTCGGCGTGAATTTGCTGCGCCACCGCGACGGCCTTCCTGCCGCACGCGATCTGCACGAATTCGCCGCTCGCCCGGTCCTCATAGGACAACAGCGTCGCGAGCACGCGGCAGATATTCGACGAGGTGTGAACGCTGAAGCTGCCGGGCCGCGGCATGTCGGCCGTGCGAAAGCGCACCGCGATCCGCGTCACATGCTCGCCCGGGATCGGCACGAACGGCAGGGCAAGGCCGGCCACAACCACCAGCGCCAGCGTCGCCTCGGGCACCCCAAAATGCCGACCGAACAGGTGACCAACCGCCATGACCCCGAGCCTCATTTCACCTGGATTCTATAGGGTCGAGGGACGCCGCGCATCCCCGTCTCTCGGGCGGCCCTCCTTCGGGCGGCGGATTTCGGTTGGCGAAACCGCGGCTTCCTCTCGCCTCGCGGCTCGCCAGGGCTTACTATATTCACAACCAACCCGGTCCCGATGGTCGCTATGGAAGACGAATTCTACCGCATCAAGAGACTGCCGCCCTATGTCTTCGCCGAAGTCAACGCGCTGAAAGCGCGGGCGCGCGCGGCGGGGCGCGACGTCATCGATCTCGGCATGGGCAATCCCGACGGCGCGACGCCGCCCCACATCGTCCAGAAGCTGATCGAGACGGTGCAGAATCCGCGCGCGCACGGCTATTCCTCATCGCGCGGCATTGCCGGCTTGCGGCGGGCGCAGGCCGGCTATTACGCGCGCCGCTTCGGGGTCGAGCTCGATCCCGAGCGCGAGATCGTCGTGACCCTGGGCTCGAAGGAAGGGCTCGCCAATCTGGCGCAGGCGATCACCGCGCCCGGCGACATCATCCTTGCGCCCAACCCGACCTATCCGATCCATTCCTTCGGCTTCATCATCGCCGGCGCCTCGGTGCGGCATGTGCCGATCGGGCCGGGCATCGATTTCATGGCGGAGCTCAAGAAAGCGGCGGCATCGTCGATCCCGAAACCGCTGGCGCTGGTGATCAATTTTCCGGCCAATCCGACCGCGCAGGTGGTCGATCTCGATTTCTATGCCGAGCTGGTCGATTTCTGCCGCCATGCCAAGATCTGGCTGCTGTCCGACCTTGCCTATGCCGAGATTTATTTCGACGGCAACCCGCCGCCTTCGGTGCTGCAAGTGCCGGGCGCGAAGGACATCGCGGTCGAGTTTACCTCGACCAGCAAGACCTATTCGATGGCCGGCTGGCGCATCGGCTTCGCGGTCGGCAATCCGACCCTGATCGCCGCGCTGGCGCGGGTCAAATCCTATCTCGATTACGGCGCCTTCACGCCGATCCAGGTGGCGGCGACCGCCGCGCTCAACGGCCCGCAGGATTGCATCCGCGAGATTCGCGAGCGCTATCGGGCGCGGCGCGACGTGCTGGTGGAAGGTCTGCACCAGGCCGGCTGGGAAATTCCGGCGCCGCCCGCGACCATGTTCGCCTGGGCGCCGGTGCCGCCGGCGTTCCGCGAGCTCGGCAGCCTCGCTTTCTCGAAGCTGCTGCTTGAGGAGGCCAATGTCGCGGTCTCGCCGGGCGGCGGCTTCGGCGAATATGGCGAGAACTACGTGCGTATCGCGCTCGTGGAAAATCGCCAACGCCTGCGCCAGGCGACCCGCAACATCAAACAGTTCCTGATCGGTCGCGGCGTGAACGCGGGGGCGTCGCCGCGGCCGGCGCGCAAGAAGCTGGTCGCCGAGGCGCCCGGCCCGTAGCACCGAGGCGCACCGCGGCGGCGCCGAGCACTTTGGGGGGACGATGGCGGATGGGACGGGGACGCTCGAGCGCGTCCCGATCAAGCAGCTCCATCCATCCCCGCCTCGCGCCCGCGAGGCCGGCGATGAGCCGTTGGCTGCGCCGGTGGTCGCGCCGCCAGAGCTGGCTGCGCCTCTCGCCGAGATCGCGGCTATCGCCGTGCCGCCGCGCGGGCGTAGGCGGCTGCTCGATCGTTTGCGCGGCACAGTGCGGCGTCCGGCGCTCGCGGCGGGCGAGGCGGCGGCTGGTGGTGCCGGCGGCGCGGCGCTCGATCCGCTGACCCTGCGCCAGCGCCTCTATGGCCGCGGCTATGTCATTCCCGGCGATGCGGCCTGGGTGCTCGCGCTGGTCGAGCCGTTCCGGCTCGGCGCATCCTCGGCGCTGCTCGATCTTGCCGCCGGGCTCGGCGGTCCGGCGCGCACCATCGCCCAGGCGTTCCACAGCCGTGTCACCGGTATCGAGCGCGACCACGAGCGCGCGCAGCTCGGTAATGCGATCTCGACCGCGCTGGGTGCGGCGCATCTGGTGCGCATCAGGCCGTGCAATCCCGAATTGCTCGAGCTCGATGCCGGGCGCTTCGATTGCGCCCTTGGCCGCGAGGCGAGCTTTGCGGTCGCGGAGAAGGAGCGATTCCTGCGCGTGGTCGCGCAATCGCTGCGCGCGCGCGGGCAGATCGTGCTGACCGATTTCGTCCTCGATCGCAGTGCCGGCGAGCGCGACGAGCTGGCCGCCTGGCGCGATGGCCAGGCACGGCCGGCGTCGCTGTGGACCGCCGCGCAATATTCCGATTGCTTCAAGAGCCTCGGCTTCGGCTTGCGCCGGGCCGAGGACATCAGCGCGCTCTATCGCCGTCAGATCGTCGCCGCCTGGGTCGGCTATCTGCGCGCCGGCGAGATTCGCGGGCTGGGCGCGTCGCAGATCGAGAGCGTGCTGGCCGAGGCCGAAGCCTGCCGCCGCACCGTCGCCGCGCTCGAATCGGGCGCGCTCAAATACTATCGCTTCGAGGCGATCGCCCATTACTCGTTCTGGTGACGGCTGCCAGATTATCCCCCGGCGATGAAGGCGTTCGCCGCGATCGGATTAAGCCCGTCGAGTTGGCGACCGATTCGTGATAAAACCGTGGCCGATCGTCATGCGGACCGTGGCGCCATAAAGCCAGGCCGCGACGCGATGGCCCGATCGTCGGGCCATGCAGGGAGGAGCAACTATGAACAGGAACGCATCTCGTGCCGTGATTCTTGCCGGGCTGGCATTAGCGCTCGGCTCGTTTGTCTATGGGCCAACCGCATCCGCCGATACGGCGCTTACGGTCGGCAAGGCGGCGGCCAACGCCGATCCGATCATTCCGGTGAATGTCGGATACCAGGTCGGCATCTTCAAAAAACACGGGCTCGACTTGAAGATCGTCGATTTTCAAGGCGGCAGCAAGATGGTCCAGGCGATGACGGCGGGCGCGATCGACATCGGCGACGGCGCCGGTACCGAGATGGCTTTCATCGCCAAGGGCGCGCCGATGCGGGCCGTCTGCGAATCCGCTTCGACCTTTCCGTTCCTCGGTATCGGGGTGCCGTGGGATTCGCCGATCAAATCGGTGGCGGATTTGCGGGGCAAGAAGATGGGCATATCGAGCGCCGGCTCGCTCACCGATTGGCTGACCAAGGAGCTAACCACCAAGAAAGGCTGGGGGCCTAACGGGCTTACGACGGTCGCGATCGGCAACGGCGCCGCCGGCATCATCGCCGCGTTCCGGACCGGGGTGGTCGATGCCGATATCGGCGAGACCGCGCTGTTCCTCAATATGGCGGATAACAAGGTGGGGCGACTCCTCGTCCCGGTATCGGATTTCGAGGGAAGCGTCGCGTCGGGCACGCTCTACGCGTCGAATCGCCTGATCGCGACGAACCCCGCCGCGGTTCGTGCCTTCATCGCCGCCTGGCTCGAGACCCTTGATTACATCCGGACGCACAAAGCCGAGACGGTGAAAATCGAAAGCGCCCTGACCGGCAATTCGCAGAGCGTGGAGTCGAAGGATTACGACCTGACGCTCCCCATGTACACCAAGACCTGCAAGTTCGACGCCGAGGCGCTTGCAACCCTCAAGCGCAGCTTCGTCGAGCTGAAGCTTTTGGACGCGCCGCCCGACATGGCCAAACTCTATACCGAGGCCTATCTGCAGAAATAGGCGGAAGCGTCGCTGCTGCCTCGCCTGACGGCTGGCGGGTGGTGTCTCGGTTTGGAATTGGATTTGCATCCTGCGTTCCTCGTCCCTCGACAAGCGCTCGGGATGAGGTTCGCTCGGGACGAGGTCAATTTGTTCGTGCCATCCTCGATCTACCTTGTCCCGAGCGCGAGCGTAGCGAGCAGTCGCCCTTCGACGAGGCTCAGGAGAGGCAGGATGCCGTTGCAATCTCAAATTGAGACAGTACCGGTTGGAGCTTCCGGTTGACAGTGCCGGAACTCTTTCCTATGGTCTGCGCCGCTCCGAGGATAGCTGTCATGAAAATCGCGAACTCATTGAAGTCGCTGAAAAAACGCGACAAGAATTGCAAGATCGTGCGGCGCAAGGGCCGCACCTATGTGATCAACAAGGTGAACCCGCGGTTCAAAGCCCGCCAGGGCTGAGCGCAACGCTGGCGGCATCTGAGAGGTGGGTGATCCATGCTCATGCCGCCGCCCGATCCATCCATCATCGCCCGCCGCGCCGAGATCGCAGCCTCGCTGCGCCGCCTCGTTGCCGCCGAGGCGGTCATCCTGCCCGAGGAAGAACGCCGCGCCTACGAGACCGATGGGCTGACCGCCTATCGCCAATTGCCGCTTCTGGTTGTTCTCCCCTCGACGACCGAAGAGGTCGCCCGCGTCTTGCGCTACTGCCAGGCCGAGGGCATCAAAGTGGTGCCGCGCGGCGCCGGCACGTCGCTGTCGGGCGGCGCGCTGCCGCTGGCCGACGGCATCGTCCTCGGCCTCGGCAAGTTCAACCGCGTGCTCGACATCGACTATGCCAATCGCTGCGCCGTGGTGCAGCCCGGCGTCACCAATCTTGCCATCACCCAGGCGGTGCAGGGCGCCGGCTTCTACTACGCGCCCGATCCGTCGAGCCAGATCGCCTGCACCATCGGTGGCAATGTCGCCGAGAATTCCGGCGGCGTGCATTGCCTCAAATACGGCCTCACCACCAACAATGTGCTCGGTATCGAGCTGGTGCTGATGAGCGGCGAGGTGTTGCGTCTCGGCGGCAAGCATCTCGACGCCGAGGGCTACGATCTCCTGGGGTTGATGATCGGCTCGGAAGGCTTGCTGGGGGTTGTCACCGAGGTGACGGTGCGCATCCTGCGCAAGCCCGAGACCGCGCGCGCGGTGCTGATCGGCTTTCCCTCGAACGAAAGCGCCGGCGCGTGCGTTGCCGCGATCATCGCCGCCGGCATCATCCCCGGCGGCATGGAGATGATGGACAAGCCGGCGATCCACGCGGTCGAGGCCTTCGTCCATGCCGGCTATCCCTTGGATGTCGAGGCGCTGCTGATCGTCGAGCTCGATGGGCCGCCGGCCGAGGTCGATCACCTAATCGCGCGGGTCGAGGAGATTGCGCGCGGCTGCGGAGCGGTTTCGCTCCGCATTTCAAATAATGAAGCCGAGCGGCTGATCTTCTGGGCCGGGCGCAAGGCCGCGTTCCCGGCGGTCGGTCGCATCTCGCCCGATTACTATTGCGTCGATCCGACGATTCCGCGAAAGCGTCTCCCGGATGTCTTGGCGCGGATGAGCGCGCTCGCCGAGCGGCATGGGTTGCGCGTCGCCAATGTGTTCCACGCCGGCGACGGCAATCTCCATCCGCTGATCCTCTATGATGCCAACAAGCCGGGCGAGCTCGAAGCGGCCGAGGCGTGCGGCGCGGACATCCTGCGCTATTGCGTCGAGGTCGGCGGTGTCCTCTCGGGCGAGCATGGCATCGGCGTCGAGAAGCGCGACCTCATGGGCACGATGTTCGGCGCGGCCGATCTCGAGCAGCAGCTTCGCGTCAAATGCGCCTTCGACCCCGATGGGCTGCTCAACCCCGGCAAGCAATTCCCCGAACTGCATCGCTGCGCCGAGCTGGGCCATCTCCATGTCCATCGCGGCGAGGTTCCGTTTCCGGATATCGAGCGGCTTTGATATGCCTCGCGATGCTCCAATTTTGTCTCGTCATTCCCGCGCAAGCGGGAATCCAGTCGGGCGGCTCTGGACCCGCGCTTTCGCGGGGGTGACGACGAGAGAATTAGATCGGCTGTGACCCACTTCCGTCCGTCCGACGAAAACGAGCTCGTCGCCATCGTGCAGCGCGCGCTTGCGGACGACGAGCCGCTTGAACTTGTTGCCGGCGGCAGCAAGCGCGGGCTCGGGCGGCCGCTGCAGACGCCGCATGTACTCGATCTCGGCGCATTCGCCGGCATCCGCGATTACGAGCCCGCCGAGCTGGTCCTGACCGCAGGAGCGGCGACGCCGCTCGGCGAGATCGAAGCGGCGCTCGACAACGCGCATCAGATGCTCGCTTTCGAGCCCGGCGATTGGCGCGTGCTGCTTGGTACGAAAGATAAAACGCCCACGCTCGGCGGCGCGCTCGCCTGCAATCTTGCCGGCCCGCGCCGCATCCGCCAGGGCGCGGCGCGCGATCATTTTCTCGGCTTCAAGGCGGTGAGCGGGCGCGGCGAGGCGTTCAAGGCCGGTGGCAAGGTCGTCAAGAACGTCACCGGCTACGATTTCTGCAAGCTGATGGCCGGCTCTTACGGCACGCTCGCGGCGCTGACCGAGGTTTCCGTCAAAGTGCTGCCGCGTCCCGAGGCGACGCGCACGGTGGTTCTGACCGGCCTCGATGCGACAGCGGCGCTGGCGGCGATGACCCAGGCGCTCAACTCAGCGCATGAGCTGACCGGTGCGGCGCATCTGCCGGCGGAGGTCGCGCGCGCCGGCAGGGCGATGACGCTCGTCCGCGTCGAAGGGCCGGTGCCGTCGGTCGAGGCGCGCGCGTCGGCGCTGCGGCGCGAGCAGGCAGCGTTCGGCGATGCCGAGATCCTTGGCGACGACGCCTCGCTCGCGCTGTGGCGCGATGTGCGCGATCTGGCACCGCTCGCAGCCCTGTCCGATGCCGCGATCTGGCGGGTCTCGATTGCGCCCAGCGCTGCGCCGGCGCTGATCGCGACGCTCGGGCGCGTCTTCGATCTGCGCTATTTTCTCGATTGGGGCGGCGGCCTCGTCTGGCTTGCCGTGCCGCAAGCGCAAGATGCCGGCGCCGTCGCGATCCGCCGCGCCATCGGCAGCGGCCATGCGAGCCTCATGCGCGCGAGCGATGCGCTGCGGGCATCCGTGCCGGTGTTCCAGCCGCAGATGCGCGACGTCGCCGCACTCTCGGCACGGGTGAAGGACAGCTTCGATCCGCAGCGCATCTTCAATCGCGGCCGGATGGTCGCGGAGCTTTAGGCGATGCAAACCACCTTCTCCCTGGCGCAGCTTGCGGATTCCGATACCAAGGAAGCGAACAAAATTCTCCGCACCTGCGTTCATTGCGGCTTTTGCAACGCGACCTGTCCGACCTATCTCGAATTGGGCGACGAGCTCGACGGGCCGCGCGGCCGCATCTATCTCATCAAGGACATGCTCGAGCACGACCGCGCGCCGAGCGAGCGCGTGGTCAAGCATATCGATCGCTGCCTCTCCTGCTATGCCTGCATGACGACTTGTCCGTCGGGCGTCCATTACGGGCATCTGGTCGATCAGGCGCGCCACCGCATCGAGCAGCACTATCGCCGGCCGATCGGGGATCGGCTGCTGCGCGGCTTCCTCGCGGCGGTGCTGCCGCGGCCGGCGCTGTTTCGCGGGGCGTTGCTCGGCGCGGCGCTGGCGCGGCCGCTGCGCGGGATGATGCCGGCGCGGCTTGCGGCGATGCTCGCGCTTGCACCCGCGATGCCGCCGGCGCCATCGCCGGTCGCGCGCGCGCAAGTATTTCCGGCCGAAGGCGCGCGCCGGCATCGGGTCGCGCTGCTGCGGGTCTGCGCGCAAGAGGTGCTGGCGCCGCGGATCGACGAGGCGACATTGCGGCTGCTGACGCGCCACGGCTGCGAGGTCGCGATCGTCGCCGGCCAACGCTGCTGCGGCTCGCTCACGCATCACATGGGCCGCGACGCGCGCGCGATGATGACGGCCGCGATCGACACCTTTACGCGCGAGATCGAAGCCGGCGGGCTCGATGCGATCGTCGTCAATGTCTCGGGCTGCGGCGCGACGGTGAAGGAATACGGCTATCTGTTCCGCGACGATCCCGCTTATGCCGGCAAGGCGGCGCGGGTTTCGGCGCTGACCCGCGATCTCTCGGAATTCATGGCGGCGATCGGCCTCTCGGCGCCCGCGCGGCCGTCGGGGCTGCGCATCGCCTATCACGCCGCCTGCTCGCTGCAGCACGCGCAACGCATCCTCGCCGAGCCCAAGACGTTGCTGGCCCAGGCCGGCTTCACCGTGCTCGAGATTCCCGAAGGGCATATCTGCTGCGGCTCGGCTGGCACCTACAACATGCTGCAGCCGGAACTGTCGTCGGCGCTGCGCGCGCGGAAGCTCGCGAATATCGCCGGCACCGCGCCCGATGCGGTGGCCGCCGGCAATATCGGCTGCATCGCGCAGATCGCGTCGGGCAGCGCCTGGCCGGTGCTGCATATCGCCGAGCTGCTCGACTGGGCGACCGGCGGGCCGCAGCCTCCCGGTCTCAGCGCGCTTTCCGCCAGCGCGGCAGCAGAATAGACAGCGCGAGCGCGACCGCGCCGACCGCCGCCGGCATCAGCCAACCATTCTCGCCGGCAGCGACCCGTCCGCCGGCGGCGCCGAAGCTCACATAGGCGATCGTCATCGGCAATTGCCCGAGGAACGATCCCAGGGCGTAATCGGCGAGCGACAGGCGTGTGAGACCGAGCGCGTAATTGGTAAAGCTGTGCGGGATCACGGGGATGAGGCGCAGCATGGTGACGGCGCGCCAGCCCCCGGCCTCGGCGCGCTGCAGCATCGGCCCGAGCCGCGGCAGGCTTTCGAGATCGATCATGCCGCTGTTGACGTAGCGCGCGATCAGGAAGCCGCAAATCGCGCCGAGCACGCTGCCGAGCGCGGCCCAAAGCAGCCCCCACCAGAAGCCGAACACCAGCCCGGCGACCAAGCCCAGCATGGTGCGCGGCACGAACAGCAGGCTCGCGAGGATATGGATCGCGAGAAAGACGAGCGGCGCCGCCGGATCGCTGCCGATCGCCGCGGTCACCGCGACCGGGTCGAGCGCATTGCGATGCAGCCACACCGCGGCCATGCCGGCGGCGAGCAGCGCCAGCACCATGACCCGCCCGGCAAGCCGCAGTCGCGACAGCGGTGCCCGCGCGCATGACAGGGTCACGGCCGCGTGCTCGCGCTGCGGCGCCCCAGGGCAATCGTCGTTTCCGCGGCGCTCGCGTCTTCGACGTCGGCGACGAAGGTCGGCACCTTGGCGCGGTGCTGCAGCCACATCACGCCGAACAGATCGACGATGCCGACCCACAGCCGATCGAACAGCCCGTAATTCGAGATGCCGCGCTGGCGCGGGCGATGATTGACCGCGACCGATTGCACGCTGCCGCCTTCGCGCAGCACCAGCGCCGGCAGAAAGCGGTGGTTGTGATCGAAGAACGGCAATGCGAGATAGAGGTCGCGCCGCAACAGCTTCAGCCCGCAGCCGGTGTCGGGTGTGCGGTCCTTCAGCATCGAGCCGCGCACGGCATTGGCGATGCGCGACGAGAGGCGCTTCACCGCGGTATCGCGGCGCTTTTGGCGAAAGCCGGCGAGCAGCAGCTTGTCATCGGCGCGGGCGGTGCGCGCCAGCTCCCATAATTTCCGGATGTCCGCGGGGTCGTTCTGCCCGTCGGCATCGAGCGTCGCGACCCAGGGCGCGCGCGCGGCAACGACGCCACTGCGCACGGCGGCGCTTTGGCCGCAGCTTGCCGCGTGGCGGACGAGACGCAGCGGCGCGCCGTCCCACCTCGCCGCGCGGATCGCCGCTGCGGTGTCGTCGCTGCTGCCGTCATCGACATAGACGATCTCGTAAGCGACGACGCCGTCAAGCGCGGCGCGGATTTCCGCGACCAGCGGTGCGACGTTCGGCGCCTCGTTGCGCGCGGGAATGACGACGGAAAGTTCCATGAGCGAGAGGCGGTTTAGCACGATTCGCCCGGTGCTCAAACGCCGAATGGCCCGGCGCCGGCGACCCCAGCCGACCGCGAGCGTTGGCGAAAGCCGCCCCCGCCCATATAATTCCGACGTCCGGCGTGCGGTTTTGGCAGTTTTTGCGATTGCGGCGGCGCTGACGGCGTTCTCGGCGGCGCTCGCGATCGATCCGCATCGCGACAGGATCGGCGACACGGTCGCGCGGCTGACGAAAGAGCTCGCCGGCAATCCGGCCTGAGCGCCGGGAAGGAGACGGGTCATGTTCCTGCGCAATTTCTGGTATGTCGCCGCCTATGGCAGCGAGCTCGGCCACGCGCCGCTCGCGCGCAGCTTGCTGGGCGAGCCCGTGCTGCTCTATCGCACCGAGACCGGCGCGGCGGTCGCGCTCGAGGACCGCTGCTGCCACCGCAATTTGCCGCTCTCGATGGGAACGCGCGAGGGCGATGGCATCCGCTGCGGCTATCACGGGCTCAAATTCGACGCGCGCGGAATGTGCGTCGAAATTCCCGGGCAAAAGGAAATTCCCCCCGGCACGCGCGTCAAAAGCTATCCGCTGGTGGAGCGATTCAATTTCGTCTGGCTGTGGATGGGCGATTCGGCCCAGCGCGACGACCGCCTGTTGCCGCGATGGCAGTGCATCGACGACCCGACGCTCACCACCACGATGGGCAATGGCGGCCAGGCGCTGCCGATGAAATGCCATTGGGAGCTCAACAACGACAATCTGCTCGACCTCATGCATGTGGTCTATGTTCACAGCGACACGCTGGGCGGCGCCGGGATCGAGAGCAATCCGGTGACGACCGAGCGATTCCCGACCGGCGTGCGCATGCTGCGCTGGAGCCCCCATGCCGAGCCGCCGCCGCTGCTGGCGCAACTCGCGGGGTTCGCGAGCAAGGACACCGATCGCTGGCAGGCGACGGTGTGCGAGCTGCCGAGCCACTGCACGATCGATGCCGGCTTCGCGGCGGCGGGCACGGTCGCGCGCGACGGCAATTGGGATGGCGGCGTGCGGCTGCGCGCGCTCATCACCGCGACGCCCGAGACCGAGACCAGCTCGTTCATGTTCTACGCGCAAAGCCGCAATTTCGCCGTCGGCAATGACGACGTCAGCCAGCGCTTCATCAAGAACATCCGCGCGATCTTCGATCAGGATATTCGGGTGATGGAGGGCCAGCAGCGCATCAATTCGGCGCTGCCGAACGCGCCGCGGATCGAGATCCGCGGCGATACGCCGGTGATCGCGATGCATCGCCTGGTCGAGCAGTTCGCCACCCGGGAGCGCGCCGGCGCAGAGTAATTTCCGCCCGCCCCTTTAGGGATGCGGCAAGCATTTCGCGCCTATTACCGGCTATGACCCTCAGATCTGGCGGCGGCACATGGTTGCGGCCGCTTTAACCAACGCCTTGGTGGCGACGACGCGTTTCGGCTACGCGCCGCGCCCCGGCGAGCTTGCGAGTGTCGCCCGCGACCCGCGCGGCTGGGTGCTGCGGCAGTTGGATGCGCCGCCCGCGCCGCTCGATCCCGCCTTGCCGAATTCCGCGGCGATGGTCGCCGAGCTGCTGCAATTGCGGCAGGATCGCAAGAACCAGGCCGCCGATGCGCTCAAGGCCGCGAATCAACGGCGGCGTGCCGTCTATCTTGCCGAGACTGCGGTGCGGACCAATGCCGCGGTGAACGGCGCTGCACCGCTCTTGGAGCGGCTCACGCGGTTCTGGAGCAACCATTTCACGGTGTCTTGCATCCGGCCGGAGATCACCGGCTTTGCCGGCGCGTTCGAGCGCGAGGCGATCCGGCCGCATGTCACCGGCCGCTTCGTCGACCTGCTGCTCGCCGCCGAGCGCCATCCGGCGATGCTGTTCTATCTCGATCAGGTGCTGTCGATCGGGCCGGACTCGCGGGTCGGGCAGCGGCAGCACAAAGGCCTCAACGAGAATCTCGCGCGCGAGATGATGGAGCTGCATACGCTCGGCGTCGATGGCGGCTACACCCAAGACGACGTCGAGGCACTCGCCCGCATCTTGACCGGCTGGTCGATCGCGCGGCTGCGCGCGCCCAATGCCGGCACTTTCCGCTTCTATCCGCAGCTTCACGAGCCCGGGTCGCAGACCCTGCTCGGCAAGACTTATCCGGAAAGCGGCTACGACCAGGGCGAGCTGGCGCTGCGCGACCTCGCCGCGCACCCCGCGACCGCGACGCACATCGCGACCCAGCTCGCGCGCCACTTCATCGCCGACAATCCGCCGAAGGATGCGGTGCAGCGCATCGCGCGCGTGTTCCGCGACACCGGCGGCGATCTGAAGCGCGTGACCCAGGCGGTGGTGCATGAGGATGCCGCGTGGCAGCCCTTCGCCAAGGTGCGCACGCCCGACGAGCTGCTGATCGCCGCCAGCCGCATCACCGGCTTCACGCCGCCGCCGCCCTTCCTCGTCCAGACATTGCATATCCTCGATCAGCAGCCGTTCTTCGCGCCGTCGCCCGCCGGCTGGCCCGACGATGCCGGCGATTGGGTCGGCCCCGAATCGGTGCTGCACCGCGCCGATTGCTGCCAAAGCTTCGCCGCGCGTTTGCCCGATCCGCCCGATCCGGTTGCGCTTGCCGATGCGGTGTTCGGCGAAACCTTGCCCGACGATACCGCCCAGGCGATCCGCCGCGCCGCCTCGCGCCGCGAAGGCTTGGCGCTGCTGCTCGCCAGCCCCGAATTCCAGCGACGGTGACACCATGACCACAACGCGCCGCGAATTTCTGGGCGAATGCCTCGGGCTTGCCGCCGGTGCCTTTGCGGTGGCCGGGTTGCCGCACGCGGTCTTTGCCGCGGCGCCCGGCAACCGGCGCTTTGTGGTCGTGCTGTTGCGCGGCGCGATGGACGGGCTTGCCGCCGTGCCGCCGGTCGGCGATCCGCATTACGCGGAAAAGCGCGGCGCGATCGCGCTACCGGCCGCGGCGTGCATCGCGCTGGATTCGCATTTCGCGCTCAACCCCGGCCTTAAAGTGCTCGAGCCTTATTACCGCCGCGGCGAGCTTCTGCTCGTGCCGGCGTCGGGCAATGGCTATCGCACGCGCTCGCATTTCGACGGGCAAGATTTGATGGAATGCGGGCTCGCCGCGAAAACCCGCGAGACCGACGGCTGGCTCAATCGCGCCCTCGCGCTGATCCAGCAGCAAGGCGCGAGCCGCAGCTACGACAAGCGGCTCGGCCTCGCGGTCGGCGGCGCGGTGCCGTTGCTGCTGCGCGGCGCGGTGCCGGTCGCGAGCTGGGAGCCGGCCGGCTTCAAAGCCGCCGATCCGGATTTCGTCGCGGCGCTTGGGCCGCTTTATGCGCATGATCCGCTGTTCGGCCCGGCGCTGCAACTCGGCTTGAAGACCCAGAATTTCTCCGACACGGTTCTCGGCGACACGGCGCCGAAAGGACCGGGCGGCTTTGGCCCCAAAGCCTTCGCGCCGCTTGCGGCCGCCGCCGGCAAATTGCTCGCGGCCGAGGACGGCCCGCGCATCGCCGCGCTCGAGATGCTCGGCTGGGACACGCATGTCAATCAAGGCACCGAGAACGGCCGGCTCTACGAGAATTTTTCCGGCCTTGCCGATGGTTTCGACGCGCTGGCGCAGTCGCTCGGTGCCGCGTGGAGGAATACGGTGGTGATCGCGACCACCGAGTTCGGCCGCACGGTCGCGGTCAACGGCACCAACGGCACCGATCACGGCACCGCCACGGTGATGTTCGTGATCGGCGGCGCGGTCAAAGGCGGCCGGCTCTACGGCGACTGGCCGGGCCTCGCCAAGCTCCAGGATGATCGCGATCTGCGCGTCGCGGTCGATTCGCGCAGCGTCGCCAAAGGCATCCTGCGCGATCATTTAGGCATCGATGCGGCGAGCCTTGGCGCGAAGGTCTTTCCCGACGCCGCGGGGCTGAAACCGGCCGAGGGGCTGCTCAGGGCGTAGTTTCAGCACGCCCGATTCCTTGATTTTGTCGCATTGTCTGCGGCGAACCGCTGCACCCTTCGCCGGACAATGCTCTAACTAATCCTCCACCCAGGCGACGCGCAGCACGTTGGTTGCGCCGGGCGTGCCGAATGGGACGCCCGCGGTGACGACGACGCGCTCGCCTTTTCCGGCAAAGCCCTCGCGCCGCGCCGCGCGCGTCGCATGCTCGACCATCTCGTTGAAGTTGCGCACGTCATGGGTATGGATGCAATGCAGCCCCCAGGCGAGCGCCAGGCGTCGCGCGGTGCGCAGATTCGAAGTGAGGGCGAGGATCGGCACGTCGGGCCGCTCGCGTGCCATGCGCAAGGCGGTCGCGCCCGAGGTCGTGTAGGAGAGGATCGCCGCGGCGCCGATGGTATGCGCCACCTGGCGCGCGGCGGCGCTGATCGCATCGGAGGGGCTTTGCTCGGCGCTGACTTCGGCGGCGGCGTGTAGGCCCGGGAAATAGATCGGGTCCGCCTGCACGCGGCAGATGATGCGATCCATCATCGTCACCGCCTCGACCGGATAGAGGCCGGCAGCGGTCTCGGCCGACAGCATCACCGCGTCGGCGCCTTCATAGACCGCGGTCGCGACGTCGGAGGCTTCGGCGCGGGTCGGCACCGGGGCGCGCACCATCGATTCGAGCATCTGGGTCGCGACGATCACCGGCTTGCCCGCGAGGCGGCAGGCATGGACGATCTCGCGCTGCACCGGCGGCACGTCCTCGGGCGGCATCTCGACGCCGAGATCGCCGCGCGCGACCATCGCCGCATCGCTCAGCTCGATGATCTCGTGGAGGCGCTGGATCGCCGCCGGCTTCTCGAGCTTCACGAGCACGCTGGCGCGGCCGGCGATCAGCTTGCGCGCTTCGGCCACGTCCTCGGGGCGCTGCACGAACGAGAGCGCGATCCAATCGACGCCCAGATCGAGCGCGAAAGTGAGATCGGAGCGATCCTTCGGGGTTAAGGGGCTGAGCGGCAGCACCGCATTCGGCACGTTGACGCCTTTGCGGTCCGAGATGTCGCCGCCGACCGCGATACTGGTCTCGGCGAAATCCTTGCCGCAGCGCTCGACTGTGAGGCGGATGTTGCCGTCGTCGAGCAAGAGCTGCGTGCCCGGCTGCAGCGCCGCGAACACTTCGGGATGAGGCAGCGGCGCGCGCTTGGCATCGCCCGGCTTGGGATCGAGATCGAGGCGAAAGCTTTTGCCGGCGACCAGCGTTGCCTTCTTCCCGGCAAAGGTGCCGACGCGCAGCTTCGGTCCTTGGAGATCGGCCATGATGCCGATCGGCCGCCCGACGCCTTTCTCGAGCGAGCGGATGCGTTCGTAGACGACGCGATGATCGTCCTGCGTGCCGTGGCTGAAATTGAGCCGGAACAGATCGACGCCGGCACGAAACAGCGCCTCGAGCTTCTCGGCGGTGTTGCTGGCCGGACCGACGGTCGCGACGATTTTCGCGCTGCGTTGGCGCCGCATGTTTTTCCTTTCAACCCGGTCCGGCCACCAATATGGCACGAAAATCATTCACATTGGTGAAAGTGGGGCCGGTGATCAGCAGGTCGTCGAGCGCGGCAAAGGCGCTCCAGGCGTCGTTGTCGGCCAGCAAAGCGGCCGGGTCGAGTCCCTTGAAGCGCAAGCGCGCCAGGGTATCGGGAGCAAGGAACGCGCCGGCATTGCTTTCGGTGCCGTCGGTGCCGTCGGTATCGGCCGCCAGCGCATAGACGCCGGCCGCGCCCGCGAGTGCCAACGCCAAGGCCAGCAGGTATTCGGTGTTGCGGCCGCCGCGGCCCGTGCCGTGAACCATCACCGTGGTCTCGCCGCCCGACAGCAGCACCGCCGGCAAGGCGAGTGCCGCGCCGTCCTCGCCCGGCATCGTGCCGGCGGCAAGCTGGCGCGCGAGCGCCGCGTGATTGGCCGCGACCGCGCATGCCTCGCCCTCGATCGCATCGCCCAGGATGACCGGCGTCACGCCCGCAGCGCGCGCCGCTTGCGCCGCCGCGTCGAGCGCCTCGCGCGGCGTCGCGATCAGGCGGTAGGTCGCGCGCGCAAGCCTTGGGTCGCCCGGCTTCGGCGTCTCGTCGGCGGCGCGATGGAGATGCGTCGCCACCGCCGGCGGGGGGCTGAGCGCATATTTGGTGAAGATGCGCCGCGCATCGGCAAAGCTGCTCGGATCGGCGATTGTCGGGCCGGAGCCGATCACCGCCGGATCATCGCCCGGCACGTCGGAGATCGCAAAGCAGGCAAGCGGCGCCGGCCACGCGGCCGCGGCGAGCCGGCCGCCCTTCACCGCCGAAAGATGCTTGCGCACGCAGTTGATTTCGGAAATGGTCGCGCCGCACAGCAGCAGCGCGCGCGTGACCGCCTGCTTGTCCTCCAGCGTCAGCCCCGGCGCCGGCAGCGCCAGCAGCGCCGACGCGCCGCCGGACATCAGGCAGATCACCAGATCGTCGGCCGTCAGGCCCCGGATCATCGCCAGGATGCGCTTGGCGGCGTTCTGGCCCGCGGCGTCCGGCACCGGATGCGCCGCCTCGACCACCTCGATGCGCCGGCACGGCACGCCATGACCATAGCGGGTGACGACCAGGCCCGAGAGCGGCGCCGGCCAGCGATCCTCGACCGCGCGCGCCATCTTTGCAGCGGCCTTGCCGGCGCCGATCACGGTGGTGCGGCCTGGGGGCGGCGCCGGGAGGTGAGGCGGCAAGGTCGTGGCCGGATCGGCGGCAGCGAGCGCGGCGTCGAGCAAACGGCGGAGCAACGGCAGCGGATCGCGGGGAACGCTCAATTTGCTCTTTCTTCGCGTTGCCGGGATGCATTGAGAATAGGAGGTCGACGCGATCCTCGACAACAGCCGATCCGGCGTCACGCCAAGTCGCCAGACCTCGATATGGCAATCGAGCCGCCCAAACCCCATACTTAACCTATAGCGAGGGAGACATCATGGAACTCGACGACAAGACCCGTACCGAGCTCGAAGCGGCGGCGTTTCGCAAGCTGGTCGCGCATCTGCGCGAGCGTACCGATGTGCAGAATCTCGATCTGATGAACCTCGCCGGCTTCTGCCGCAATTGCCTGTCGCGCTGGTATCGCGAGAGCGCCGAGGAGCGCGGGATGAAGCTGCCCGACCCCGAGGCGCGCGTGGCGGTCTATGGCATGCCTTACGAGGAATGGAAGAAGAAATACCAGAACGAGCCGACCAAGCCGGTCGAGGGCGCTGATCGCCGGCCATAAACACTAACAGCGGTGGATAACGTGGATAACCCCGGCGCGCCAATTGCGCGCTCGGGGCCGCTTCGATAGGGTCGCCCGGCTATCACAAAAGCGGCCATCACAGCGGGGTTGGGATCATGGCGAAGGCGGGCGGCGTCGCCGGCGATCATCTGAAATCGTTCATCGAGCGGATCGAGCGTCTGGAAGAGGAAAAAAAGGCGCTCGGCGACGATATCCGCGACGTCTATTCCGAGGCCAAGGCCAGCGGCTTCGACGCCAAAGTGATGCGCCAGATTGTCAAGATTCGCAAAATGGACAAGGACGATCTCGACGAGCAGGAGGCGCTGCTCGAGACCTATATGCGCGCCCTCGGCATGCGCCCGACCAGCGCGGCGGCGGAGTAGGATTTTCCCCCGCGGCGCGTGGCGCGGATAAAGCACGATCGCATAAGTTTGAATCGTCATTCCCGTGCAAGCGGGAATCCAGGTAAGTAGCGCGCGGTTGCCCTGGACCCCTGCTTTAGCGGGGGCGACGAAAAAAAAGACAGGCGAATAGCTCGCCGGCCGGTCTCGCTACTCGATCTTCTTGTCGTCGAGCGTCTTCTCGGCCTTGCTGGCCTCCGCATGCTCGCGTTGGCGCTCGGCTTTGGTGCGGCCGTGGCGGACGCGATTCTCCTCCGCCGTCTTCGCCTTGACGTCGCGGTCGCGCGCTTTGCGAAAGCGGTTGAGATTGATGATCTCGGCCACGGCCATTCGCCTATCGGTCGTCGGCAACGGGCTGCAATTCGCCCCTGCGATAGCACTCCAGCACAAAAACGCGCACAGCGCTCGATAAATTCCCGGCCCGCGCGGCGTCGATGGAAGCGACCAGCGCATTGAGCGAGAGCCGGCGTTGCCGGGCGACCGCCTGCAAAGCCTGCCAGAACTCCTCCTCGAGCGTCAGGCTGGTCGCGTGGCCGGCGATCGTCACCGAGCGTTTGCGCAGGGGCGAAGCCGTCATGCGCTCACGCCGGACCAAGCATCGCCTTGGGATCGACCCAGCGGTCGAAATCTTCCGGCGCGACATAGCCGAGCGCGGTCGCGGCCGCCTTCAGCGTCTCGCCCTCGGCCAGCGCGCGCTTGGCGATCTCGGCCGCTTTGTCGTAGCCGATATGCGGTGCAAGCGCCGTCACCAGCATCAGCGAGCGATGCATCAGCTCGTCGATGCGCGCGCGATCGGCCTCGATGCCTTCGACGCAATTGGCGGCGAAACTTTTCGCCGCGTCGGAAATCAGCCGAATCGATTGCAGCAGATTGAAGATGATCACCGGCTTATAGACGTTGAGCTCGAAATGCCCCTGGCTGCCGGCGATCGTGATCGTGACGTGATTGCCCATCACTTGCGCCGCGACCATCGTCACCGCTTCGGCCTGGGTCGGATTGACCTTGCCCGGCATGATCGACGAGCCGGGCTCGTTCTCGGGCAGATGCAGCTCGCCGAAGCCGCAGCGCGGGCCCGAGCCCATAAGCCGGATGTCGTTGGCGATCTTCATCAGCGAGACCGCCAGCACGTTGAGCGCGCCCGACACCTCGACCAGCGCATCATGCGCGGCCAGCGCCTCGAATTTATCGGGCGCCGAGGCAAAGGGCAGGCCGGCGATCTGGCCCGCCGCCGCGGCAAAGCGCTCGGCGAAACCTTGCGGCGCGTTGAGCCCGGTGCCGACCGCGGTGCCGCCCTGCGCCAGATCGTAGAGCCGCGGCAGCGTTCCTTTGACGCGCGCGATGCCGAGCTCGATCTGCCGCGCATAAGCGCCGAATTCCGAGCCGAGCCGCAGCGGCGTCGCATCCTGCAGGTGGGTGCGGCCGATCTTCACGATATCGGCGAAAGCGGCCGCCTTGTCGGCGAGCGCGCGGCGCAGTTGCTCCAGCGACGGCAGCAGCCGGCGATCGATTTCCATTGCGGCGGCGATATGCATCGCGGTCGGAAAGCTGTCATTCGAGGATTGGCCGAGATTGATGTGGTCGTTGGGATGCACGGGCGTCTTCGCGCCGCGCTTGGCGCCGAGCAACTCGTTGGCGCGATTGGCCAGGACCTCGTTCATGTTCATGTTGGTCTGCGTGCCCGATCCGGTCTGCCACACGACCAGCGGGAACTCGTCGTCGCGCTTGCCGGCGATCACCTCGTCGGCGGCGGCGACGATCGCATCGCCGAGCCGGCGATCGAGCGCGCCCAGCTCGATATTCGCGCGCGCCGCGGCTTTTTTCTGGAGCGCCAGCGCGTGGATCAGCGCCAGCGGCATGCGCTCGCCGCCGATGCGGAAATTATCGAGTGAGCGCTGGGTCTGCGCGCCCCAATAGCGCTCGTCGGGCACTTCGACGGCGCCCATGCTGTCGCGCTCGGTGCGGGTCGCTGTCGCTGCGGGCATGGTTAACTCCTCGGGAAGCCGTGGCTCAGCATATGGGATCGCGGCCGCGCCGCCAAAGCGTCGCTGCGGCAGTAATTTATTAGTGTTTTAGAGCGATAACGACAGGGTGGGGTATGGTCTGCCGGTTGAGGATACTGCCGTGGCGGTTTTCGAGATCCTCAAAGAAGCGATCGAGAAACGGCGTTGCGTGTCGATGCTGGCCGACGGTCGGCGGCGCGAGGTGGCGCCGCTCGCCATTGGCTTCAAGGGCGCGCAGAAAAAGGTGCTGACCTTCCAATATCGAGGCGACAGCAATTCGGGCCTCGCCGCCGGCGGCGCGTGGCGCTGCTTCCTGATCGACAACATCGCCTGGGCCAAGATCATCGACGATCCCTGGCAATCGGGGAACTATCCGGTCGCCAAGACCGAGTCCAGTTTCGACTACGTCGTCTGCGGCATGGGCGCGCGCGTCCGCACCTACGAGCATCTGAAGCGGCGCTAGTTTACGGGACCACCATCTGGAAGAACCGGCGCGTTAGGGGGTCGTGCGGGGTCGTGGCTCGGTCCGCGAGCTGCGCCCGCTGGTCGGGAGTCAGCGTCTCGATAAAGGCGTCGAGCGCGGTCGAGACAGCGCGTTGGAAGGCTTCGCGATTGCCGTTGATCTGATCGGCGAGCTTCGCGATCGCCGATTGGTCGGGTGCCGGCTTGGCGATCTCGCTCCACAGCTCGTCGATCAGCGGTTGGTTGCTTTCGCGAACGATGCGCCCGCGCAAGCGGATGGTGCGCAGGAATTGCCCGAAAACCTGGCGCTGGTTGTCGGCGAGATTGAGCGAATTGCCGAAATGCTGCATCCGCACCAAGGGCGGCGGCAGCGCGTGCCAATGCACCCAGGCCATTCCGCCGATGAAGCACAGGTTGAGCGTCAGCGAGAGCGCCAGCGCGATCCAGGCAAGGCGCCCGCGCCAGCCGGCTTTCCGGTCGGTGTCGGCGAGGCTGGTCATGTGCCGGAATCGTCGCTGAAATAGCTATCGAGGCTGGGGGGCGTCCCGAGGCCGTCGGCGGAGGCGCTGTCGATCGCTTGCGTGCCCGACAGGTTGGCGTAGACGTCGCTGCCCATCGAGAAGCCGACCATACTGGCGCCGATGAGGCTCGCCGCCACGCTGCTCCAGGCAAGCGCGGTGCGCCATTGCGGCATCCGGCGCCCGAACGGCACGATCTTGGCGCTCGGGCGCGGCGCCGCAGCCCCCGGGACGAGGTTGCAGGCGTTCGCGATGACGTGCCGATAGACGAGGCGCGGCGGGCGCTGATTGATCGCGCGCGCGGCGACGATGTCGGCCAGCGCCTCGGGCGCCGCGGCCAGCCAGGTCTCGACGGCTTCGGCCTCGGCCTCGGTCAGCCGGCCTTCGGCATAGGCAGCGAGCGAAAGCGCGTCGGGCTCGGCCGCCCTCGATGCTCCGCCCAGCGCCTGCCAGCGCTGCCATAACCGCCGATCCGTTGCTTCGGCTCCCGTATCATCCATGCCAGTTCTCCCGCTATTTTTAGGCGTCCGCGCCCGGTCGCATCCCCATCCGGTAACCATCTGGAATTACTTCATTTCTCTTGCTGCGTCGCTGTCCGCGAAATGCTCGCGCAGCTTGAGCATCGCCTTGTGGTGGGTGCTGCGCACGGTTTGCGGGTCGATGGCGAGGGAAGCGGCGATCTCCGCCACGTCCATGTCGCGCTCGTAGAGCAGCGTCACGATAAGCTTTTGCCGCGGCGACAGCAGCCCGTCGGGCAGGCGCAGCTTCTCGTGCGGCTCCGCGGTCACCGCGAGCATCATCTCGGGCACGGCGTCGATCGGCGTCAGCGGCGGTGTGCGGCGGCGCTGCATGTCGCGCGCGGTGCTGCGCGCGACGATCGTGAGCCAGGTCGAGAGCCCGGCGCGGGCCGGGTCGTAGGTCTTCAACAGGCGGAAATCGTCCTTGCAGAGCCGGGTGAAGACCTCCTGCGCCACGTCTTCGACATCGACGCCGTGCCGCGCGGTGACCCGCACCGCCGACAGGATCAGTCCGGCATAACGGCGGACAAATCCGTTCCATGCGGCCTTCTCGCCGCGGGCCAATGCCGGAAGATCGACGGAATCGGTCACGCGGCGCCGCGCTTGGCCGTGGGAGGCTTGCGCGCCCGATCGGCGCGCCGCAGGGTCGCTTGATAGGCCCGATCGGCCCATTCGGCCAACAACTGGCTGTCCTCGACCGCATCGGGCGGTGCCTGAAGATAGCCGAGCGCGACCAGCTTGCCGCGCCGGCGATAGCGGAACGGTCCCATGCCGGCGGCAGCGAAGACCGCGTCCGTCGCCTCGTCGCTGCGCAGATAAAGCGTCTCGTCGTGGATCAGCGCGAACATCCTGCCGTCCCGAAATAGGCCATGTGCGCCGAACATGCGCCGAACCTCAACCGGTCCCCAACGCCGGAGCTGGTCGCGCAGATAACGGATGAACTCGGGTTCGGCATCCGTCACGGTCGAGGCCCGCGTGCATTCGGCATCTTATTCACCACGGAGACACAGAGAGCACGGAGAATAATTCCCGCTCGTGATCTTCGTGCCTTCGTGGTGCATAGCTGTCAACCAAGCTTGGCGAAGAAATCATTGCCCTTGTCGTCGATGACGATGAAGGCCGGGAAATCCACCACCTCGATGCGCCAGATCGCTTCCATGCCGAGCTCGGGGTATTCGATCACCTCGACTTTCTTGATGCAGTCCTGTGCGAGGCGCGCCGCCGGTCCGCCGATCGAGCCGAGATAGAAGCCCTTGTGCTTCTTGCACGCCTCGCGCACCTCGGCGCCGCGATTGCCTTTGGCGAGCGTGATAAAGCTGCCGCCTGCCGCCATGAGCTGGTCGACATAGGAATCCATGCGGCCGGCCGTGGTCGGACCGAACGAGCCCGAAGCGAAGCCCTGCGGCGTCTTGGCCGGTCCGGCGTAATAGATCGCGTGATCCTTGGCGTATTGCGGCAGCGCCTCGCCGCGATCGAGCCGCTCTTTCAGCTTGGCATGCGCGATGTCGCGCGCGACGATCAGCGGCCCCGACAGCGACAGCCGCGTCTTGACCGGATGGCGCGACAAGGCCGCGCGAATCTCGCTCATCGGCCGCGTCAGGTCGATGCGCACGACCTCGCCGGCGAGCTTTCCTTCGTCGATCTCGGGCAGGTATTGCGCCGGGTTGGCTTCGAGCTGCTCGAGGAACACGCCCTTGGCGTTGATCTTGCCGAGAATTTGGCGATCGGCGGCGCAGGAGACGCCGAGGCCGATCGGCACGCTGGCGCCGTGGCGCGGGAGCCGCACCACGCGCACGTCGTGGCAGAAATACTTGCCGCCGAACTGCGCGCCGATGCCCATGATGCGCGTCAGCGCCAGCACCTCCTGCTCGAAATCGCGGTCGCGGAACGCCTGGCCCGCGGCATTGCCGGCATTCGGCAGGCTGTCGAGATAGCGGCAGCTCGCGAGCTTCACGGTCTTCAGATTCATTTCGGCCGAGGTGCCGCCGACCACGATCGCGAGGTGATAGGGCGGACAGGCCGAGGTGCCGAGGGTGCGAATCTTCTCGTCGAGAAATTTCAGCAGCGCATCGTGGTTCAGCACCGCCGGCGTCTGCTGGAACAGAAAGCTCTTGTTCGCCGAGCCGCCGCCCTTGGCGATGAACAGGAATTTGTATTCGTCGCCCTCGTCGGCATAAAGGTCGATCTGCGCCGGCAGATTGTCGCCGGTGTTGACCTCCTTGAACATGCCGAGCGCGGCCTGCTGCGAATAGCGCAGATTGGTCTCGGTATAGGTGCGGCGGATGCCGAGCGACAGCGCCGCGGCGTCGCCGCCGCCGGTCCAGACCCGCTGGCCCTTCTTGCCCATGACGATCGCGGTGCCGGTGTCCTGACACATCGGCAGCACCTTGCCGGCGGCGATGTTCGCGTTCTTCAACAGGTCGAAGGCGACGAAGCGATCGTTGTCCGAGGCCTCGGGGTCTTCGAGGATGTTGCGCAATTGCTGCAGATGACCGGGGCGCAGAAGATGCTGGCAATCGACATAGGCTCGGCGCGCCAGCTCGGTCAGCGCGTGCGGCTCGATCGTCGTCAGCGTCATGCCGTTGAAGCTCGCCGTGCCGACGAAATCGGATGTCAGCTTGCGGTAGGGCGTCGCATCCTCGCCCAGCGGGAACAGCTCGCGAAACGTGAAATCGGTCAT
>DATLUE010000317.1:0-25290 GCA_035533255.1 Allostellaceae bacterium | reverse complement strand
AACGACCGCTTCACCCGGCTCGGCCGGGATGTCGCGCTTTTCCGGCGCCGAGCTCGCACGCTCGGAACGGCCGGAACTCACGAGCGCGCGCATCATCATTTCCGGCGGCCGCGGCATGCAGTCGGGCGAGAATTTCAAGATTCTGGAAAGCGTCGCCGACAAGCTCGGCGCCGCGGTCGGCGCCTCGCGTGCGGCGGTCGATTCGGGCTTCGTGCCCAACGATTATCAGGTCGGCCAGACCGGCAAGATCGTCGCGCCCGACCTCTATAT
The DNA here is from genome assembly GCA_035533255.1 of Allostellaceae bacterium. GTDB lineage: Bacteria > Pseudomonadota > Alphaproteobacteria > ATCC43930 > CGMCC-115725 > CAIKMD01. Next base: position 25,020 of record DATLUE010000317.1, on the reverse strand, counting down.
CGCGGTCGGCATCTCGGGCGCGATCCAGCATCTGGCCGGCATGAAAGATTCGAAAGTCATCGTCGCCATCAACAAGGACGAGGAAGCGCCGATCTTCCAGATCGCCGATTACGGTCTGGTCGGCGATTTGTTCCAGATCGTGCCCGCGCTCGACGCGGAACTCGCCAAGAAGCTCGCGCATCGCTGACCCCAAGCGTCGGCAACAAGGACAAAGGCACCCTCATGGCATTACCGTCGCTCACCACGATCAGCTCGGTCGGCATCATCGGTGCCGGCCAGATGGGCAGCGGCATCGCCCATGTCTGCGCCCTCGCCGGCTACGACGTGAAGATCGCCGATCTCGACGAGCAGGTGTTGCAGCGTGCTCTTGCCGGCATCGACGGCAATATGGGCCGCCAAGTCGCGCGCGGCCGGGTAACCGAGGAAGACAAGGCCGCCGCGCTGAACCGCATCAGCATCGGCACGGATTACAAATTCTTCGGCGACAGCGACTTCGTCATCGAGGCCGCAACCGAGCGTGAGGAGGTCAAGCGCGACATCTTCAAGAAGCTGGTGCCGAACCTGAAGCCTTCGGCGATCATCGCCACCAACACCTCGTCGATCTCGATCACGCGGCTCGCCGCGTCGACCGACCGCCCCGAGCATTTCATCGGCATGCATTTCATGAACCCGGTGCCGGTGATGACGCTGGTCGAGGTCATCCGCGGCATCGCGACCGACGAGCCGACCTTCGCCACGGTGCGCGATCTGTCGATCAAGCTGGGCAAGACCCCGGTTGCGGCCGAGGATTTTCCCGCCTTCATCGTCAACCGCATCCTGCTGCCGATGATCAACGAGGCGGTCTATACCTTGCACGAGGGCGTCGGCTCGGTCGATGCGATCGACACCGCGATGCATCTCGGCGCCAATCACCCGATGGGCCCTTTGGCGCTGGCCGATTTTATCGGCCTCGATACCTGTCTCTCGGTGATGCAGGTGCTCTACGAAGGCCTCGCCGATTCGAAATACCGGCCCTGTCCGCTGCTGGTGAAATACGTCGAGGCCGGCTGGCTCGGGCGCAAGGCAGCCCGCGGCTTCTACGATTACCGCGGCGAGAAGCCGGTGCCCACCCGTTAGGAGCCGGAGACGCGGTGGATTTGTCATACGGCGCGTGCTAGGACGGGTTGCCTAGGGGGTAGGCAGCGATGAGGTGGTCGTTTGTCGCTTGCGCTCGATAGTTGCCCGGCGCTCGTGCTCAATGCCGATTTCCGGCCCCTGAGCTATTTTCCCTTGTCGGTCTGGTCGTGGCAGGAGACCGTGAAAGCCGTCTGCCTCGATCGCGTCCGCATCGTCTCGCATTACGACCGGATCGTCCGCAGCCCCAATTTCGAGATGCGGCTGCCGAGCGTCATCTCGCTGAAATCCTACATCGCGATGTCGCGTCGGCCGGCTTTCACCCGCTTCAACGTGTTCCTGCGCGACCGCTTCGTCTGTCAGTATTGCGGCGAGGATTTTCCGACGCACGATCTGACCTTCGACCATTTGGTGCCGCGCTCGCGCGGCGGCTGGACGACCTGGGAGAACGTCGTCACCGCCTGCTCGAGCTGCAACCTCTTGAAAGGCAGCCAATTGCCCGAAGAGGCGAAAATGCATCCGCTGCACCGGCCGATCCAGCCGACCACGCAGATGCTGCGCGATCACGGCCGCGCCTTCCCGCCCAACTACCTGCATCAAAGCTGGCGGGACTTCCTCTATTGGGATACCGAGCTGGAAGCGCGCTAATTCTGCGGGAGCTGTCCGGTCTGCTCCGTCTTCTGGTGGTCGATCACTTCCTCATTGCGCCACGGCGTCAGCACCGCCGGTGGGTCTTTCGCGGTAAAGGCCGGCGAGGTGGCCGTGGGGCCCACCACATGCGTCGCCTCGATGTCCTGGTCGATCGCGCGGCTCTGCGCATAGCCGGGCGCCGGAACCGAATCGGCGCAGCCAGCGAGCGCGAGCAGCACCGAGCCTGCGAGAATCGCCGTGGCCGATCGTTTCATAACGCCCTCCTGCCTCTATAATCGACCATGATCGGGGCTTCGGCCCTGCGATTGGCTGAACGAGACACATGATGAGCCTGTTGCGTCATATCCAGCTCTGCAACCGGTACCGCAGCGACCGGTTCGTGCCATTCCTTCATGGCGACGAGAGGCTGGGTCTCATCCGTAAAGATAACGCGGCGGCGCTCCGTCGGTTCCCGGCGCAGTTCGCGGTGGGCGACGACAGCGTGCGTCTCCTCGCCCAAGGCGACTTCGATGCCTTGAGCGCGATCGTCGACGACGTGACCGAGAAATTGGTCGCCGAGGGGCTGGTCGCCAAATGGCGCAACGAATGCTTTGCCGTGGCGCCGCATTGGGGCGCGGCGGCGCATTTCAAGCTCGACCGCGGCGCGGTGCCATTCTTTGGCGTGCGCGCGTATGGCGTCCACCTCAATGGCTTCGTGCGCGAGCGCGGCGCGCTGCAGCTCTGGGTCGGGCGCCGCTCGCCGAAGAAAGCCGTGGCGCCCGGCAAGCTCGACAACCTGGTCGCCGGCGGCATCGGCTATCCCTACGGCCTCCTCGCGACGCTGATCAAGGAATGCGAGGAAGAAGCGAGCTTGCCCGAGGCGCTGGCGATGACCGCGGCGCCGGTCGGCGCGGTCTCCTATCGCATGGAGGTCAAGCACGGGCTGCGCGACGACGTGCTGTTCTGCTACGACCTCGAATGTCCGCACGATTTCACGCCCAAGAACAACGACGGCGAGCTGGTATCGTTCGAGCGGCAAGACGCCGCCGACGCACTGCGCACGGCGCGCGCGGGCGACGATTTCAAATTCAACGTCAATCTGGTGCTGACCGATTTCGGCCTGCGCCACGGCTTGGTCACGCCCGACGATTCCGACTATCTCGCGCTCGTCGCCGGCCTGCATCGGCCGCTTGATTAGCGCGCAAAGATGATAAGCTCGTCTCCAACGGACGGGAGGCGACAATGGATTTCGGCTATTTCAGCCTGACCGACAACCACTATCTCGACAATCGGCGTAGCGCCAATACGTGCATCGGCGACGTGATCGACGAAGCGATCTATGCCGAAGAGCTCGGCCTCCATTCCGCCTGGATCGGCGAGCATCATTTCAATTCGCTCGGCGTGTTGTCCTGCCCCGATCTTGCCCTTGCCTATATCGCCGCGCGCACCAAGCGCATCCGGCTGGCGCCGGCGGTGACCGTCCTGCCGCTGCATCATCCGATCCGCGTTGCCGAGCAATGGGCGACCCTCGACCTCCTGAGCGGCGGCCGGGTCGATTTCGCCACCGGCCGCGGCTATGACCGCAACGAATACGTTCCGCTCGGCGCGCCGTTCGACGACAATGTTGCGGCCTTCGCCGAAGGACTCGAAATCGTGCAGCGCCTGTGGTCGAGCGCGGCGCCGATCTCGCATCGCGGCAAGTATTACGCCTTCGAGAACATCGCCATCACGCCGCAGCCGCTCCAGCAGCCGATCCCGATGCATGTCGCGGCCTTCTCGCGTCCCACGGTCGAGACGGCGGCGCGCTTCGGCTGCGGGTTGGTGGTCGCGCCGTTCGCGGCGGCGATCACGCTCGGCGGCTTGAGCGCGGTCGCGCAGATGTACCGCGAGGCATGCGCGCGCTATGGCACCAAGCCCGGCCGGATGGTGTCGAGCTATTTCCTTCATTTCGCGGATACCCCGGCGGAGCGCCAGGCGGCGATGGCGCGGCAGATCCGCTATTGGCGGGAATGCGGCGGCGCGGTCTCGGTCGGCACGCGGGCGACCGCGCCGAAAAGCTACGACTATTATTTCGACTTCAAGGAAAAGATGCTGCAGACCGCGCCGGAAGAGATCACCGACAAGGCCGTGCTGCTCGGCGGCGCCGCGCAGATCATCGAGACGCTCAAATCGCTCGAGGCGATCGGCTTCAGCGAGGTGATCCTCTATTTCGGCGTCGGCCTCAAGCCGCACCAGCAGGTCAAGGACGAGATGGCGCGCTTCATGGCCGAGGTCGCGCCCGCCTTCAGCTCCTGAGGCGCGGAAACAGCTTCTCGGCGTTGCCGCGATCGATCGCCGCGAGCTCGGCCGGCTTGAAACCGAAGGCTTCGAGTCCGAGCGCCGTCGCCGAGGGCGGCAGATAGGGAAAATCGCTGCCGAACAGCAGTTGCGAGATCGGGATCAGCGATGTCGCCCCGCTCAAGGACGGCCGGCTGGTCGAGGTGGTGATGTCGTAATGGAGACGCTTCAACTGATCGAGCGCGGCCTGCTGGCTGGCGATGCCGGTAGACTTGACCACCGTGGCATTGCGGGTGATGCGATCGGCCAGCATCGGCAGCGCCCCGCCGTCATGCGTGAAGATGAAACGGATATCGGCAAAGCGCGTGAACGCGCCGTGGAACAGGAGGCTGGTGATGCAGCGCGTGACATCGAACATGAATTCGATGGTCGGCGCCGGAATGCCCGGCACCAGCCGGCCGCAACAGCCCGGCGCGGTCGGATGAATGAACACCGCGGCTTTGCGCCGGTTGAGCTCCTCGAACAGCGGATCGAAGGCCGGATCGCCCGGCCATTTGTCGCCGTACGAGGTGCTGAGCTGCACCCCGTCGACCTTCAGCACCGAATAGGCGTAGTCGATCTCTTTCAGCGCGTCGTCGAGATTGGGCATCGGCACCGCGGCGAAGATGCCGAAGCGGCCGGGATGATCGGCGCGCATCTTGGCGGCGAACTCGTTGCTGTCCCGCACCAGCGCGCGCGCATCCGCGGCCGAGAAGTCGCGCCAGATGCCGGTGTTGGAAAGGATGGCGGTCGCGATGCCCCATTGGTCCATCTGCTGCAGCGATGCCGCAGGCGTCCATTTCACCACTTGGTTGCCATAGGGCGAGCCGGCGACGATGCTGGCACGTACGCGCTCGAGATAGCGCGGCGGCAGGATGTGATGATGCACGTCGATCCGCCGCGGGCTGCGCGCGGCCTGTGCCGACGCGAAGTGCGGCAAGAGCGCCGCTGCTCCAAATCCTGCGAGAATCCCGCGCCGCGATATTGAGTTCATGATCCCCCCTAGCGTTTTGCTTGTCTCATCATTGCGAGCGCAAGCGAAGCAATCCAGTCTGTGACACGCACCGGATCGCTTCGTCGCTTCGCTTCTCGCAACGACGTTGAAAGGACCTCACCGTTCCAACCGCAGCACGTAGAGCCCGTGATTCTTGTCGGTGATGTAGATGAAGCCGCGGGCATCGACCAGCACGTCCTCGGTCTGGCCGACCAGCTTGGTCTTCGGCAGCACGCCGCGCCGCTCCACGGGATCGGGCGGCACGAAATAGGCGATCTCCTTCACCAGCCGCTCGTCGGAGATGTCGAAGACGCGCAAGCCGGCGTTGAAATAGGTCAAGAAGCACAAATTCTCGTCATGCAGCAGGATATCCTGATACTGCCATTGATGCTGGTTGTGCGGGCCGAAGCGTCCGCCCTTCTCGCAGAAATTGCGATAGGGCGCGTCCTCGGGCGGGCGCGGCAACGGGAACAGCGACGAGAGCCGCGGCTTACTCGGGTCTTTGATATCGACGATGCCGGCATAGCCGAGCGGCTCGTTGCAATTCTCGGCGATCGCCTCGGAATTGCAGATCACGAGCTCGCGCCCGATTAAAGGCTGCGCGGTATGCACGGCGATGAAGGATTGGAACGGCGGCGAGAACGGCAGATCGCCGACCAGCGCCGGCTTCTTCAGATCGGCGATGTCGAGGATGACGAAGCCGCCGCCGCCATAGGGCAGATAGGCGCGCTCGCCGCGACGATAGGCGCCGCCATGCAGCATGGTCGATTGCGGCGCGCCGGTCTCGCCCCCGGCCTTCCATTGGCCCTTGCGCCACCAGCGCGAGATTTCGACCGGATGCGCTGGATCGTCGATATCGACGATCTGGAGGATTTGCCCCTCATAGCCTTCAGGCAGGCCGGTCGCGAAGACGTAGCGGCCGCCGTCGTAGTAGTTGCGGTGCGTGCCGCTGCCGCCGGTTTTCCACTGGCCGAGATGTGTGGGGTCTTCGGGATCGGCCAAATCCCAGATATGGAAGCCTTCGTCGAACGGCGCGCCCGGCACATCGCCCCAGCCGGGCGAGATGCGCTCGGCCGAGGTGATCATGCGCTGCCCCGCGATCTGCACCTGCAAGGTCCAGGTGTTGGGATGGCCCGGCAAGAAGCGGATATGCCGCGGCTTCGCCGGATCGGTCACCTCGAGGATATGCAGCCCCGATTCCCACAGCGCCGGGCAATAGAGATACCAGCGCTCGCCCTTTTTGTGCAGCGCGAGCTTGAAGCCCGGCTTGCCGATGAGGTCGTGATAGCCGACCGCCTTCAGCCCTTGGCTGAATGCCCGTCCCGGCGGAAATTCCATTGTCATTCCTCCCGTAAGCCAGCTTCACCACGGAGTCACGGAGAACACGGAGAACATCATATTCGTTCTTTTCTCCCTGTACCCCGTGCCTGCGTGGTGAATCAATCGCCGATCATGCGCCGAATTTCGTCCGGCGTGCGGCCGGCCTCGCGCAGCGCGCGCAGGGTCAGCGCCTGATCGCGCTTGGCCAAGCGCTTGCCCTCCGCATCGGTGAGCAGCTTGTGGTGGCGATAGCGCGGTGTCGGCAGGTCGAGCAGCGCTTGCAGCAGACGATGGATATGCGTCGCGCTGAAAAGGTCCACGCCGCGGGTGACGAGCGTCACGCCTTGCAGCGCGTCATCGACCGTGACCGCGAGGTGATAGCTGGTCGGCACGTCCTTGCGCGCCAAGACGACATCGCCGAGCGATTCGGGCTTGGCATCGATGATGCCTTTTCCGTCCTCGTCCCAGGCGAGCGGGCCGACCAGCACGGCGGCGCGCGCGACATCGAGCCGCAGCGCATAGCTCTCGCCCGCGGCGATCCTTGGCATTCGCTCGTTCTCGGATAGGTTGCGGCAGGTGCCCGGATAGAGCGCGCTGTCCTCGCCCTGGGGCGCGGCGCCCGCGCGCGCGATCTCGGCGCGGGTGCAAAAGCACGGATAGATCAGGCCTCGAGCCGCGAGTTTCTCGAGCGCCGCGCGGTAGTCGGCGAAATGCTCGGACTGCTGCCGCACCGCGCCGTCCCAATCGAGCCCGAGCCAGGCGAGGTCTTCGATGATCGCCGCGGCGAATTCCGGACGGCAGCGCGTCACATCGATGTCCTCGATGCGCAAGAGGAACCGTCCGCCGGCTTCGCGCGCAGCGCGCCAGCCGATCAGCGCCGAATAGGCGTGGCCCAGATGTAACAGCCCCGTCGGGCTCGGCGCGAAGCGGGTGACGATCATTTATCGAGCGAGCGCACTTGCATTTCCATCCCGCGCCCTTCGACTGCTCGCTAGCGCTCGCGCTCAGAAGGGTGAGGAGAGATTTTCGATGGCATTAAGAAAATCGCCTCATCCTTCTGAGCGAAGTCGAAGGACTCGGGGTGCGGGTCCCAGCGATTCACAAAATCGCGGGCTCAGCACCCGGTCTCGCGGTGGATGAATGCCACCATCGCCGCGATCGCGTCCTTGGCGCCTTGGCTGGCGGGATCGCTGCGCGGCAGGTCGTATTTCGGCCCCGCAAAGAAATGCGTCTCGAGCTTGCCGCCCTTCGCGCGATAAGCGGCGATGAACGCCTCCATCAGATGGCGCGGATGCAGCTCGTCGGCCGGGTTCTGCACATAGAGGATATGCGGCAGCTCGACCGCGTCGCCGCGCGTCAGCGCCAGAAGCGGGCTGCCCTCGCCCATCGCCTCCTCGGTCAGCCAATAGCGCTCTTGCTGCGCGACGGCGCCGCCGCGATTCTGATAGGCCTGCTCGCCCGCGGGCTTGGCCTTGCGGTCGCGATAGCGGCCCAGAGGACAGATCACCGGCCAGAGGCTCACGACATAGGGCACGCGCGCATCGACGCTTGTGCCGGCGCGCCTCACCGCCTCATAGCGCGGATCGTCGGGCTTCATGCCATTGAGGACGACGAGATGCCCGCCGCTCGATGTGCCCATGCTGCCGACCAGCGCGGGCCGCGTATTGAAACGCGCCGCCTGCGACTTCAGCCAGCGCACGCCGTAATTTACGTCGGCGACCGAGCCGGGATAGGTCGCCTCGGGCGGATTGCGGAAATCGAGCGCGGCGACGACGATGCCGCCTTTCGCGACCTCGCTATTGATAGCGTCGTTGTTGGCGCGGTTGCCTTCGCACCACGCGCCGCCATGCGCCTCGATCACCGCCGGGAACGGGCCCGTGCCGCGCGGCCGGAACACGCGCGCCAGGAACGGCTTCTCGCCGTGACGAAGGAATTCGACTTCCTCGATGTCGATCTCGTGCGTCTGGGTCATGCGGCACCTTGGGGCTCGGCGGGCTCGGGCACGAAGCCCGCGGCGCGCACCGCGAGGATGGCGCAAGCCTCGTCCTCATCGGCCTCGTCGCCCGACGAGCCGACCGCGCCGATGATCTCGCCGGCTTGGTTCTTGATCAGCACGCCGCCCGGCGTCGGCACCAAACGCCCTTGCGTCGCGACCGCGAGCGATTGGATGAACATCGGCGCGTTCTCGGCGATCTTGCCGATCGCGCGGCTCGAGCGGTTCATCACCAGCGAGCCGAACGCCTTGCCCATCACGACGTCGCAGCGGCGGATGCCGGTGCCGTCCTCGCGCTTGAAGGCGATGAGATCGCCGCCGCTATCGAGCACGGCGATGGTCATCGGCCGCAGCTTGCGCTGCCGCGCCGTCGCCAGCGCATGATCGACGATCTTTGCCGCCGTCGCCAGATCGACGCCGCGCACCGCCGCAACCGACACTTTTGCCATGCTTGCCTCGAGTCACTCGCTATCGGTACAGCGTCGCATATCGCCCCTACTCTGCCAAGCGCGCCGCCGCTATTTCCCCGCCTTCACCGCGGCGAGGATCGCGCGATAGCGGGCGACCAGCTTGGCGCCGCCGGGATGGCTGGCGGTCCAAGCCGCCAGCACCGGCGCGACCGCCGCGCGCCATTTCGCATTCTGCGCCGGCGTCAGTTGCACGATGGTGTGCTTGTCGGGCGCGGCTGCGACCGGCGCGCGGGAGCGGACCGAGCGCTGCTCGAACGTCGCCGCCATCGCGCGGGTCAGCGGCTCGCCGGAATTGTCGTCGATCGCCTGGCGGATCGCCGGCGGCAGCGCGTCGTGTTTCTGCCTCGCCATGAAGACCATGAACATGCCGGTGCCGAGCGAGGTATCGATGTGATAATGCGTGACTTCGGTCAGATGCAGCGGCCCCATCTGCATCCACGAGGAAACGATGCCGTCGAGCATGCCGCGCTGGAGCGAGGCATATTGGTCGCCGGGATCGAGCACCAGCGGCGTGCCGCCAAGCCGCGCGATCGATTCGCTGCCGGTCTTGCTGACGACCCGCAGCCTGAGCCCGCGCAGATCGTCGAGCGAGGCCGGAGGCTTTACCAGATGGACGCCCTGCGGCGGAAACAGCGCCATCGCCAGCGGCACGATATCCCGGTACTCGGCGTCGAGCGCGCCGGTCTTGTAGAGGCGCCAGAACGCGATCGACGCATTGACCGAATCGTCGGTCAGGAACGGCAGCCCGACCATGTCGGTCAGCGGAAATTTGCCGCCCACGAGGCTCGGGATCAGCAAGCCGATCTGGAACACGTCGCTCTGCACCCGGTCGTACATGTTGATCGGATTGACGATCGCGGTACCGTCGCGGACATCGATATGCACCGCGCCGTGAGCGGCAGCCGCGACCCGCTGCGCCCAGGGCTTGAAGACCTGCACCGTGTCGGGACTCGGCGCCGGCTCGGCGGTGACGAAGATCATCGACATCTCGTCAGCCGACGCGCGTACCAACGGCATCGAGAGCAAGGCAACGATCAATCCGAGAAGCGAACGCCTGCCGGCCATAAACTTCCTCCCCTACCTCGCCGCTCTATGGCGGCTCCCGGGCTACCATGCACGCTCGCGGCAGCGGCGACAATCCCGCGATAGCCTCATCGGCCGAACTCGTGACAACCCCGCCGGCGTCGTCTATTTCTGCCGCATGGCACAATCGCTCACCGGTCCCAACCTTCTCCCGCGCGACGGCAAGCCCGAGCAGCTTATCGTGCTGCTGCATGGCTTCGGCGCCGACGGCAACGATCTCATCGGCCTTGCGCCGCAATGGCGGGGGCTACTGCCCGCGGCCGAGTTCCTCTCGCCCGATGCGCCCTTCCCGTGCGAGGGCGCGCCGTTCGGCCGACAATGGTTCGGCTTCCAGGGGCGCAGCCGCGAGCAAGTGCTGGACGGCGTCAAGACCGCCGCCGGAATTCTCGACCAGTTCCTGACCGAGGCGCTCGCCGAGCGCGGCCTCGACGAGAGTCAGCTAGCGCTGGCCGGATTCTCGCAAGGCGCGATGATGTCGCTTTACGTCAGCCTGCGGCGCGCCAAGCCGGTCGCCGGCGTGGTCGCCTATTCGGGGCGTCTGTTCGCGGCGGATCGGCTCGCGGCCGAGCTGCGATCGAAGCCGCCGATCCTGCTGGTTCATGGCGACCAGGACCCGGTGGTGCCGCCCGAGGCACTGCCCGAAGCGGTCGCCGCGCTCGAAGCCGCGGGCGTGCCGGTCGAGGCGATGCTGCGTCCCGGCCTCGGCCACGGCATCGACGGCGAAGGCCTGGCGCGCGGCATTACGTTCCTGCGCCAGGCGTTCAAAATCGCCTGACGCGTCACGTCGCGTCGTCGCCGAGCTGCTTTTGCGCCCCATCGCGCGTCGTGAAAGCGAGTGCGGGTGCTGGCAGTGGCTCGGGCAGCGCGGTAAACTCGCCGAGAGTTTGGCTCGCCGCAGAGGCGGCGGGCGCTTGCGGCGACGGGCTTTCGATTCGGGGGGCTCGATGCGGGCGGGACGCAAGGACATGACCAGCAGCGCCGTAGCCGACAGGACGACCAGCACCGTGAGCGCGCGTATCGCCATCTTCAATCCCCACGGCATCGCGCCATGAGCGCAACACGGGCGAAGCCGTCGGCCACTGCGGCGCCGGTCAATGCGGCGTGGGGCGGACGGTTCGCCGCGGCGCCGAGTGCCATCATGCAGGCGATCAACGCCTCGCTCGAGATCGACAAGCGGCTCTATGCCCAGGACATCGCCGGCTCGCTCGCGCATAGCGCGATGCTGGCCAGGCGCCGGATCATCTCGCGCGCCGACGCCAGCGCCATCGCGCGCGGCCTCGCCCGCATCCAGCGCGAGATCGAAACAGGCAAGTTCCCGTTCCGCATCGCGCATGAGGACATCCACCTCAATATCGAGGCGCGGCTCGCGGAGCTGATCGGCGCGGCGGCCGGGCGGCTGCACACCGCGCGCTCGCGCAACGACCAGGTGGCGACCGATTTCCGGCTGTGGGTGCGCGAGGCGATCGACCGGCTCGACCGCCAGATGACAGCGCTGCAGGCGGCGCTGATCGCGCAGGCCGAGCGCCACGCCGCGACCATCATGCCCGGCTTCACCCATCTTCAGGTGGGGCAGCCGGTGACTTTCGGCCATCATCTGCTCGCCTATGTCGAGATGCTGGGCCGCGACCGCGGGCGGCTGGCCGATGGCCGCACGCGGCTGAACGAATCGCCGCTGGGGGCAGGCGCGCTCGCCGGCACCTCGTTCCCGATCGACCGCGCGACGACCGCCAAGGCGCTGGGCTTCGACCGCCCCGCCGCGAATTCGCTCGACGCGGTGTCGGATCGCGATTTCGCGCTCGAATTCCTGGCGGCTGCCGCGATCGCGGCAACGCATCTCTCGCGCCTTGCCGAGGAAATCATCCTCTGGCTCACCGAGCCGTTCAAATTCATCCGCCTCAGCGATGCCTTCACCACCGGCAGCTCGATGATGCCGCAAAAGCGCAATCCCGACGCCGCCGAATTGGTGCGCGCCAAGGCCGGGCGACTGATCGGCGCGCTGACCGGCCTCTTGGCGGTGATGAAGGGCCTGCCGCTCGCCTATGCCAAGGACATGCAGGAGGACAAGGCGCCGGTATTCGATGCCGCCGACACGCTGGCCTTGTGCCTCGTTGCCACCGCCGGCATGGTGCGCGATATGAAGATCGACAAGGCCGCGATGCGCCGCGTCGCCGACAGCGGCTTCTCGACCGCGACCGATCTCGCGGACTGGCTGGTGCGGCATTTGAAGCTGCCGTTCCGTCAGGCGCATCACGTCACCGGCGCCCTGGTCGCGCGCGCCGAGGCGCTCGGCTGCGGGCTTGCGGAATTGCCGATCGCCGAGCTGCGCCGGGTCGAAAAACGCATCACGCCCGCGATCTATCGCGTGCTGACGGTCGAGCAATCGGTCGCGAGCCGTACTAGCTTCGGCGGCACGGCACCGGCGAATGTGACGCGCGCGGCCGCAGCGGCGCGCAAGCGCTTCCTCGGCACGGAGCCGCGATGAAAAAAGCCGCTCTACTTTTCTCGTCACCCCCGCGAAAGCGGGGGTCCAGAGACGAGCTGGATTCCCGCTTGCGCGGGAATGACGACAAGAAAAGCAACGCGACGCTACTCGTCTGTGCCCTGCTCGTCCTCACCCTTGCCGCCTGCGGCAAGAAGGGTCCGCCGCAGCCGCCGCCCGGCGTGCCCAACACCTATCCGCAAACCTATCCGCAGCAGTGAGCGCGCGTGGCTGAGGCGTCCGATGCCTAAGACAGCGCCTTGGGCGCCCGAATTCGCCTATCGCGACGGCGCGCTGTGCGTCGAGGCGATGCCGTTGGCCGCGATCGCCGATGCGGTCGGGACGCCGTGCTATGTTTATTCGCGCGCGCAGATCGCACGGCGCTATCGCGAATTCGCCGGCGGCTTCGGCGCGATCCGGCCGTCGATCTGCTATTCGGTCAAAGCCAATCCCAACCTCGCGGTGATCGCGCTCCTCGGACAGCTCGGCGCCGGCGCCGACGTGGTGTCGGAGGGCGAGTTCCGCCGCGCGCTCGCCGCCGGCATTCCGGGCAGCCGCATCATCTTCTCGGGCGTCGGCAAGACCGCACGCGAATTGGAATTCGCGCTCGCGCATGACGTTCATCAGATCAACGTCGAATCCCTGCCCGAGCTCGAGGCGTTGAGCGCGGTCGCGCAACGGATGAAGCGCGTGGCGTCGATCGCGATTCGCATCAACCCCGATGTCGATGCGCGCACCCATGCCAAGATCACCACCGGCAAGAAAGAAAACAAATTCGGCATCGACCTCGCGCATGCGTCGGCGGCGTATAAACATGCTCAGGGCCTGCCGGGCCTGAGGGCCGTTGGCATTGCCGTGCATATCGGCTCGCAACTGACCAGCCTCAGGCCGTTCGAAATTGCCTTTCGCCGTATCGCCGAGCTTTATCGGCAGTTGCGCGCCGACGGCGTGCCGCTGGACCGGCTCGATTGCGGCGGCGGACTCGGCATCCGCTATGCCGACGAGGCACCGCCCGCGATCGCCGATTACGGCGCAATGGTCGCGCGCATCGCCGGCAATCTCGGCGCCGCCCTGAGCGTCGAGCCCGGCCGCGCGATCGTCGGCAATGCCGGCGTGCTGATGGCGCAGGTGATCTATGTGAAGCAGGGCGTGACCCGCCGCTTCGTCGTCCTCGATGCCGCGATGAACGATCTCATCCGCCCGGCCTTGTACGATGCGTGGCACGAAATTCTGCCGCTGCGCGGGCCGCCGGCGCGCCGCGGAATGAGAGAGACCGACGTCGTCGGGCCGGTGTGCGAGACTGGCGACACCTTTGCCGCCAAGCGCAAGCTGCCGCCGCTCGCGGCCGGCGACCGGGTGGCCTTGATGTCGGCGGGCGCCTATGGCGCTTCGATGAGTTCGGGATACAATACCCGCTTGCCGGCACCCGAAGTGCTGGTCGATGGCGCGCATTTTGCCGTGATCCGGCCCCGGCCGAGCTACGAGGCGGTGCTGGGCGAGGACCGGCTACCGCCCTGGCTCACGCGGAGCTGAGGGCCGATTACGCTGACTTTGAACGTGATCCGACCAGACAGAATCGGATCACGCTCTAGGTCTCTTGATTGTGTCGCATTGTCTGCGGCGAACCGCTGCCCACTTCGCCGGACAATGCTCTAGACGAGACCGCTATCGCTAAGGTCGCATGATGGTCGACATTGCAGCGCCGCCGCGCCTCAAGCGCCGTCTCAGACTGGCAGTCTTAGCGCTGGCCTGGGAGCGACTGTGGCCGGCGCTGTGGCCGGGCCTGTTCGTCGTCGGCGGTTTTCTCGCGCTCGCGCTGTTCGACATCCCGGCGCGGCTGCCCGCCGCGCTGCATTGGCTGCTGCTGGCACTGGCTCTGGTACTGCTGACTTTGGCGGCGCTCGACGGCGCGCGACGCTTCGCCTGGCCGAGCCGCGAGGATGCACGGCGCCGGGTCGAGACCGCCAGCCGGCTCGACCATCGCCCGCTGGCGGCGATCGCGGACCGGTTGGTCGGCGGCAGGGAGGATGCCGGCGCGGTGGCGCTGTGGCACGCGCATCAGGCGCGGATGAGCGCGGCAGCACGACGGCTGAAGGTCGGCACGCCCGCAGCGGGACTCGTGCGCCGCGATCCCTTCGCCTTGCGCATCGCGCTCGCGCTCGCGGTGCTGGTCGCGGCGGTCGATGCCGGCGACGATTGGGCGGCGCGGCTCGTGCGCGCGGGCGCTCCCGCGGCCTCGCGCGGCGGCGCGGCGCTCGCCAGCCTCGACATCTGGCTGACCCCGCCCGATTACACCGGCCTGCCGCCGCAATTCCTGCCCTTGAGCGGCAAGCCGGTCATCTACGTGCCGATCGGCAGCACGCTGCTGGCGCAGGTGCATGGCGGGCGCAATCCGCCGCGACTCAAGATCGATACCGCCGCCAGCGATTTCTCGAAGCTCGACCAGCATGATTTCAAGGGCGCCGCCACGATCACCGCCGGCAAGCGCCTCGCGGTCGAGCAGGATGGACGGGTGCTCGGCGCCTGGAACATCGCGGTCGTGCCCGATCATCCGCCAGCGATTGCCTTCGCCCAGCCGCCCTCGCATACCGATCGCATGGCACTGCGCCTCGACTACCAGGCGAGCGACGATTACGGCGTCGAAAGCGCGGTCGCGATCATCCGGCGGATCGACGATCCGAACGCCCCGCCGCTAACCCTCGATTTGCAGCTTCCCGGCCTGCATCTGACCGACGCCAAGGGCACCGGCTTTTTCGACCTGACCGCCAATCTCTGGGCCGGCATGCCGGTGCGGATCGAGTTGCAGGCCAAGGACGCGCTCGGCCAGATCGGCACCAGCGACACGGTCGAGACCGTGCTGCCGGAGCGCCAATTCCACAATCCCGTCGCCCGGGCGCTGGTCGAGCAGCGCAAGGAGTTGGCGCGGCATCCCGGCGACAAGGGCGTTGTTGCCGAGACCATCTCCGATCTCTCGGCACGGCCCGAGCTTTACAACAACGACATCGTCGCCTTCCTGGCGATGCGCACGGCGCAAGCGCGGCTGCGGCTCGACCGCGACGGTACGAGTTCGATCGCGCCGGTTCAGCAATTGCTGTGGGATACGGCGGTGCGCATCGAGGACGGACGCAGTCCGGCCGCGCAGCAGGATCTGCGCGACGTGATGAAACGGCTCCAGGATGCGATCGCGCGCAACGCGCCCGACGCCGAGATCCAGCGGCTGATGAAACAGCTCCAGCAAGCGATGAACCGCTATCTGCAAGCCTTGGCGCAACAGATGCAGCACATGGACCCAAGCCAGCTTCCGCCGGCCGATCCGTCGCAAATGCTGTCGATGCGCGATCTCCGGCAGATGCTCGATCGCGCCCGCGACCTCGCCCGCACCGGCGCCAAGGAACAGGCGCAGCAGTTGCTGTCGCAGCTTCAGCAGATGCTCGAGAATTTGCGCATGGCGCGGCCGATGCCCGGGCAGGGTAGCCCGCAACAACAGATGATGAGCCAGATGCAGGAGATGATGCGCCAGCAGCAGCGGCTCCTCGATCATTCGTTCAGCCAGTCGCGCACCGGCCAGCCGAGCCAGAACCTGCAAGGCGACGCGCAACAGCAGGAAGCGCTGCGCCAGATGCTCAATCAGATGATGCGGCAGATGCAGCAGCAGGGTGGCTCGCCGCAGGCGATGCGGCGCGCCGAGCGGGCGATGCAAGGCGCCGAGCAGGCCTTGCAGCAGGGCCAGCCCGGCCAGGCGGTCGAGCCGCAGAGCGATGCGCTCGACGCCCTGCAAGAAGCGGCGCGCGGCATGGCCAATCAGATGATGGGCAACAGTGAGGGCGATGGGTCGGGCGGCGAGCCGGGCGGCGATCCCGGCCTGCATCAGGCGCAACGCGATCCGTTCGGGCGCCTCCTCGACACCGAGAACGGCAATGGCGGCATCGACGACGGCGGCCAGATGCGCATGGGCAAGGCCAATGATTCGGCGCTCGACAAGGCCAAGGAAATTCTCGACGAGCTGCGCCGCCGCGACGGCGACCGCGCCCGCCCCGAGATCGAGCACGATTATATCGACCGGCTGCTGAAGCAGTTTTAGAGCGCGTAATTTGGGGGTATTTTACACGTCGTCATCGCGAGGAGAGCAGCGACGAAGCGATCCAGTTTCGTATTTATAGGTGGATTGCTTCGCTTCGCTCGCAATGACAAATTCAATGCTAATCCTGATCCGAAAGTAATTCGGCCACCGCCGCCTGAATTTCCGCGAGCGTGAACGGCTTCATGATGACGCGATTGACCAGCGCCTCGAGGTTGTGCGCGCGCTGGCGCTCGGCGGCGTAGCCGGTCATCAGCAATATCTTCATCGCCGGATGATCCTTGGCCGCCTTGAGCGCGAGCGCGATGCCATCGAGCTTGGGCATCACGATGTCGGTCAGCAGCAGGTCGAAGCTCTCGCGGGCGAGCGCCGCGAGCGCCGCCATGCCGTCGCCGACCGGCGTCACCGCGTGGCCGTGCTGCGTCAGCGCGCGCAGGACGAAGGCGCCGACCGAGGCGTCGTCCTCGGCAAGCAGGATTTTCGCCATCGCGCGGCGGTCAGCCGCCGCCCGGCGCGAAACTGACGATCACGCCGGTCGCGCCGTCGGGCGGCCGCTGGAGGGAGGCGTGGAAGGGAGCGCTCGCTCCGGGCGCCAGCGGCTGGTCGGTGACGGAAACCGTCCAGCTCTGCAGCTCGCGATCATTGGCATCGCGCAAGGCGATGCGCAACTTCGGCACCGCGCGCGGGGCGCTGGAGACGTTGGCGACCTGGCCGTCGATCGTGAGCGTCGGCACGCCGTTCTCGACGCTGCGCGACGGGGTGACCTGGCGCAGCTCAAGCCCGGCGCCCGGCACGACCGGTCCCAAGCCGACCATCGAATAGAACCGCGCCGTCGCCGGGATCGCACTCATCACGCGGCCGCGGCCGACGATCAAACCGGCGATGACGAGCAGCGCAACGATCGCCATGATAGCGCGGCGCAGCCAGCTTGCCTGGCCGCTACCGCCCGAAACCACCGGTAGCTGAACCCGGCGCGCCGGATCGGTCATGCGGACCACCGGCGGCGTCTCGGGCAGCGGCGGCAGCTCGATCGGCGGCTGCGTCTCTTCCGGCGCGGGCTGGAACCAGGTGTGACGGCAGCTCGCACAGCGCACGCGCCGGCCCGGCGTACCGAGGGCGCGCGGATCGACGAGATAGCGCTTCGAGCAATTGCTGCAGGTGACGATCATGGCCCCCGCGACCGACCCTTCTGGTTGCGACGGTTTATAGGGCGCGGCTGCCGGTCAAGGCAAGGAAGCGGGCGCGGCACACGCCTGGCGCGAGCCGATATCTTTACGCGCGGCCACCTTTGCGTCGGCCGGGCGCGCATGTCATGGTGCGGCATCGATATGCGAGACGTCACGCCGCGCTTGTCGCGGCGCAGGAGAAGCCTCGTCGTGGTGCGGTTCGAGAATGTCGGCATGCGCTACGGCACCGGACCCGAGGTGCTGCGCGATCTGAGCCTTTACCTGCCGCCGGGTTCGTTCCATTTCCTGACCGGCGCCAGCGGCGCGGGCAAGAGCACGCTGCTGCGGCTGATGTATCTCGGCGAGCGGCCGACGCGCGGGTTGATCTCGCTGTTCGACCAGGACCTGTCGCGGGTGAAGCGCCGCAATCTCGCGCCGATGCGGCGCAAGATCGGCGTCGTGTTCCAGGATTTTCGCCTGCTCGATCATCTCTCGGCGTTCGACAATGTCGCGCTGCCGCTGCGCGTCGCGGGCGTCGCCGAGACCCGCATCCGCCAGAACGTCACCGAGCTCCTCGACTGGGTCGGCCTCGCCGACAAGCTCGCCGCGCGCCCGCCGACGCTCTCGGGCGGGCAGCAACAGCGGATCGCGATCGCGCGCGCGGTGATCGCGCGGCCGCAGCTCTTGCTGGCCGACGAGCCGACCGGCAATGTCGACGATGCAATGGCGCTGCGGCTCTTGCGACTGTTCGAGGAAATGAATCGCCTCGGCACGACCGTCGTGCTGGCAACCCACAATGAAGCGCTGGCGGCACGGCTCGGCCACGCGCGGGTCCATCTCGAGAACGGCGAGCTGGCCGCGCCATGATCGGCCGGCGGCGCGACGACATCCCCTTGCGGCGCGACGGCACCGCGCGCTTCCTGCCGTGGCTGATCGCGCCGACGGTCTATCTCGCCGCGATCGCGATCGCGTTCATGCTGGCGCTGGGCGGCGCGCTGCAGGAATGGGATCGCGGGCTCGCCGGCACGATGACCGTCGAGCTGCCGCCGAGCGCTGCCAGCGACGCGGCGGTGAAAGCGGCGCTGACCGCGCTGCGCGGCATGCCCGGCATCGCCAGCGCCACCGCGCTGGGTCGCGCCGCCGAGGGCAAGCTGCTCGCGCCGTTTCTCGGCACCGCGGTCGCCCCCGAGGAGCTGGAGCTGCCGCGGCTCATCGATGTGCGGGTCGCTACCGGGGCCGCGCCCGATCTCGCCGCGCTGAAAGCGAGACTGGCCGCCGCCGCGCCCGGCGCCGTGCTCGACGATCACCAGCAATGGCTCGACCGGCTTTACGCGCTGGCGCTTTCGGTCGAGGCGACCGGCCTCGCGATCGTCGCGATGGTGAGCGCGGCCTCGGTGCTGACGGTGATCTTCACCACGCGCGCCGGCCTCGCCGTGCATCGCGACGTGATCGAGCTGCTGCACATGATGGGCGCGCGCGACAGCTATATCGCGCGCCAGTTCGAGCGCGAGGCGCTGCGCCTGGGCTTTGCCGGCGGCGTCGCCGGCCTTGCGCTCGCCGTGGTGACGATCTGGGGCCTGGGTCACGCCGCCGCGGCAACCTCGCTGGTCGGCGAGCAGGCGGCGCTGTTGCCCGAGCTGCGCCTGGTGCCGTGGCAGTGGGGCGCGTTGGCGCTGCTGCCGGTGGCGGCAGGATTGGCGGCGATGGCGACCGCCCGCATCACCCTGCTGCGCGCGCTGGCCCGCCTGCCATGAGGCGCGGGCGAATCGCGCGGCTGCTGCGCCAAGCCGCCGCTCTGGCGGTGGCGCTGATCGTGCTGTGGCTCATCGGGCTGTGGCGCTTTGCCGCCGCGATCCCGAGCGAGGTCGCCGCACCCGACCGGCTGACGGACGCGATCGTGGTCCTGACCGGCGGCAGCCAGCGGGTCGAGGGCGGCTTGCGATTGCTGGCCGAAGGCAAGGCGAAGAAGCTCTTTATTTCGGGCGTCTATCGCGGCGTCGACGTGACCGAGCTGTTGCGCGTGTCGCGCCAGACGCCGGACAGCGTCGCATGCTGCGTCGTGCTCGGCCACACTGCCGACAACACGGCCGGCAATGCGCGCGAGACCGCGCAATGGATGGCCGGCGAAGGCTTTCATTCGCTGCGTCTCGTCACCGCGAGCTATCACATGCCGCGCAGCCTCTTGGAATTCTCGCGCGCCATGCCCGACCTGGAGATCGTGCCCAATCCGGTCTTCCCCGAATTCCTGCGCCAAGCTGCGTGGTGGCGGTCGCGCGCGGGGGCGCTGCTGATCGCCAGCGAATACAGCAAATATCTGGTCGCCCTGGTCCGCCCCGCGGTGCCCTCGGTGCTCCTGCCGGCAGGGGCGGGCGATTGATCTTCCTGCGCTCGCTTGTCTTCCAATGCCTGTTCTACCTGTGGACCGCGCTCTGCGCGATTCTCGGCCTGCCCTTCATGCTCGGATCGCGCCTCGGGATGATGCGCTTCGGCACCGGATGGTCGCGCGTCGCCCTCGCCCTGTTGCGGATGAGCACCGGGCTCGACCACGAAATCCGCGGCCGCGAGCATTTGCCCGCGGGACCGGCGCTGATCGCGATGAAGCATCAATCGGCCTGGGACACATTCGCGGTACCGGTGCTGTTTCCCTGCCCGGCGATGGTCATCAAGCGCGAGCTGGGCTGGGTTCCGTTCTACGGCTGGTACGCGCTCAAGGCCGGCATGATCCCGGTCGACCGCAGCGGCGGCGCCAAGGCGCTGATGCGCATGGTCGCCGCTTGCAAAGCGGCTGTGGCGCAGAACCGCCCGATTGTGATCTTTCCCGAAGGCACGCGCAGCGCGGTTGGCGCGCAAGTGCGCTATCAATCCGGCGTGGCGGCGCTGTATTCGGCGCTCGATGTGCCGCTCGTGCCGGTCGCGGTGAATTCAGGTCTCTTTTGGGGCAGGCGGGCATTCCGGAAACGCCCGGGCCGGATCGTGGTGGAAATCCTGCCGCCGATCGCGCCGGGTGGCGAGCGCCGCGCGACGCTGGCCGAGCTTGAAGCGCGGATCGAGGGCGCAACCGCGCGCCTCGTCGCGGAAGCGGAAGAGCCAGCCAACACGGTCCGGCCGCAACAACGCGGATAGCTCAGCGGTTCTTAATACCGGGTGCGTCGACCGCCGGCAGGTGGGGACAAAGCTGTGGAAGGCTTGGCTGGGCAAACCGGGGATAAGCAGTAAGAGTTGCTTTCTACCAATGACTTGCATGTGACATATCAGTGACCAACCGCTGGGAAAACAAAGCTAGAACAAAACCTTGACCCTGTCCGCGGCAATGCTAAAATGACTGTTGTATCAATGCCTTCCTGGTGTCTAATCGACCGCGCCGGCGTTCCGGACGGTCTTTTTCCGTCAAGGGTTTAGGACTGATGGCCAGCGTTGCGTCGATCTCCCAGCAGATCTGGGACATGAAATACCGGCTCAAGGGGCCGGACGGCGCCGTTGTGGACAAAACCATCGAGGACACCTGGGCGCGGATCGCCGCCGCGCTCGCGGCACCCGAGCGCGACCCCGCGACCTGGGCGCCGCGTTTTGCCGAGGCACTGGCCGATTTCAAATTCCTGCCCGCGGGGCGAATCGTCGCCGGCGCCGGGACTGGCCGCAGCGTCACCCTCTTCAATTGCTTCGTGATGGGCACGGTCCCGGACGACATGTCCGGGATTTTCGCCCATCTGCGCGAAGCGGCGCTTACGATGCAGCAAGGCGGCGGCATCGGCTATGATTTCTCGACCCTCCGCCCCAAGGGCGCGCCGGTCAAAGGCGTCGGCGCGGACGCCTCGGGCCCCTTGTCCTTCATGGATGTGTGGGACGCGATGTGCCGCACCATCATGAGCGCCGGCTATCGCCGCGGCGCGATGATGGCGACGATGCGCTGCGACCATCCCGATATCGAGGCCTTCATCGAGGCCAAGCGCGCGCCGGGGCGGCTGCGCATGTTCAACCTCTCGGTGCTGATCACCGACGCGTTCATGGCAGCGGTGAAAGAGGACGCGCCCTGGGAGCTGAGCTTTGCCGGCACGACCCACAAGGTTCTGCGCGCGCGCGCGCTTTGGGACCAGATCATGCACGCGACCTACGCCTTCGCCGAGCCGGGCGTCATTTTCATCGACCGCATCAATCGCCGCAACAACCTCGCTTATTGCGAGACCATCGCCGCGACCAACCCGTGCGGCGAGCAGCCATTGCCGCCTTACGGCGCGTGCCTCTTGGGCTCGATCAATCTCGCCGCCCTGGTGCGCGAGCCGTTCACCGCGCAGGCCGCGCTCGATCTCGACGAGCTGAAGCGCGTCGTGCCGCTCGCCGTGCGGATGCTCGACAACGCAATCGACGTGTCGCGCTTTCCTCTTAAAGAGCAAGAAAACGAAGCGCGTGCGAAGCGACGCATCGGCCTCGGCGTCACCGGCCTCGCCGACGCGCTGATTCTCAGCGGCGTGCGCTATGGCTCGGCCGAGGCGGTGGCGCTGACCGAGCGCTGGATGAAGGCGATCCAGCGCGCTGCCTATTTCGCCTCGGTGCAGCTCGCGGTCGAGAAAGGCCCGTTCCCGCTGTTCGACAAAGAGGCCTATCTTGCCGGCGAGACCATCGCCGCGCTCGACGAGGATCTGCGCGCCGCGATCGGCGATTACGGCATCCGCAGCGCGCTGCTCACCTCGGTCGCGCCGACCGGCACGATCTCGATCTTTGCCGACAACGTCTCCTCGGGGCTCGAGCCGGTGTTCAGCTTCCGCTACACGCGCAACCTGCTGCTGCCCGACGGCAGCCGCCGCGAGGAAGAAGTCTCGGATTACGCCTATCGCCTCTATCGGCGCATGAACGGCGATGCCGCCGCCTTGCCCGAATATTTCGTCGACGCGCAATCGCTGGCGCCGGCCGATCATGTGGTGATGCAAGCGGCGGTGCAGAAATACGTCGACAGCTCGATCTCGAAGACCATCAACGTGCCGGTGGATTTCCCGTTCGAGCAATTCAAGGACGTCTACCTTCAGGCCTACGAGCTCGGCTGCAAGGGCTGCACCACCTATCGCCCCAACGACGTGACCGGCGCGGTGCTCGAGGCGCGCCCGGCGAAAGATGAGGAGGCGGTGCAGCAGCGCGAGCTGCCACTGCCGGCGCCGCGGCCGAAGCCCCGGGATGTCTATGAGGCCGGCGGCGTCGTCTATATGACGCAGCCGCTCGACCGGCCCGAGGCGCTGCCCGGCAACACCTACAAGATCGCCTGGCCGCAAAGCGAGCACGCGCTCTACATCACCCTCAACGACATCGTGCAAGACGGAAGGCGGCGGCCGTTCGAGATTTTCATCAACTCGAAGAACATGGAGCATTACGCCTGGACCGTGGCGCTGACCCGCATGATCAGCGCCGTGTTCCGTCGCGGCGGCGACGTCAGCTTCGTGGTCGAGGAGCTGAAAGCCGTGTTCGATCCGCGCGGCGGCGCGTGGATGGGCGGCCACTACGTGCCCTCGCTGCTGGCGGCGATCGGCGACGTGATCGAGCGTCACATGACCGCGATCGGCTTCATGACGCCCAAAGCCGCGCCAAAGGAGATCGGCCTGGAACGCCAAGTTGTGAACCTCTCGGGCACCAACCCGCCGCGCATGGCGCAATGCCCCAAATGCGGCCAGGCGGCCCTGATCCGCCTCGAAAACTGCGACCAGTGCACGAATTGCGATTACTCGAAATGCGGGTGAGAAAAGCGTTGACCGCGGAAGGGCGGGAAGCATAAAAAGACGTCCAGACGTCACTTAGGGGCTACATGGACCGCCAAGCACCTGGACGAATTCGTGACGCGATCAATGACTTCCTCCGCGTTCACGGCGGCCCGGCGACAGTTCAAGAAATTTTAAACGGCGTCCACACACGTCTGGGCGAGCCGATCTCATCTTCCTCCGTTCGATCGTATCTTAGATTAAATATCGATCGCTCGTTCGAGCGCGTGGTACGCGGCGCCTATGCGCTGCAGCCGGTACCGGAGGCGAAAAAGCCTATTCGCGCGGCGGATTATGGCGTCGCGCATTTTGGCAAAGCCATGCTTGTCGAAGCGGACTGTGCGGAATGGTTATCCTTGCGGGCGCCGCATAGCATCGAAGCTGTCGTGACGGACCCGCCATACGGCTTTGTAGAATACTCATCCGAGGAACAAGAAAAATTGCGAAACCGCAAGGGTGGCGTTTGGCGTATCCCCCCGTCTTTCGATGGCCATCAACGCGCCCCTTTGCCCCGATTTACAACCTTAGTGGAATCCGATCTTGATGCGCTCGGGCTTTTTTTCCTCGAATGGGGAAGATTGCTGCTACCGGCGCTGGTACCCGGTGCAAACGTGATCGTTGCATCCAATCCGCTGATTTCCGATCGGGTTTCTAGAGCTCTTACTGAAGCCGGGTTAGAGCGTCGCGGGGAAATTATCCGACTTGTGATGACCATGAGAGGAGGCGATCGACCCAAAAACGCTCACAAAGAATTTTCGGACGTGAGCGTAATGCCGCGCTCGATGTGGGAGCCTTGGCTCTGTTTCCGCAAGCCACTTGATGGTCGGGTGCAGGACAATCTTCGAAAATGGAAGACAGGCGGCTTTCGCAGAATTTCTAAAGAGAGACCATTCGGAGATGTCGTCCAATCGCACCCAACCAGATCGAATGAGCGCAAGCTCGCTCCTCACCCAAGCCTTAAGCCGCAATCGTTTCTCAGACAACTCGCGCGCGCCGTCTTGCCTCTCGGGGAAGGGGTTATTCTCGATCCATTTGCCGGCTCTGGCTCAACGCTCGCCGCCGCAGTTGCCGTTGGTTATGAGAGCATCGGGATCGAGCGCGATCCCAACTACGTGAAGATGGCACGCCAAGCCATCACGCCGCTATCAAGGCTCGGCATTTCCTAATTGCTTTAAGTCGTACACCCAGCTCCCTCGCAGTTTAGCGATGCCTTCTCTCGCCAAGGTCGCGGTCCGCGTGCCTAGCTCGCTGCGTGAGTTCTTCCGAAACTCTGCCGTTGTTACTTTACCAAGATACACTTGGGTAAAGGTCATCGCGCTCCGATTGATCGCGGGCTCGGTGGAATTATCGACGCTGTAACCGAAAACACACATCCACTGATCCCGAGCACCGTGAGTATCGACTGCGCCGCCGACTCGGCGCGTGCTCTTGATCTCGACCCCATCTTGACCGCTCTTTATCGAATTGTTGGGATATCGGCCATTGACGATAAGGTCGGGATGCCCATTGTGATAATTGTTCTGTACCAAGACTCTCGAATGCTTCCCGAGGCTCGCTGTAAGCATGTCCGAGATTGTGCCTGAGAGATTCGCCGGCCGAAGCATATCATCGAGTCGCGCCAAGCCTTTCTGCGCCAA